>NZ_ALOW01000028.1:0-126425 GCF_000292385.1 Acinetobacter sp. GG2
AGCCCAGGTGGGAGAGCCAAATACGAAAAAGCCCGCAGCATTAAAGTGGGCTTTTTTTTGCCATAAATTTATCAATAACTACAAAAAATCCCCTATCTATTGATAGAGGATTTAATTTTTTCTTAGAGCATGTGTTAGGTTTAACGATACAACTTAACTCTAAACAACATATTTTCTTCTTAAATCATTCTTCTACTTCAACCACTTTTAAAGGATTAAAAGACTGCGTTGTTGGCATCATTTCTATACGGTTAATATTGATATGTGGTGGTTGAGATGCAATCCAAGCTACCGTATTTGCAATGTCTTCAGGCAAAATTGGGTTTTTCTTATCATAGAGACTACTCACTTTATCTTGATCTCCTTTAAAACGTACAAGAGAAAATTCAGTCCCCCCACACAGCCCTGGTTCAACGTTAGTCACGCGCACACCTGTACCAGCCAAATCCGCACGAAGATTTAGACTAAACTGCTCTACAAAAGCCTTTGTTGCACCGTAAACATTACCACCCGGATATGGGTATGTACCTGCAATTGAACCCATATTAATAATTAAGCCAGATTTCTTGTTTACCATACTTGGTAAAATTAATCGGGTAACTGTCACAAGCCCTTTAACATTGGTATCAATCATCGTGTACCAATCATCTAATTCCGCTTTATCTGCCGACTCTAAACCCAATGCCAAACCTGCATTATTTACAAGTAAGTCAATTTGATCAATCTGAAATTCATTGGGTAACTCCTTAAATATCTTATTTATATTTTCTGCTGTATCCGTCATATCAAATACTAATGGATAGAATTTTTCACCAAGTTGTTGTTTTAGTTCTTCTAGTTTTTCTGCCCGTCTTCCGCATCCAATAACGTTATAGCCTAACTCGATCAGCTTTTTTGAAATACTATAACCAAAACCTGCCGATGCGCCTGTAACTAATGCTAACATTCTTATATCCTTGGAAATAATCAACTATTTTAGTTGAACTCATGATGAACATATCAGCCTTTATATTTACACAATATTTATTATTAGGCTAAAAAAATAAAAGTTTTTTTAAAAATTTTAAGAGAAATTAAAATCTATAAAAAATATATTTATTAAATAATTATATGCATTAAATAACTAAAAGCAGAGTTATTTGATCCCACTAGATAAATTATACCCAATAAAAAAGTTTACCTTGGAAGGTAAACTTTTTTAACAAAAGCCGTCAAAAACTACGCAGGAACACCACTGTGAAAACGGAAAGTATCATCTGGTGTTAATATCAGATTTTTTTCAACCTCACGAATATGTTCAATACGCTGCTGAATATCCTCTTTAGGATTTTTCATTTTTGCTGTTTTGGCCACATCGAGTGCGAGAGCTAAATAGTCTTCGAAATGACGTGATTCTGATTTAAGCAGATAACGATAATAGCGTCCTAACTCATCATCTACACGTGGAGCAAGTGCATGAAAGCGTTCGCATGAACGCGCTTCAACAAAAGCACCTACCACAAGTACATCGATTAAAGCTTCAGGTTCATAGGTACGAATCTCTTTACGGAGACCACCAGCATAACGTCCGGCACTTAAACCAGTCCACTCTTGACCACGCTTAGCCATAAGTTCAAGCACTTGTTCGTAGTGAAGCATTTCTTCTCGTACAAGTTGAGCAAGTTTTACTTGTAAGTCAGGAAAGAAGCTATAGCGGAACATTAAGTTCATTGCTGTACTAGCAGCTTTCTTTTCACAATTAGCATGATCTTGCATCAAGATATCTAAATTATTGATTGCCTCATCCAACCATTCATTTGGGGTTTGACACCCCAAGAAGTCTAATACAGGCTGCATTAACTCATCATAATTGATACTCGACATTACTAATTATCCTGCTGCCTGAATTGCTGTTTTCATATCTTTAACAGCCTGTACCAGACCTACAAAAACACTCTCAGCAATAATTGAGTGACCAATATTTAACTCATGAATTTGTGGAATCGCTGCAATTGGAGCAATATTTTTTAGATTGAGACCATGACCGGCATTTACAACTAAACCTTTTGCTGCCGCGTATTCGACACCTTTTACGATACGTGCTAGTTCTTCTTGTTGCTCTTGCTCTGTTTCCGCATCTGCATACGCACCTGTATGTAACTCAATCGTAGGTGCTCCACATGCAATTGCCGCATCAATTTGAGCAAAATCTGCATCAATAAATAAAGATACATCACAACCCAATGCAGCTAAAGCTTGAGTTGCAGCCTTAACTTTTTCAAAATTAGCTACGACATCCAAACCACCTTCCGTTGTCACTTCTTGGCGTTTTTCAGGAACGAAGCACACATGCTGTGGCTGAATTTCTTTTGCAAACTCGACCATTTCATCAGTAACAGCCAACTCTAGATTCATACGCGTTTTTAACAATGGACGCATACGACGCACGTCATCATCTTGAATATGGCGACGGTCTTCGCGCAAATGCAAAGTAATACCCTCTGCGCCAGCTTGTTCACAAATGAGAGCAGCTTCTACAGGATCTGGGTAAGTCGTACCGCGCGCCTGTCTTAAAGTAGCAACATGGTCTATGTTTACACCAAGCAATGCAGCCATAAATAAATCCTAATTACGATTGAGTTTGAGTGTTTTGAATCCACAATTGTCGGCTTTTTAGGGGACGATCTCCTAAAAGCGATGTAATCATTTGACGGTATAGTTTACCTAATAATTGCAATTGTTCGTGAGAAAAATCCTGACCTTGCTCATAGTCCAACATAGATAAAATTGCTTTTCCAGACAAAGATGAACGGCCTGCCTGAACGACTGGAGCAAAGCCTTCAGTCACTTGAAATTGATAAAATTGATGCGGCAAAATTTCTTTTTGGGAGCTATCAACTGAAAAATCAATCGCGTAACCTAACTCAGGAAGCAAGGCATGTTCAAACTGTCTTAATATCTGTCTAAGAAAGAGATCTGGGTTTTCGTGCGAAGACAATTCTTGTAGTTGAAGTAGTGTTAATTGATATTGTTCAAATGTTTGTGGCATTGCTTCTTCTAAAGGGCAAAGTCTTAAAACAATTTCATTTAAATAAAAACCAGCGAAAAAAGCATCACCAAAAAAGAAAACTGGCTGATTTAGTATTTCCAGTTTCGTAAAATTTTTCAGTTCACTTTTACCCGTAGCTTGTAATCGGATAGGCTGATATTGAGGGGGTGGAGTTTGTCTTAAAATACCATCGACTCGCCCATACTCTTGAGTGAAGAGATGCACAATATGGCTTTTTTCACGATATTTACGATGATGAATCATATATCCATGCAGGATTTCATTGCGCATCATAAAAAGAAACTATTCCTTAGATTCTTTTTCTTTCTTATCGTCGTCATCACCATCAGGAATTACAGCTCCTACAACAGCAGCTGTACCCTTCACTACACCTTTAGTTGTTTTATAAGCAATACCTACTGGTACGGTTACAAGCTTGTACACACAACCTTGCAACATCAATGCACATCCAACAATAGCTAATATTGATGTAATTGCTTTCATACCAGTATTCCCTGCTTCTTAGATATCACTATATCCTAAACTTTTTAAAGCACGCTCATCATCAGACCAACCGCCTTTAACCTTAACCCATAAGGTAAGCATGATCTTTTGTTCGAACATTTTTTCCATATCTTTACGGGCATCCATACCAATCGTTTTAAGCTTGGCACCTTTCTCACCAATTACGATTGCTTTTTGACCAGCACGATCCACAAAAATAGTTGCATCGATATAAGTACAAGCTGGTTTTAGTCGTCCCGTTTTCTCATTAACAGTTTCTTCTTCCGTTTTGAAAGATTCAATTTGTACTGTTAAATCGTATGGAAGTTCTTCACCCAACTGACGCATGATTTTTTCACGGATGATCTCACTTGCCAAGAAGCGCTCAGAACGGTCCGTAATTTGATCAAATGAATACAGTGGTGGCTGATAAGGAAGATATTTTTCAATCGTTTCACTTAAATGTTCCAAGTTAGCTCCACGTAGAGCAGAAACAGGAACAATCTCAGCAAAATTCATAAGCTTAGTACGCTCTTGAATTAGAGGAAGAATCTCTCTTTTATCTTCAAAAGTATCAGCTTTGTTAATCACCAAAATAACTGGCATTTCAGCATTCTTGAGTTTCTCAAGCACTAAATCGTCATTTTGAGTCCACTTATAGGCATCAATAACAAATAAAACTAAGTTAACGTCACGTAGTGCAGAATGCGCAGCACGATTCATCATTTTATTGATTGCACGTACTTCTTTCTTATGCATCCCCGGTGTATCTACATAGACCGCTTGCATTTTTTCACGTGAATCAATACCAATAATTTTATGGCGTGTCGTTTGAGGTTTACGCGAAGTAATCGAGAGTTTTTGACCCAATAAATGGTTCATGAGGGTAGATTTACCCACATTTGGACGTCCCACAATCGCCACAAATCCGCTCTTAAAATCCGAAGGAATTGTAACGCCTTTGGAACTAAAAAATTGATCAATCAGATTGTTTGGATCTTGGTTTTCATTTGAATCTGGATTGATTTGATCAGAATGCATCGACATGCAGGTTATTGCTCCAATAACTTTAAAATTTCCGCCGCTGCTGCCTGCTCGGCAAAACGACGACTTGACCCCTCACCATAAATCTTTGGTAAACCATCTACCAAACATTCGACCTTAAAGTGCTGATGAGGTGCATCACCCTGAATATCTACAACCTCGTAAACAGGGAGAGGTTTTTTACGTGCTTGTAGATACTCTTGTAAACGTGATTTTGGATCCTTGAGTTGATCTGTTGGCTCAATATGATCTAAATAAGGTACATACCATTTTAACACAATATCGTTGAGTAGGTTCAGGTCACTACAATCAAGATATATTGCGCCAATAATCGCTTCTACAGTATCTGCCAATATTGACTCACGATGATGACCACCAGATTTCAATTCGCCCGTGCTTAATATTAAACACCGACTAAGTTGCAAATCGGTTGCAATTTTACCTAAAGCTTCTTGGCGAACCAGAGTTGCACGCATACGCGTTAAACGCCCCTCATTTTCATGTGGGTAGGCATGATATAAATAATTGGCGATGATCATCCCCAACAGCGAATCGCCTAAAAACTCCAAACGTTCATAGTTATACCTATGACTCACCGAACGATGAGTCAAAGCTAACTGTAGCAATTCGGGCTGCTTAAATTGATAACCGATCCGACTGAGTAAGCGAGGATCACTTAGTTTGAACTGATGTTTTGTCAAAACTCTTCTCAAATGTTAAAACTAAATCAATATTTAGTAAGAATGGTTTTCTTACTTCATATTTCTTTTTGACAATTAGACCCGATTGGTTAAACACTTCAGCAATCTCTTTAAAATGGAGATCACGAATATTGTTCATTTCAAGTCGTTGATCCATTTGTGTCATAAACTTTTGGGGTGTGGTATCAGCTGAACTTTGTTGCATAAGCTCAGTAATCTGATTATTAATCACACGATCATCCCAATATGCTGGCCAAACTGCAAGTACGGCTTTCGCCGCAATTGCAAATATGACCACCCCAAATAAAATTGCTAAATACGAAGTACCCTGTTGTGCCTTACGCATTTTTGTTTTCCTAATGGTTGTTTTTAATCTATTTTTCCATTTCGGTTAAAGCTTGGCAGGTGGAAACCAGGTTCTTTATGCATCCAGACATAGAAAGCTCGGCCTGTTAAGTTTTCTTCAGGAACAAAGCCCCAGAAACGACTGTCAGCACTTTGATCGCGGTTGTCACCCATTGCAAAGTAATGTCCTTTTGGAACTGTCACTTCCCAATATAAACCGTCTTGGTTCGAATATTTGCCATTATCAACATAGTTGATAAAAGGTGCCTGACGCGCAACATTTACGCCTTCAAGCTCACGCATTGTAAAGGTATGATCACCAATCGTTTCTTTATGATAAATCGACGTAGGTGTATCTAAAGCATCTTTTTCACGACTAAACTGAGTTGCTACTTTAGGAATTTTTTGACCATTAATAATCAATTGCCCATGATCATAAACAATATGATCACCCGGTAAACCAATTACACGTTTAATGTAGCTAATAGTCGGCTGAGGTGGATAACGAAATACGATGACATCACCACGTTTAGGCTCACCAACATCAATCACTTTTTTATTGACGATAGGTAAACGAACACCATAGTCAAACTTGTTAACCAAAATAAAATCGCCAGTCTCTAAAGTTGGAACCATAGAGTCTGATGGAATGTTAAATGGTTCATAAAGGAATGAACGTAATACAAGCACAACAGCTAAAACTGGCCAAAAGTCATAGGCCCATGTAATAACAAAATTTTCGTTCTCTCGCCCTTTATTCGCACGCTGTTTAAAAACGAGCTTATCTAGCAACCACACCGCAAATAAAATCAGCGTAACTGGAACAAGAATTAAATTAAAATCAAAATCCACATGACCTCACTCGCAGCCTAGCTGCTTGCTTTATGGCTGGGAGAATATAAGTTCACCCAGCCCTTTCTTTTATCTTTCTACTTTCAAAACAGCTAAGAACGCTTCTTGTGGAATTTCTACACTACCCACTTGTTTCATACGTTTCTTACCTTCTTTTTGTTTAGAAAGTAATTTCTTCTTACGAGACACGTCACCGCCGTAACATTTTGCTAGGACGTTTTTACGCATCGCCTTAACGGTCGAACGAGCAATAATTTGTGCACCAATGGCAGCCTGAATTGCAACATCAAACATTTGACGTGGAATCAAGTCTTTCATTTTTTCAACTAGAGCAATACCACGATGACGAGCATCATTACGGTGACAAATCATAGCCAAGGCATCAACCTTTTCACTATTAATTAGCACATCAACCTTAACCAAAGATGAACTTTCGAAACGTACGAAGTTATAGTCTAGCGATGCAAAACCACGTGAACATGATTTAAGCTTGTCAAAGAAATCCATTACAACTTCAGCCATTGGAATTTCAAAAGTAATCGAAACTTGATTACCTAAGAATTTCATGTCTTTTTGTACACCACGACGCTCAATACATAAGGTCATGACATTACCTAAGTATTCTTGCGGCACAAGAATATGACATTCAGCAATTGGCTCACGTAAATCTTCAACAACTGAACCATCTGGCATCTTAGACGGACTGTCGATATAGATCGTCTCACCTTTTTTGGTAACAGCTTCATAAACTACTGTTGGTGCAGAGCTAATTAAATCGAGATCGTACTCACGCTCTAAACGCTCTTGTACGATTTCCATATGCAACATGCCTAAGAAACCACAGCGGAAACCGAAACCAAGTGCATCTGAACTTTCAGGTTCAAAGAACAAGGCAGAATCGTTAATTTGTAATTTCTGTAATGCTTCGCGGAATGGTTCAAAGTCACTTGAATCGATTGGAAACAGACCTGCATAAACCTGCGGTTTAACCTTTTTGAAACCCGGTAACGTTGCAACGTCTGGTGTAGTTGCAAGTGTAATGGTATCACCTACTGGCGCACCAAAAATGTCTTTAATACCTGCAATAACAAAACCTACTTCGCCAGCTTCAAGAATATCTGTTTCAGTATGCTTAGGATTAAATACACCAACAGAAGTTACCGGATGAGTTTGTCCTGTCGACTTAACCAACATTTTGTCGCCCTTACGGATACGACCTTGTTTAATACGGACAAGAGAAACTACACCTAAGTAGTTATCAAACCATGAATCGATAATTAACGCTTGAAGTGGAGCTTCACGGTCACCTTCTGGTGCCGGAATAACATCAACTAAACGCTCTAATACACCTTCAACGCCTAAACCTGTTTTTGCTGAACAAGTCGGTGCATCTGTCGCTTCAATCCCGATAATTTCTTCAATTTCATGAATTACACGTTCAGGTTCAGCCTGCGGTAAATCAATTTTATTTAAGATAGGAAGAACTTCGAGACCTTGTTCAATAGCTGTATAACAGTTTGCAACTGATTGTGCTTCAACGCCTTGCGCAGCATCAACAACCAATAATGCACCTTCACATGCAGCTAATGAACGAGAAACTTCATACGAGAAGTCAACGTGCCCAGGTGTATCAATAAAATTAAGCTGATATTCCTGCCCATTTGGATGGGTGTAATACAATGTCACAGACGCTGCTTTAATGGTAATCCCACGTTCGCGCTCAAGCTCCATTGAGTCCAAGACCTGAGCTTGCATCTCACGATCTTGTAGGCCACCACACATCTGAATGAAACGGTCAGCTAAAGTAGACTTACCATGATCAATATGAGCGATAATCGAGAAGTTTCGGATATTTTTGATATCAACGGATTTTTTAGCTTGCGCCATGGGCTACCTTGAGAAAATATAAAGTGCTATGTAGCTTGTTTTAATACATAGCCAAAGCGGTTTAACAAATTGCGAGAGATTATAGCAGATGGATATTTTAAAGTATCCAAAATAATCATGAGCTTTGTACTTATGTTCTAAAAAATGACAATTCAAAGCATATGTAATACTTCCGACTAACGAGCATATGAAATAGTAAAATCCAAAGGATTTATGCTTGTATCAAGGGGCTTATAAGCTTGTGTAAAAGTTGGCGACATTCGTTTTGGTCGACCGGATGCAATTTCAATACATGCCCACTTGGTATTCCCAACAAATAAGACTGCCTGATCAGAAGGACGATAAAAAACATACTGGCGAAATGAGTAAAGTGCATTGATATCATCGAGCCATGTTCGCAGTACAATTTCTTCGCCTTCAAACGCTGCTTTACGGTATTGCACATGATGCTCAACGGCCACCATTGCATGTTTAAGCTCAAGGTATTTGGTTACGCCTACACCTAATGTTTCAACATGAGCAGCAGCAACATCTTGCATCCATTGGACATACATTACATTGTTAACATGACCCAAAGCATCAATATGCTGTGGCTGAACCTGAATATGCAAATCGAAAATACTGCTCACAAAACACCCACTTTAATCATTAAACCTAAAACTACAATTAAATTAGCTAGATCGAACATTATGCCGAATACAAATAATAAAAAACCACCCATTTTCAGGGTGGTTCATTTTTAAATTATTTTACTGGATACGCAAACCAAGCATTGCACGTTGGCCTTGGCGAATAATTCCAACACGCGCAACCGTATTTTTTTGTAAGTTAGAAACAACTTTTGCAAAATCTTGGCTATTCAAAATTTGAGTATTATTAACCTGAATAATCACATCACCCGGAATAATATTTGACAATGATGCTAGTCCACCACGGCGAACATCTTGAACATAAATACCACCTTTTACGCTCAATGCATTTTTCTCTGGCTCAGCTAAATCACGAATACTCATACCTAAAACCGGACCTTTAGAGGCAGAAGTCTGAGCACCTGTAGCTGGTGTTTCATCTGGTGCGGTTGCCAGAGTTGCTGAAATATTACGAGTTTTATCATCACGTAATACTTCAAACTGAACAGTTTGATTTGGCTGCACTTTGTTTAAAGCATAGAGCAAATCACTTGTGCGTAGTACAGAAGTTCCATTAAGTTTTAAAATCACATCACCAGCTCTAAGCCCTGCTTTTTGAGCAGGTGAATTTGGCGTAACTTGTGTGATAAGAGCACCTTCTGGTTTAGGTAATTTGTAGGCATCAGCAAGGTTACGATCAATATCTTGCATCATAACGCCTAAGTATGAACGAGTAACCTTCCCTTTGGTTTTAAGCTGTTCTGCTACATCCATCGCCACATCGATTGGAATAGAGAAAGACAAGCCCATATAACCACCAGTACCACTAAAGATACGTGAGTTTACTCCGACTACTTCACCGTTTTGATTAAACAATGGGCCACCTGAGTTACCTGGGTTTAAAGCCACATCTGTTTGAATAAACGGTACAGAGGTTTCACCACTCATATTTCGTGATTTAGCACTGACAATACCTGCTGAAGCGGAGTAATCAAAACCAAATGGTGAACCAATCGCTAAAACAGGCTCACCAACTCGTAAGCGGTCAACATTACCCACTTTTAAAGCTGGATAATTATTTCCATTGACTTTTAATAATGCAACATCGGTACGTTCATCACTACCAACAACAGTTGCGTCAATTTCACGACGGTCATTTAAAGTAATACTAATGCGGGAAGCATTTTCAATCACATGATGGTTTGTAAGTAAGTAACCATCTTTGCTAATAAAGAATGCACTACCGTATGCGGTTTTTTCTTGAGGACCTTGTTGCTGTGGAATGATGACCTGATTACCAAAGAAACGTTTTAAAATTTCAGGAACTTGCTGTTGTAACAGTTCATCCTGAGTCATTTTTTTTACGACATTTACACTCACCACAGCTGGACTAACTTGTTCAACGAGGTTTGAAAAATCAACAGCAGCGTTTGCTTGAACAGCGGCAACTGTAAATACCGCTGCATACATTCCTTGTTGTAAATAGCGAGATTTCATTCGGTGCTCACCCACAATTGGTCTACGAGAAATAAGAATAAAACTTTTGTATCACAATGCTTTGGAATTGTGCGTAACAATATGTTTACTTATAAGACATCATGATCATGTTTATTTTACACATTGCAATTTTTTAAGGTAATTGCAATTTTTCTGTGACTTAGAGCGCTTAAGCTCTTGCCTTTTTAGGTAAAAAGGGGTGTCATTAGCGGACGTTTTAAATTGATGCGAATGGACATGCCTAATCAACAGACAATTCACCACTTTGACGTGATTATTGTGGGCAGTGGCGGTGCTGGTTTAAGTCTGGCTTTATCGTTACCAAGTCATTTTAATATTGCAGTTTTAGCCAAAGCTGCTTTGACTGAAGCAAGTACCTTCTATGCACAAGGCGGTGTTGCTGCTGTTCTTGATGAAACTGACTCTATTCAACAACACATTAATGACACGATGATTGCAGGTGCTCATTTATGTGAAATAGATGCAGTTCAACATACTGTAGAAGGCGGTCGCCCTTCTGTTGATTTCCTTTTAGAGCAAGGTGTTCAGTTCACCTTAGATGAAGATGAGCAACTTCACTTAACTCGTGAAGGGGGTCACTCACAGCGCCGCATTATCCATTCTGCTGATGCTACTGGTAAAGCCATTTCAACGACGTTGGTTGAACGCGCCAAAGAACGCAAGAATATTACTATTTTTGAAAACTACATTGCGATTGATTTAATCACGTCGCATAAATTGGGTCATACAGATCAGGCAAATCGCGCTATTGGTTTGTATGCCTTAGATGAAAACACTGAAAAAGTTCATACTTTCCTTGCACCATTTACCGCACTTGCTTGCGGTGGTGCGATGAAAGCTTACCTTTACACATCAAATCCAGATATTGCCACAGGCGATGGCATTGCCATGGCTTACCGTGCAGGTTGCCGCGTAGCCAATATGGAATTTAACCAGTTCCACCCAACTTGTCTATACCATCCACAAGCGCGTTCGTTCTTAATTACCGAAGCCATGCGTGGTGAAGGTGCTTATTTACGCTTGCCAGATGGCGAACGTTTTATGCTTCGTTTTGATGATCGTGCAGAGTTGGCTCCTCGCGATATTGTGGCACGTACCATTGACCACGAAATCAAGCGTCTCGGTATTCGTCATGTATGGTTAGATATTACCCACAAATCACCTGAATTTATTAAAGAGCACTTCCCTACACTTTATGCACGATTACTTGAGTTAGGTATCGACATTACCAAAGACATGATTCCAGTAGTGCCAGCAGCTCACTATACATGTGGTGGTGTTGTAGTTGACTCAAATAGTCAGACCGATATTGAAGGTCTATATGCAATCGGTGAAACCTCTTATACAGGTTTACATGGTGCAAACCGTATGGCGAGTAACTCATTACTTGAGTGCTTTGTTTACGGCATGAGTGCAGCAAAAGACATCGAAAATAAGTTTGATGAAAACTTCAAATTACCAGAAGTACCGACTTGGGATGACTCTCAAGTAACCAACCCAGATGAAGATGTGGTGATTTTACAAAACTGGGATGAGTTACGTTCGACCATGTGGAACTACGTTGGTATTGTCAGAACCACGAAACGTTTAGAACGTGCCTTACACCGTATAGAGATGTTAAAGCGTGAAATCACTGAATATTATCAAGATTACCGTGTTAGCAAAAACCTGATTGAACTGCGTAATCTTGTGCTCGTTTCTGAGATGATTGTTCGCTGTGCCATGCACCGCAAAGAATCACGTGGGCTACACTACACGCTCGATTATCCAGAAACTTCGAAAGAGATTCGTAAAACAGTTTTAACTCCTCCAACTTTTGCAGTAGAACAACCATTGGTTAATACAGAAATTTAAACTGTTCTTCTTATAAAAAAAGCACAGCTCTTGCTGTGCTTTTTTTGAATTTAATATTCATGGTCTAGGTGGAATTGAATAAGTTGCGGTTACATGCGCTACAGGTTCATCTAATCCAACTGAATAAATCCAAACCTCACCAACAACCAGACTCTTTCCGACTTTCATGAGTTTACATTCGCTGCGTAGATCTTTATCACCTGCAGGTTTTCTTAAAAAATTAATATTAAAGTTAGTGGTTACGGCTAAACCAATAATTCCGATTTCACCGAGTATTGCAATATACAAAGCAAAGTCTGCCAAAGTCATCATGGTAGGCCCAGATATGGTACCGCCTGGTCGTTGATGTCTTTGATCGACGTGATAATAAACGACAGCAGCTTTAGGCGTGACTGATTCAATCGTGCAATGTTCAAGACTTGGGGGAAATTCCTTTTCAAGAAACGCTATAATTTCTTCTTTTGAACTTTTCATCCTTGTTTTTCTTCGATTTAAGAACAGTATTCAAAATAGCATAAAATATTGCTCAATATGTTCTATGTTCTTTTTAAGCAGATTTGTCATTATTTTTAACCACTCCCACAAATATGAGAGTGGCTTTTATTATTTATCTTAAATATTGTAAGGCTTGCTCAAAAACCTGATCAGGACTTTGCGTAGCATCTAAACGTTTAATACGTTCAGGTTCAGCTTTCCATAAGGTCTCATAACCTTCACGAACTTTAGTAAAGAAACTTAACTTTTCTTGTTCAAAACGGTCTAAAGCTCCACGCTCACGTGCACGGTTCATACCGAGTTCAATCGGTGCATCTAACCAGAAAGTCACGTTTGGCATACGTGACACAAAGTTCTGATTTAAAAGCTGTAATTTATCTTGGCTTAAACCACGACCCGAACATTGGTAAGCAAAGCTTGCATCGGTAAAGCGATCACTTAAAACAATTTTGCTAGACTCTAGAGCGGGCAAAATCACTTGTTGTAAGTGTTGCGCACGTGCCGCATAAATTAAGAGTAGTTCAGTATCGTGACTCATATTTTCATCATGATTCACCGCCAAAAGCATTGAACGTATTTGTTCTGCTAAAGGCGTACCACCTGGTTCACGGGTTAAAACAACTTGTTTACCTTGCTCTTCAAAATGCTGATGAATTTTTCGAATGAGTGTAGTTTTACCTACCCCTTCCGTGCCTTCAAAGCTAATAAACATCTTTTTTCCTTATTTCTTCGATCTCAACACGGATAAGTACTCTTGTACCGCTTGATTATGAGCCTGTAAATCTGCTGTAAATTTATGACCGCCATTACCAGTTGCCACAAAATAAATATTATTTGAGTCATCTGGATGTAATGCTGCTTCAATTGCCTTTTGACTAGGTAAAGCAATTGGTGTCGGCGGTAAACCATTAATGGTATAGGTATTATATGCAGTTGGTGTACGTAAGTCTTCGCGAGTAATCTTACCTTTATAGTTATCACCCATTCCATAAATCACGGTTGGGTCAGTTTGTAAACGCATACCAATTTTCAAACGGCGCACAAATACACCAGATACTTGCTCAAGCTCACTATCTACACTTGTTTCTTTTTCAACAATTGAAGCCATAATTAAAGCTTCATACTTATCTTTATAAGGTAAGTTTGGTGCACGATTTGCCCAAGCAGTATCTAAGGCTTTCATTTGATGATGATATAAAGCGGTGAGGATTTTTTTATCAGTCTCACCTTTTGCAAAGAAATAAGTGTTAGGCGCAAATAAACCTTCCGGATGATGATATGGAATTCCTAGCGCCTTCATGAGCTGATCATCCGGTAAATCGAGTATTGTATTTTTTACATTTTTATCATTCTTTAATGCAGTAATAAGTTGTTTAAACGTTGTACCTTCAATCACCAAAACACGGTTCATCTGAGCATTATCAGCATTAGACAACATCTCTAATACTTGCCTTACGCTCATTCCCTGTTCGATTTCATACACACCAGCTTTCATGCTGTCATGAATCATGAACTTTTGATAAAGCTTAAGTACAATAGGGAAATGGATTTTGTTGTCTTTGGCTAAATGATCAATAAAACCAGAATAGGTCTCACCTGATGTGATCGATAGCATCTGCTTTTTCCCTTCAACAGGATAAGCTTTAAATAAACTTGACCACAAAATAGCAAAAATAGAAATTAAAACGATAAAAAAGCCAATCAGCACCAACTTTTTAGGAAAATGAGATGCTGTTTTCTTGCCCTTTTTTTTAGCATTTTTTGCTTTCGCGTTCACAGGTGGCTTCGGCATATTAATGAATCTGATTCAAGTTAAGATTATGAAATAAATTTAGGCACGCCTGTGAATCTAGAGTTTGTTCACCGATTTGAGTAACCACTCGCATTGGATGTAAAGCATTACAAAAGAATAGACTCTGTATTTGTGGCACTTCATCTAATTCAATTATTCTGACTTCGCAGGCAATTCCATAGTGCTGCATACGCGCCAAAATTTCTGCGCGCATCACACCGTGGACGCCATTATAGCGAAGTTCTGGTGTAATCCATCTATCATTTAAACGAATAAAACAATTACTGCTTACCCCTTCAACAATATAACCTTGTACATCAGATACTAATGCTTCTACCCACCCTTGTTGATCTGCTTCTTTTTTTAGCAGCACCTGTTCCAGCCGGTTTAAAGATTTAAGTCCCACTAGACTCGGCATGGTTAAACCCAAGGCCTGATTTAAAACCCCACACTTAATAAAGTCTGGTCGGAACTGATCTAATGCTTTTGGATAGAACCAGACATAAATATCTGCTTCATGCTTTGGCAAACTATAACCACGGTCACCTTCACCACGGCTAATTACAATTTTTAAAGTGCCATTGAGTAAAAGGTTTTGTTTATATAGATGCTGTAAACTCTGTTCAATGAAGTCAAAGTTTGCAGTTAAAGCTAGTTTTTGGGAGGCAAGTTTTAGACGTTCCCAGTGTCTTGCTTTAAGCTCGATCTTATTTTGAAAAATACGAATTGTGGTAAAGCATCCATCTCCATAATGAAATGCTCGGTCTAGTAACGGAATGGTTTCAACAGGTTGCCCATTTTTAAAACACCACATGCTTAATCCGTCCTTTCTTAAAAACCGCCCAACAATACAACACCTTTCATTTAATTAATAAATGACTGATTTTAAAAAATTATACCGATTTAATCAGCACTTTTGAAACTTGTTATATATCAAGATTTAAGAATAGCTTATCCATTTTTTATATTTCTATATTTTTCATATTAAATTCGTTTTTTATTATTTTTTTAGAATAAAGACTAGCGCTATTCTGCGTTCATGTTTTGAACATTTCGTATTTTTGAGGGGTTATCTCATGCGTTTTTCTCAATTAAAAGTCGGGGTTATTGCTGCACTTCTTTCTGTTTCATCATTTGCAGCTCAAGAATTCTTAAACGTTTCTTATGATCCAACTCGCGAGTTATATACAGACTTTAATAAACAGTTCGGTACTTATTGGAAACAGCGTACTGGACAAGATATTCAGTTTAAACAATCACACGGTGGTTCTGGTAAACAGGCTCGTGCCGTGATTGATGGCTTAAATGCTGACGTTGTGACATTAGCGCTTGCAGCTGATATTGATGAAATTGCTGAAAAAGCAAAATTGCTTCCAACTGATTGGCAGAAGAAGTTGCCACAAAACTCTACTCCATACACATCAACAATCGTGTTTTTGGTACGCAAGGGTAACCCTAAACAAATTAAAGACTGGGGTGACTTAATCAAACCAGGTGTAGAAATTATTACACCAAACCCGAAAACTTCTGGCGGTGCTCGCTGGAACTACCTTGCAGCTTGGGCTTGGGCAAAACATCAACCAGGTGGTAACGATGCTAAAGCACAAGAATATGTCCGCCAAATTTATAAGCACACTAAAGTTCTAGATTCGGGTGCACGCGGTGCAACCACGACTTTTGCTGAACGTGGCATTGGTGATGTATTGCTTGCTTGGGAAAATGAAGCTCATTTAGCTGTTCGCGAACAACCAGGCAAATTTGAAATTATTACCCCGTCTCTTTCGATTTTAGCTGAACCACCAGTTGCTGTTGTTGAGAAAAATGCTGCCAAAAAAGGCAATCTCACCATCGCGAAAGGTTACCTCAACTACTTGTACTCACCTGCTGGCCAAGAAATTGCGGCACGCAACTTCTACCGTCCGCGTAATGCAGCTGTACTCAAAAAATACAGCAATGTATTTAAACCATTGAAACTCGTAACAATTGATAAAGAGTTTGGCGGTTGGACAAAAGTGCAAAAACAACACTTTGATAATGGTGGAGTTTTCGATCAAATCGTGAAAATCAATAGTGCAGAGAAGTAATTCTTTGTACTAAGGATAAGGAGAACAGACATGACTCACTCTGTAATTGTTCCAGGTGTAGGTGGAAGTGAACATCAACATTGGCAATCTTGGTTGCAGCGTCAACTCGTGTCTAGTTCTCGTGTTGAGCAAAAAAACTGGGATAGACCCGTATTAAGTGAATGGATTGAGCAATTTGTTAAAACTGTTCAAACAGTACAAGCACCAGTACAAATTGTTGCGCATAGTTTCGGTTGCTTAACAAGTGTTGCCGCTTTGGCCGAGCATCCTGAGTTACAAGTTCAAGTTAAAAAACTAATTTTGGTTGCTCCCGCAAATCCGGCACGTTTTGGTGAAGCTGGTTTTGCTCGCCATAGCTTGACTGACTACAAAGATTATTTTCATCAGTTAAAAATTAATGTGCCTACAACACTACTGATTAGTGAAAATGATCCTTGGTTAGATTTTTTTGATGCTTTACAACTTGCTAAAGCTTGGCAATTAAATCCTATTAATCTTGGAGAAGTCGGTCATATTAATGTTGCTTCTGGTTTTGGCCCATTCCCTGACTTACTGAATTATCTACTTCCTGAAGACTCGATGTGTAGCCACTCATCTATTGATCCGGTAAAGACACATTTCTCTTTGAAATTTGCTTAATACCCAGCTTTATACCGCGCCGTTTATCTTTATTTATTCGCTTACTGGTTTCAGCAGGCTTTTCTCTTTGAGGAAATATCATGTCGCAGCGATCCCGAGTGCTGCCTGGGTTTGGTCTATCATTGGGCTTCACCCTCGCCTACGTTTCTTTTATTGTGCTTATTCCATTAGCCGCAGTCTTTATCAAATCATTTGGAATCGGATGGGACGGACTATGGGAAATTTTAACCTCTGAACGTATTTTAAAATCGCTTCAATTGAGCTTTAGTTCAGCTTTAATTGCGGCGTTTATTAATGTTGTTTTCGGACTACTTTTAGCTTGGTGCCTTGTTCGTTATAACTTTCCCGGAAAACGTCTGGTTGATGCTTTAGTAGACTTACCTTTCGCACTTCCAACAGCAGTTGCAGGTATTGCGCTTACTTCACTTTATGCACCCACTGGCTGGATTGGTCAATATTTAGAACCACTCGGTATTCAGGTTGCCTATACACCGATCGGGATTACGCTAGCTTTAGTATTTATTGGTATTCCTTTTATTGTTCGAACTGTTCAACCCGTACTAAGCGATATCGAAACCGAGCTTGAAGAAGCTGCTTCTGCACTTGGAGCAAATCGCTGGCAGACGATTACTAAAATTATTTTGCCAATATTACTACCTGCTCTATTTACAGGCTTTGCTTTAGCATTTGCTCGTGGCGTGGGTGAATATGGTTCTGTAATTTTCATCGCAGGTAACCAGCCGTTTAAAACAGAAATTGCCCCGCTCATGATTATTTCTCGCCTTGAAGAATATGATTATGCAGGTGCAACCACCATTGCAGCGGTCATGTTAGTTCTCTCTTTCATTATTTTATTTGCTATTAATTTACTGCAAGCCTGGGCAAACCGTCGTACAGGGAGAAATATCACATGAACCTACATACCGACAGCAATGCACTTGCTTTGAAGCTACAGTCCCGTGATGCGACTCGTGAACCGACTTGGGTACGTTATACGCTCATTACAGTTGCACTGATTTTCTTTCTTAGTTGCTTGATGCTGCCACTTATTTTGGTTTTTGTTGAAGCATTTAAACAAGGCCTTGAAGTTTATGTTCAGGCTCTAATTGATCCAGATACTTTGTCAGCGGTGAAATTAACATTACTCACAGCAGCGATTGCCGTTCCAATTAACGTGATATTTGGTATTGCCGCTGCATGGGCTGTTTCTAAGTTCCAGTTTAGAGGCAAAGCGATTTTAACCACCATTATTGATATGCCTTTTTCGGTTTCGCCTGTTATTGCAGGTTTAATGATTGTACTGATTTTTGGTGCTCAAGGTTGGTTAGGCGGCTGGTTAATGGACCATGACATCAAGATTTTATATGCCGTACCTGCGATTGTATTAGCGACCATCTTTATTACCGTTCCTTTTGTTGCACGTGAGTTAATTCCACTGATGGAAGCTCAAGGAACAGAGGAAGAAGAAGCAGCAATTGTGTTAGGTGCTTCAGGCTGGCAAACCTTTTGGAAAGTCACTCTGCCTAACATTAAGTGGGGTTTAATTTACGGCGTGATTTTGTGTAATGCGCGTGCAATGGGTGAGTTCGGTGCAGTATCGGTAGTTTCTGGCCACATCCGTGGTGAAACCAATACCCTGCCACTTCATGTTGAAATTTTATATAACGAGTACACCTTTAGTGCAGCCTTTGCTGTGTCCTCATTACTTGCTTTCTTAGCCTTATTAACACTGGTATTGAAAACTTGGTTAGAACTACATCAAGACAAACCAGAACCGCATTCAACTGATTCGTAAGGAATGAAATCATGAGTATTCAAGTTAAGAATATTGAAAAACACTTTGGTGCATTCCATGCGCTTAAAAATATTTCCCTAGACTTTCCAGAGGGTGAACTGGTTGCGCTACTCGGACCATCTGGCTGCGGTAAAACCACACTACTTCGTATTATTGCTGGCTTAGAATCAGCAGATGGCGGTCAAGTGTTACTTGAAGGCGAAGATGCAACTAATGTCCATGTTCGCGAACGTCAAGTCGGCTTTGTATTTCAGCACTATGCTTTATTCCGTCACATGACTGTATTTGACAATATTGCCTTTGGTTTACGTGTTCGCCCTCGTGCGACCCGTCCTTCGGAAGCTGAGATTAAAAAACGTGTTACTCGTCTGCTTGATCTAGTTCAACTGGGCTTTTTAGCAGACCGTTACCCTGCTCAGCTTTCTGGTGGTCAACGTCAACGTATTGCTTTAGCCCGTGCGTTGGCAGTAGAGCCACGAGTCTTATTACTTGATGAACCATTTGGCGCACTTGATGCCAAAGTCCGTAAAGAATTACGTCGCTGGTTACGCAACTTGCATGACGAATTGCATATCACTTCAATTTTCGTAACCCATGATCAAGAAGAAGCTCTTGAAGTGGCCGACCAGATTATTGTGATGAATAAAGGCAATGTCGAACAAATTGGTTCGCCGCGAGAAGTCTACGAAAAACCTGCAACGCCATTTGTATTTGATTTCTTGGGTCAAGCAAATCGTTTTGAAGGTGAACATGCTGGCGGTATTATCCGTATTGGCAATGATCGTATCGAATTACCGACTACAGTTCAGGCACCGCAAGGAAAAGTGATTGCTTTTGCCCGTCCGGATGAGTTACATATTCATTCGCAACCTCAGGCAAATACAATTGAAGCAACTTTTGTACGTGAAGTCTGGATTGCTGGAAAAGTAGTGGCGGAATTACAAGATCGTAATGGACGTTTAATTGAGATTGCTCTGAGCAGTGAAGCTGCAAAACAACATGCATTTAAACCAAATCAAACTGTTTGGGTCAGTGCATCTCAACTTCATCTATTTGCAGATCAAGTTGCTTAAGGAATTATTTGGTGAGGAATCATGTCGCGGAATTTAAAGCCATTCCTCACCTCTTTCGAGGAAAAGTGTAAATGAACTTTCAACAATTAAGAATTATCCGAGAAACAGTACGCCAAAACTTTAATTTAACGGAAGCATCTGCCGCGTTATACACCTCTCAATCAGGTGTAAGTAAACATATTAAAGATTTAGAAGATGAATTAGGTGTACAACTTTTCGTTCGTAAAGGTAAACGTTTACTTGGTTTAACTGAACCGGGCCAATCACTACTTAGCATTGTAGAGCGTATGCTTGTAGATGCGGAAAATATTAAACGTCTTGCCGATGACTTTAATAAAGTGGATGAAGGTACGTTAACAATTGCGACAACGCATACTCAAGCACGTTATGTACTACCACCGATCGTCAATCAATTTAAAAAGCTCTTCCCTAAAGTACATTTGATTTTGCAACAAGCCAGCCCCGTTGAAATTTCAGAAATGCTTTTACAAGGTGAAGCAGATATTGGTATTGCGACAGAGTCTTTAACAACTGAAGAAAACTTAGCAAGTATTCCATACTATCAATGGCAACACAGTATTATTACTCCGCAAGATCACCCGCTTGCAAAGCTCAATAAGATTGATCTTGATGCTCTATCTGAATATCCGCTAATTACTTATCACGGTGGTTTTACAGGCCGTTCAAAAATTGATAAAGCATTTGAAGACGCTCAAATCGATGCTGATATTGTAATGTCTGCTCTTGATGCCGATGTTATTAAAACGTATGTAGAACTTGGCATGGGCGTCGGAATTGTCAACGATGTTGCTTACGATGCAGAACGTGACTATCGTTTAAAGCAAATTAAAACTGATATCTTTGGTGTTAACACCACATGGATTGCTGTTCGTAAAGGTCATTTATTACGTGGTTACGGTTATGAGTTTATTTCTTTATGCTCACCCGATGCTGATATTAAAGCGCTTAAGAAAATTGCTTATCCAGATGAATAAAAATTAAGAATAAAATAAAAGAGCTTTTAAGCTCTTTTATTTTACTAAGTACAAAAAAAACGAGCCGAAGCTCGTTTTTCTTTAGGATATTACCAGTAGAAGTTCACACCAACTTTACCCACTGGTAACCATTTGTATTTGTCATCGTTACGGATTTTATTTGCTTCTTTATCAACTGCATCTTGTGGAAGCGTAGTATTACCTGTTACAGGTGCAAGATTATATTGAGTTAACTGAACTGTTGGATTACCAGTATAGTAAGCACCTACTTCACCGAATACACCCCAGTTTTTATTGATTTTAGGTGCAAAACCAAAACCTACGTAAGGAGCAATATCATTCTCATACTTCATTTTACCGCGAACACCACCTTCCTGACCGGCAACTGCTTGCTGATAATTGTTACCATCAATTGTTAATGTTCCACCATTACCAATACGTTTAGCTAAATCATAATCATTGTCTAAATAAGCAGCACCAGCGGCAATATATAAGCCTTGCGCCCAACGGTTAGTACTCGCGCCCCATGGACGAATTTCAGCATTTAAATAAATGTTGTTATTGTCCATATCTAAGTCGTATTTAGTGCCATTTACTGACACATCATCACGCCAAGAAACGTCACCACCATTATAACCTAATGCTAAACCAACGTATGGGTTTGCTTGCCATAATAAAGCACCACCGTAACCTGTGGTACCAGCCTCAGCACGTACGCCTACTGGAATTAATTGGTTCTTATCGAATGCATAACTGTCATGAACAACAGCTTCATCTGCCATTGCAGCACCAGCAGCAAGTAAAGCTGTAGTTGTCACTAAAACACGTAATACTTTCATCGTTTTCTCCTCAAGAAAAGGCTCTGTTTTTAATTTTTCAGCTTGTGACAAAAATTATATTCAAGAGCATAGAGTCTTTTTTATACAAAAACTGCTAGATTTCTGTTATTTTTTGATACAAATTGAGTTAAATTTTTATTTTCAAATCATTTTTGTGTAAAAAACACTTGATTATCTAATAAGCTTTTCCACTTTAACTCTCGCTTAAAAAGTAACACGTTTTTTCAAAGATTCTTGTCACAAATTAGTGTAAAATCTTTAAAATTTTTTATGGAAGGAAGATCATGTCTCAGCTTTCTACGATCATTGAGCAAGCATTTGAAGACCGCGCAAACTTTACTGCAGCAGATTGCTCAAGCGAAATTCGCCAAGCTGTTGAAGAAGCCATCGCTGGATTAGATAACGGTACACTTCGTGTTGCAGAGAAAATCAATGGTGAATGGGTTGTTCATCAATGGTTAAAAAAAGCTGTTTTATTATCATTTAAACTCAATGACAATAAACCAATCGAGTCATGTGATCTTCGTTTCTACGACAAAGTTGAAACTAAATTCTCTGGTTGGACTGAAGAGCAATTTAAAGCTGCTGGTGTACGTGTTGTGCCTCCTGCTGTTGCTCGTCGTGGTAGCTTCCAAGCTAAAAATGTGGTGTTAATGCCATCTTATGTCAACATTGGTGCTTATGTAGATGAAGGCACAATGGTTGATACATGGGCAACTGTAGGTTCATGTGCTCAAATTGGTAAAAACGTTCACTTGTCTGGTGGTGTAGGTATTGGTGGTGTTTTAGAGCCTTTACAAGCTAACCCAACTATTATTGAAGATAACTGTTTTATCGGTGCGCGTTCTGAAATCGTTGAAGGTGTTATTGTCGAAGAAGGTTCAGTTATCTCAATGGGCGTTTTCATCGGCCAATCAACCAAAATTTATGACCGCGAAACTGGCGAAATCCATTACGGTCGTGTACCAGCAGGTTCAGTTGTAGTTTCAGGCAGCTTGCCATCTAAATGTGGTACTTACAGCTTATATGCTGCAATCATCGTGAAAAAAGTTGATGCAAAAACACGTGCAAAAACTAGCTTGAACGATTTGTTACGCGCTGACTAATTTGTTATAACTCTCTTGCGGAGCTTTAATCGCTCCTCATCTCTACGATCAACACTGATCGTAGAGATTTTATTTTTTATATAATGTGGTATTTCTAGAATGGCTTCCTTACGTTCCTCTGCAATTCCTGTCTCTGACCCTGCGTCTGGTTTACGCATTACCGAGATTTTTTACTCGTTGCAGGGTGAAGCAAATGCCTCTGGTCTACCGACTGTATTTATTCGTCTCACAGGCTGTCCTTTACGTTGTACATATTGCGATACCACTTATTCTTTTGAAGGTGGCGAGCGTTTATCACTTGAGCACATTATTGAAACGGCTGAAAAATATAAAACCCCTTATATTTGTGTGACTGGTGGTGAACCTTTAGCGCAGCCAAATTGCTTAATTTTATTACAACGTTTATGCGATGTAGGTTTTGACGTTTCTTTAGAGACCAGTGGCGCACTCGATGTGTCAAAAGTAGACCCACGCGTTTCTAAAGTCCTCGATTTAAAAACTCCAACTTCTGGTGAAGAACATCGTAATCTCATCAGCAATCTTGACTGTCTAACATCACATGACCAAATCAAATTTGTGATTTGTAACCGTGAAGATTATGAATGGTCAAAGCAACAAGTTGAACAATATCAACTGCAAACTAAAGTCAGTACCGTTTGGTTCTCCCCTGCTTTTGCAGTTGAAAAAGGTGCTGTTGGCCTACCACGTTTAGCACGTGATCTGGCACAGTGGATACTGGACGATAAAATGCCTGTTCGTTTCCAACTACAGTTACATAAACTGCTTTGGAATGATGAATCAGGTCGTTAATCGCTCAATAAAATAAATTATTCCGAATATGGAGAAAAATATGCGCCCTCGTGCCATTGTTTTACTTTCAGGCGGCTTAGACTCAACCACTTGCCTAGCTTGGGCACAAGCGCGCTATGAATGTATTGCTATTAGTTTTATGTATGGTCAACGCTCGACCACTGAACTCGATGCAGCAAAAGCATTAGCTCAATGTGCTGGTGTTGAACATCGTGTTATTAATATCGATTTAGCAAATTTAGGCGGATCTGCACTTACAGACCATAACATTGCGGTACCAGAACAATTACAAGAAGGCATTCCTGTAACTTATGTACCAGCACGTAACACAATTTTCCTTTCATATGCCTTAGCAGCAGCTGAAGTATTCAATGCTGAAGCAATTGTGATTGGTATCAATGCTGTTGATTATTCAGGATATCCTGATTGTCGCCCAGAATTTATTGATGCTTTTGCCAATATGGCTCGTTTAGCAACAAAAGCTGGCGTTGAAGGAAAACCACTTAAATTTGAAACACCCCTGTTACATTTATCCAAAGCGAATATTATACGTTTAGGGATTGAACATGGCGTAGACTATAGCCAAACGGTATCTTGCTACCAAGCAGATGCTCAAGGACGTGCGTGTGGCAAGTGTGACAGTTGCCGTTTACGTAAAGAAGGCTTTATCGATGCTGGTGTTACCGATCCAACACGCTACATACCGCAATAAGTAGGTAAAATTTATGAAGTTGTTAAAATCAAATCTTATTCTTTCATCTTTATTCTCAGCAGTTGCACTTATGGCTGGTTCAGCTCATGCAGCTGAAAACCCAGTTCAAGCGGCATATAAAAGCACTAACGTTAAAGGTGCATTAATCAACGTTTGTAAAGACCAAACTGCAAAAGGCGGTAAATTAAGTTCAGCTGAAGTTAGCAAATTCTGTAGCTGCCAAGTTGATGCTCAAGGTAAAGTAACTGAAGCTCAAAAATGGGAAATTCAAAGCGCAATCAATGCGAAGAAAAGCCCAAGCTCTTTAGCTTTTGTACAACAACAAAACCGTGATCTTAAAGCATGTTTAGGTCCTCAGTTAACAACTAAACTTGAGAAGTTAACTGAAGATGCGATGAAAGCAGCTCAACAACAAGCTCCTAAAAAATAAGCTTTTATTGAGTCAAATTAAGCCTGCATTTATGCAGGCTTTTTTTATAGCTCTGCTAAAATAACACTCATTTAGTCATTCGAAATAAACCATGCAAGAACAATGGAAAACCAACGCAACTGATAAAAAGTCTATTGTCTCATTTAGTGGAGGTAAAGACAGCTCTCTTGCTCTCTACCACGCTATGAAAACTGGCAAGGTAATGGGTTTAATTGTTATGCTGGAAGAGTATGGTCAACGTTCTCGTTCGCATGCAATGCCACTTGATATTATTCGAGCACAAGCGCAAGCAATGGGCTTACCCGTATTTATGGCTTCATCTAGCTGGAATGACTATGAAAGTAAATTCATTAGCTTATTGAGTGAAGCTAAACAAAAAGGTGCAGAAGTGCTGGTTACAGGTGACTTAGATATGCCTGAACATGGTTGTTGGCATGACCGTGTCACTCAAACAGTGGGGCTTAAATTAGGCATGCCACTCTGGCTGCGTCCGCACCGTGAAGTTGTTGAAGAGTTTATTCAACTTGGATTTAAAAGTGTAATTGTCACTGTTAATATTAAACTAGGAATGAAAGTAGAAGATTTAGGTCAAATTTTATCTTTAGAATATATAGAAGAGCTTGAAAACCGTGGCATTGATCCATGTGGTGAGGGCGGCGAATTCCATACCACTGTCATTGATGGTCCAATTTTTAACAAAGCTATTCCTGTAAGAAAACTCGATATTGTTTATCATGAAGAATATGCTTTTCTACCACTTGAATTAGATCAAATTTAACTTTTAAAGGATAAGAAATGTCTGAGAATATTCAACTGCCAAATCAGGTTTTCCCTACTACACACGGCGAAGTTAATTTGGCTGAAGTCGATAATGAATGGCTGATTATTTACTTCTACCCTAAAGATTCAACACCAGGCTGTACCACACAAGCTGTCGGTTTTTCTTGTTTAAAAGACCAGTTTGATGCTTTGGGCGCTCGTATTTATGGTGTCTCTCGCGACTCGGTAAAAGCTCATCAGAACTTTACAGAAAAGCAGGCACTGACTATTGATCTGATTAGTGATAAAGAAGAAGTGCTCTGTAATCACTTTGATGTCATTAAAGAAAAAAATATGTATGGCAAAAAAGTAATGGGTATTGAACGCTCCACTTTCATTTTCCATAACAAAACTTTAGTTAAAAGTTACCGCAAAGTAAAAGCTGCTGGACATGCTGAACAAGTTCTAGAAGACTTAAAAACATTACAATCAGCTTAATAAACTTAAGTAGAGAAAAGCGAGTCTAATACTCGCTTTTCTATTGTATAAAAATCACTCAATCAGTTCAATTTCGCGTATGATAAAAATATTAAAATAATTCAAATGAAGGCATGATTATGAGTCTACTAAACTTTTCTATTTTATCGGTTTGTAGTCTTATTTTAACTGCATGTTCTGTGAACTCTTCGAGTATGCCTCCGACTCTTAGCTCTTCTACTCCACAAATTCAGAAATCACCTACAGAAATAAGCTGCCAAGATTTACAAAATCCTGCCTATCAACAAGCTATTCTTAATACTATTAATCAAATTCGCCAGCAATCACGCCAGTGTGGTCAGCAGTATTTTTCTGCAACTACGCCGCTGAGTTGGAATAATAATTTATACCAAGGTGCGCTCTCTCATAGTCAAGATATGGCAACACATAACTTTCTTGGACATGTTGGCTCAACAGGACTAGATTTAAAGTCACGTTTAAAACTTTATAATTCACTTGGTAAAGTTAATGGTGAAAATGTTGCGAGTGGGCAGAAAACTTTAAATGAAGTAATGACAAAATGGCTAGCAAGCCCTCTACATTGTAGTAACCTAATGAACCCTAAGTTTACAACTTATGCAATCGCTTGTGCTTCGGACCAGTCTGCTAAACAAAAGAGTTACTGGACACAACAATTTGGTACACGTTAAAAGGAAAAATGATGCAATCTGGTTCAATTACCCCTATTTTAAGAATTTTTGATGTCGCGTTAGCTCAATCATTTTATCTTGATTTCTTAGGCTTTCAGCTTGATTGGCAACACCAATTTGAAGATAACTTTCCGTTGTATTTACAAATCTCCAAAGATGATTGCATCATTCATTTATCTGAACATTTTGGAGATGCGAGCCCTCATAGTGCAATCCGTATTTATTGGGAACATATTTATGAGTTGCATAGTGAACTAAGCAAAAAAGATTATAAATTTTCTAAACCTCAGGTTGAAAAAACAGATTGGGAAACCCTTGAACTCAGCATCACCGATCCTTTTTCCAACCGACTTATATTTTGGGCAGATGCTTAATCATTCAGTCCGTTAATATTTGATAATGGAATACTTTCGATATAATCCTCCATTTATCATCTTCAAATACAAATGTAAGAGCATCATAAAAATATTTAGGGTGGATAACGCATTCAACATGTACTAGTGCCAACCGTTCATTAATCAAATTGATTGAATTGATTTTATCCTGTCGTGTTTGTCGCTTTGAAGCTGGAGAAATTCGACTCGCAACAATCGGAAAATATTCAGCCATGCTAAGTCGTAGTACGGGTTGCTCGGTTACATTGATATATATAGCATCAGGATGAAAAACATTATTTAGAAGTTGCACATCACAAAAATACAAACCATCAAAATATTGCTCTAGTTGTTTCTGAATCTCAGTAATAGGATTATTTTGCATTTTAAGTACTCCAACTTTGTCTTTTTCGTATCGCAGAAACAGTTTCACCTGCAACACCCCAGTTATCAGTTTCAACTTCATCAATGACTACAAATGTAGTAGCAGGATCTTTATCAAGTATACGAACCATAAGCTCCGTTGCTTCTCGAATTAATTGTTGTTTCTGCTGTAACGAGACATTTTCTTTAGTAATTTGAATTAAGATATAAGGCATACTCATCTCCTTTTATAATTTTCTTTCATAACAAAGAGATTCGGCTGCAATAGCATCTTGAACTGTTTGACGCTCGGCGATTCTCTGCATAAAACTTGCTAAATGCATAAAATTCTTTAAATCGGGCCCAATAAAATCAGACCAGCGAGTAACGACAAAAAGATAAATATCAGCAATCGTAAAGTTGCTTCCTGTTAAATACTTTTGTCCCTTTAGTTGTTCATCAATCCATGAATAGTGCTTATTGAGGATGATGCTATATACACTTTTGCATTGTTCATTATAAGAGTCATTGAAAAATGGCGAATACGCTTTATGAATTTCAGAAGCAATAAAGTTCACCCATGAGAGAGTCTCGTAACGATCGACGGTATTTATTTCAGCTAATAAATCTTTTCTTGACGATTGGTCAACAAGAAATTGGCTAATTACAGCGCCTTCCGTTAACAATGAACCATCATCAAGCTGTAATAACGGTACTTGTCCTTTTTTATTAAGTTGGTAAAAGTCTTCACCCATTTCTGTTAAATGCTGGTGTAAATCAACCTTGATTAATTCAAATGGAAATCCTAACTCTCTTAAAACAATATGTGGCGCTAAAGAACAGGCATTTGGTGAATAAAATAGTTTCATAAAATAACTCCATACAAGGTATGAAAATCATCTTATTGTTTACTTATATGTGCTTAAATAGCCAAAAACTCAAATCATTTTTTACATGGTGTAATAAATGGCTCAACAGCTAAAAAGAATGATGTTTAGTAGCGTAGAGCTATTTTGCTTAGTCGCAGAAAACGAAAGCTTTTCCAAAGCAGCACTTCATGCAGGTGTTAGTCCAGCAGCGGTAAGCCGTTCAATTGCCCGATTAGAAAAACATTTAGCAACACCACTTTTTATGAGAACGACTCGACACGTACGTTTGACACCACAAGGAAAAATGTATTTTGAGGAATGTAAACAAGCATTAAAGCAAATTTTAGAAGCTGAGCAACAACTTAAAAACCAAAAGCAACAACCCTCAGGTTTGGTTCGCATCAGCGTACCGACACCTTATGGGCATTACCGAATATTGCCATTATTAGCAAAATTCTCACGACAATATCCCGCCATCGAAGTTGATGTTCAACTAACTAATAAAAATGTGGACTTTATTGCAGAAGGATATGACTTAGCAATTCGTGGACGACAATTTGCTGATTCGAATTTGATTGCACGTCAGCTTGAACAAGCTGAGCTAATAGTGGTGGCTTCACCAGAATATTTAAAAAATTTCGGCACACCGCAGACTCTTGACGATTTGCAGAATCATCAATGCATTCAATTTGTGTTACCTAGTACAGGAAAAAATGTACCTTGGTTATTCAATTCAAATCATCAAACTATTGAATATCAAAGCACAGGTAAGATTCGTTGTTTAGATGATATTTTAGGTACTGTCACCTTAGCAAAACATAGTGCAGGATTATTACAAACCTACCGTTTTATAGTAGAAAAAGAACTTAAAAATAGAGAGTTGCTTGAAGTTCTTACAAAATTTTCAGGAACTTCACGTCCTTTTTCTCTCCTCTACCCACATAAAAAACACGAATCTTTTCATATTCGTGTTCTTATCGATTTTCTGATTCAAGAATTAAGGCCACAAACTGATTTAATTTAAATTACTTTTATCATCTATGAGATATTTGCGTTGTAGTTCAGCATAAACTTCAGTTTCTTTAAATTCATCTAAAAATTTAATCGTTCCTACAGGAAAAAATTCCGTTTGGATTTCACCACGATAATAAGCTTCACGCATTGGAGTGGCTGAAATAGAATCCTTTAAGCTATCCAGTTCCACCATAATCCACTCAGGAAATAGTCTCAAATAATAAGAAGACTCATCCTTAAAATGCCCAATCAAACCAACTTTTGAGTTCGGTTCTATTACACCATTTACCAGTGATTTGACTTGTTTTACCCACTTCTCATCATTATAAACATCAACAACATGTACAAACCGAATACGCTTTTGCTCATCCGGTGAAAAATTTGACAAGATCATTTGCTCGCGCTCTACTGCTAAGAACGGATTCTTGATATTGCGCTCCATTTGAGCAGAGCCTAATGCTAAAACGACATAATGGCTTTGCTGCAAAGCAATTTCAATTGTCTGCATATGAGCCAAATGAAATGGTTGAAAACGCCCTATAAAAACAAGATAGTCAAATGTATACATAATGAGTTTTTCACTTTTTATGAACTCACCAGTTACGCTTATTACAAAAAATATGCGCCATAATGAGAACCTAAAAATCAACAACGTGGTTTAAAGCAAGGATAGTACGATGACACTTAGCTGTATTCAACAACCTCATGAACATTTACAAGCAAATTTGCAAGGTGGCGTACTCACCTTAGCCATAAATCGCCCAGAAGCAAAAAATGCATTATATGGCGAACTTTACTTATGGATTGCTCAAGCGCTTGATGAAGCTGATCAAAATAAAGATGTACGAGTAGTCATTTTACGTGGTATTGAACAAGATTTTACCGCTGGTAATGATATGAAAGACTTTATGGGTTTTGTACAAAATCCTAATGCAGGTCCGGCAGGTCAAGTTCCTCCATTTGTACTCCTTAAATCTGCTGCCAAATTATCGAAACCCTTGATTATTGCAGTAAAAGGTGTAGCAATTGGTATTGGTGTTACGATTTTATTACATGCGGACTTAGTGTTTGCTGACAACACTGCCTTATTCCAAATTCCATTTGTAAGCCTTGGCCTTTCTCCAGAAGGTGGTGCTAGCCAACTATTGGTTAAACAAGCCGGCTATCACAAAGCAGCTGAACTTTTGTTTACTGCGAAAAAATTTAATGCAGAAACGGCAACACAAGCTGGTTTAGTGAATGAAGTCGTTGAAGATTCTTACGCATCTGCTCAGGCAACTGCTCAACACTTAGCAGCATTACCACTTGCTTCACTGAAACAAACAAAAGCATTGATGAAGCATGATCTGGATAAGATCATTGCATGTATTGATCATGAAGCTGAAATCTTTATGCAACGCGTTCAATCACCTGAAATGCTAGAAGCTGTACAGGCATTTATGCAGAAACGTAAACCAGATTTCTCACAATTTAACTAATATCCAAAATTTGGATAAATTCAAAGGCAGGCTCTTCGTAAGGATGGCTTGCCTTTAATGCTTTCGCAACCTCACTTGCCTTTTCTTCAAGTACAATTGTTTCAACACGCCATTCTTCAATTTGTTCGAGTTCACCGAGCTGTCCAATATAAGGATCAGCGCCTTTGACTGGTTTAAACTGCCCTATTCCTTTGACTTGCCATGCGCAGTGTTCATAATTCCCGATACCACCTGCACCAGCAGCAAATATGGACTGTTTAGTCGACTCAAGATATGACTCAGGTACGTAATAGATTAACTTTAACATCTGTAAAATGACCCAAAAATATTGAACTTATGTTAAAGCATACCTTTTAAGAATACCCTAAATCAAAGTCAGCTCATCAGTGCCAAATAATTTGCTCCAATAAAAAGAATTTGAATAGCAAGTGCTAAGCCAAATAAGCGCCAGCCTCTGTCCTTTGTAGACATCGCTCTTATGTGATTTTTGTTTTTCATCATTTTGATCTCCGATTTTTATCGTTGTTACAGAGAAAGCAAAAATTGAACCAACTTCCTTAAAGTATAATTTAATATAAATTTACCTTACCCATCGAAATATTTTTCTTATTAAATTGTTTTTTGTGTAACTTATCAAATAACATGTTAATAAATATTTAGGCCAAAAGAAAAATGACTAATTCATTCATAAATCAATGGAAGTTTTTTTATCCTAATAAACTTCCAATTTCACATTGTTTTCGACAATATTTTTCACAATTTTGGTTCCGAATTCATAGCCTTCCAGAGTCAAAAAGATATGCAGATACACCTGCAGAATATGAATTATTATTAAATCGTCATAATCAAATTATTGATGACTGTTTCGATTCTAATGCTTCTATTTTTATTGTTACCGGTCATTATTTCAGTCAAAGCGATAATAATAAAATATATGATCCAACTTTAAGGCTCAAATACGAATTTCATCCAGAAAAAGAAATAAATCTAACACAAGCTAATCCCGAAAATTATGATGATGACGAAGAAGATCATTTCTATAGACCGTATTCCATCAATGAAATTTGGAAAAAAAATGAACACAATGACTTATTAAAAAAGATCGCCGACGATGAGGTTCGAGCCTTTATGATTTCTTTTGAGCAAAATATAATTATTGCTCCATATGATGGTGGCATTGATTTTATTATCTTTAATGACGCCAAGAGGAATGAGTTAATAAATAAGTATAAAGATTGGCTTTCACCACGAGCTGATGGATTATAGAACTTTAGGAATATTAAATAATACATCTGTAATCTCTAAAGATTTTGGAGATAAATTTAATGAGAAATTATAATTCCCTATGAGTGGATGATCTTCTATTGGTAATGAATCTATATAATTTCTTTGCTTTATCCAATGAGTATGAGCCACACAATATCCATCATTGTATCTAGAAAAAGTTCTTGTGTATGAATCAACAAGAATTACTCTAACCTGGAAATAATCACCATATAGAGTATCTGCTGATATTTTATGATCTTTATCAAATGCAATTTTTATGACAGCCTCAATCAAATCCTCTCTTTTTTTCTTATGAATTGCTAAATAATCATCTAGATAGCTCGAGAATTTATTATTTACGTTCTTTAAAAATTCATCATTTATGAAAGAGTTACTATTTAATAGATCAAATGTTAAGGAAAACTCACCTATTGAAAAACAATGTGTATACAAAACACCGATTGCCCAAAAACCCTCACAATCATGATAACGATTAACAAACTTATCTAGTAATACAGTTGCAGTATCTAATAATCTTTTCTTCATTTATTTAAAGACAATAATATATAAATAAAACTTTTATCATATTTAATCAAAGATTTGCATTATCAACAATCTTTAACTGTCTCTTCTCATATACGGTCATCATAAATGCTAAACCGCATAAAATAGCGAAGCCGCCAGTCATTGGTATTAAGGTCCCATCATATAATTGCCCAATAATAGAGGCAAGAATAAGTGACAAAACGGAGGACGCTGCACCAATAATGGCCGAAGCCATACCAGCAACATGCCCCATTGGCTCCATTGCAATCGCATTTAAGTTACCAAATAAAGTTCCAAATAATAAAAACAGAATGCAGGCATAAAGCATAAACATCCAGAATGACACAGCCACGCCTAAAAGTTGAATTCCTAAGAAAACCAAAGAAATTAAGCACAGACCTAGAAAGCCATAAATACAAATTGGACGCATACCAAACTTCATCACAATTTTAGAGTTGGTAAATGAAGCAATTCCCATCACACCCGCAAGCACAGCAAAGTAAGCACTAAACTCTTGCCCAGTTTTACCAAACTGCTGCATAAAAATTTGTTGAGAAGTTCCTAAATAGCCAATAAATCCACCAAAGCAAAAGCCTGCACATAACAAATAGCTCATGGTGGTTTTGTTACTCACTACTTCTTTAAAGCCCTCTTGAAATGCTTGTAAACGCATAGGTAAACGTTTTTCAGGCAGCAAGGTTTCTTCTAGTCGTAATGCTACCCATGCACCAACCACTGTTGCATAAACCATATATAAAACAAAAATATTACGCCAACCAAAGAAATGAATAATAAGCTGTCCCAGACTTGGTGCTATTGCTGGAGCAACCATAAACACCATCATAATTAAGGACATGATACGGGCCATTTGAGCACCGCTATATTTATCTCTAACAATTGAAATAGAAGCCACGTAAGGTCCAGAAACCCCAATACCTTGAATAAAGCGCCCTACTAAAAACCATTCAAAACTTTGTGTGGTAAAGCACAATAAACTTCCCAAAAAGTAAATGATGATCCCAGCAAATAAAATGCGTTTACGACCGATCGCATCAGATAGTGGTCCAGCAATAAGTTGCCCTATCGTCATACCAGAAAAAATACCAATAATGACCCACTGTGTCTGATTATTATTCTTTAAGTCAAAAACTCGTCCAATCTCACCTAAAGCAGGTAAAACTGCATCTATTGAAAAAGAAACAATAGACATGAGTAATGCCATCAAAAGTGCAAACTCACGGAAATGGATTTTTGATTTCATTTTTCTTCTCTACTATTTATTCTATTTACATTGTACTACATACAAATAAGCCACCTTTCGGTGGCTTATTTCAATTTTTATATTAACCGATAAACTTACGTGCGTTACGGAACATACGTAACCATGCACCATCTTCAGTCCACTCTTCTGGACTCCAAGAGTGTTGAATTGCACGGAAAGTACGCTCTGGATGCGGCATCATAATTGTTGCACGACCATCTTTAGACGTTACACCAGTAATCGCTTCCGGTGAACCGTTCGGGTTCAATGGATAATGTTGAGTCGGGTTACCATGGCTGTCAACATAACGCAATGCAACTTGGTTCGCTGCATTCAAGCTTGCTATGTTAGCTTCACTTGCAACCGCACGACCTTCACCATGTGCAACAGCAATTGGTAAAATCGAACCTTCCATACCATCAAGTAATACAGAAACAGATTTTTCAACACGAACGTTTACGCTACGCGCTTCAAAAACTTCTGACATATTGCGGTGGAAACGTGGCCAGTGTTCAGCACCTGGAATAAGCGGTGCTAATTGTGACAACATTTGGCAACCATTACAGATACCTAAGCTAAACGTACCTTCACGGTGGAAGAATTGTTCAAACTGATCACGTAACTTCGCATTGAACAGAACTGATTTTGCCCAGCCACCGCCTGCACCCATTACGTCACCGTAAGAGAAACCACCACAAGTCACTAAACCTTCGAAATCACTTAGGCTTACACGACCAGCAAGTAAGTCGCTCATGTGTACGTCAATCGTATTAAAGCCAACTTTGTCGAAAGCTGCTGCCATTTCAATATGACCATTTACACCCTGCTCACGCAAGATTGCCATATTAGGACGACGGCTGTTGATAAACGGCGCTTCAATAGGTTCATTTAAATCAAATGTAGGTTTAGCAATTAAACCTTGATGTGATTTATCAGTAATTAAAGCAAATTCTTGATCAGCAGTTTCAACGTTATCACGTAAACGTTGGATCTGATGAGATACCTCAGACCAAGCTTGTTGTAACTCTGCACGCTCTAGTGTCAAACCATTTACAGATAATTGATCTGTATTATTTACGCGACCAACTACAGCAATTGCATCTTTCAAGCTAGAAGCAGCAACATCTGCTTGTAAAGCATCCCAATCAGTTGCTTTGATTTGAACTACTGCACCAATTTCTTCTGCAAATAAGCCCGCAGTAGATTGGTTTTCTAATGCCACACCTAGACGTGAAGCAAACATCATTTCAGCTACAGTTGCGAGTAAACCACCATCACCGATGTCATGGTAAGCTTGAATCAATCCACGGTTATTCCAGTCTTGAATTAAAGCAAAGAACGCTTTGAAATCATCAAAACTATCAACATCTGGAGTGATTGAACCAATTGCTTTATATACTTGAGCAAGAATCGAACCACCTAAACGGAACTGACCTTTAGATAAATCAATGCGTACAAGTACTGAATCTTCTAAATTTTTAAGTTCAGGTGTTAAAGTCTTACGAACATCAGCTACAGGAGCAAATGCAGTAATTACACCAGTCATTGGAGATGTTACAGCTTTATCTTCACCGTTATCATTCCAAGTCGTACGCATTGAAAGTGAGTCTTTACCTACAGGAATTGCAATTCCCAAAGCAGGACACATTTCCATACCAATCGCTTTCACACCTTCAAACAGTGCTTGGTCTTCACCTTTTTGACCAGCAGCAGCCATCCAGTTTGCAGAAAGTTTGATATCGCTAATTTGTTCAATGTTTGCACATGCAATATTGGTAATTGCTTCAGCAACTGCCAAACGAGCAGACGCTGCTGGATTTAACAATGCAACTGGTGGACGCTCACCCATTGCCATTGCTTCACCGGTGAAGCCTTGTAGGCTTGTAGTTGTTACTGCTGCATCTGCAACAGGAATTTGCCAACGACCAACCATTTGGTCACGTGCAACCATACCAGTAATTGAACGATCACCAATGGTGATCAAGAATGACTTAGACGCAACTGTAGGATTTTTCAATACACGGAAAATCGCATCTTTCAAATCAACTTTTGAAGCATCAAACTCGTTACCTTTACGCTCAATTGTTTCATATGAACGTTGCATACGCGGTGTACCACCAAGCATTACTTGCATTGGGATATCAACTGCATTGTTTTGGAACAATGGATCTTCAACAGTTAAATGACGTGCTTCTGTTGCTTCACCCAAAACGGCAAATGGGCAACGTTCACGTGCACAGATTGCTTCGAACTGTTCTAAAGACTCTGGACGAATTGCAAGAACATAACGTTCTTGTGCTTCGTTTGACCAGATTTCCATTGGGCTCATGCCCGGTTCTAATGAAGGAATCTTACGAAGATTAAGAACTGCACCTAACTCGTGGTCGTTTACAAGTTCAGGCATAGCGTTTGATAAACCACCCGCACCAACGTCGTGTACAGAAACGATTGGGTTGAAGTCTTCTAAGCGCCAGCATGTATCGATCACTTCTTGACAACGGCGTTCCATTTCTGGGTTTTCACGTTGTACAGATGCGAAATCAAGGCTTTCACCCATTGTACCGCTGTCTACAGAAGATGCTGCACCGCCACCAAGGCCGATTAACATTGCAGGGCCACCCAATACAATGAGCAAGTCACCTGGTTGAATCGCATCTTTTTCTACATGGTCAGGACGAATGTTACCGTAACCACCAGCGATCATGATTGGCTTATGAAAGCCCTTCACTTCACCATTTACGTTTTGTTCGAAAGTACGGAAATAACCATTTAATGCAGGACGACCGAATTCGTTGTTAAATGCCGCGCCACCTAATGGACCTTCAATCATAATTTGTAATGGCGATGCCATACGTGAAGGTTTACCGTAGTTTTCTTCCCAAGGTTGTTCAAAACCAGGAATATTTAAGTTAGAAACTGTAAAGCCTGTTAAACCAGCTTTTGGTTTACCACCACGACCAGTTGCACCTTCATCACGGATTTCACCGCCTGAACCAGTTGCAGCACCAGCAAATGGAGAAATTGCTGTTGGATGGTTGTGAGTTTCAACCTTCATTAAAATATGAGCAGCTTGGCTCTTATATTTATAGACAAAATGACCATTTTCATCTGCTTTTGGATAAAAACGCATAGTGTCATAACCAACAATTACAGAAGCGTTATCTTTATATGCTGATAACACGTCAGTTGGTGATTCTTTATAAGTATTTTTAATCATTTGGAACAATGATAATGGTTGTTTTTCACCATCAATTGTCCATTCAGAACCGAAGATTTTATGACGACAGTGTTCAGAATTTGCTTGTGCAAACATCATTAACTCGATGTCATTTGGGTTACGGCCAAGTCGAGTGAACGCTTCGGTTAAATAATCAATTTCTTGTTCAGATAAAGCAAAACCAAATTCGTTGTTGGCTTTTACTAATGCTTCTTTACCTTCACCCAAGATATCAATTGAGTTTAAAGGTTTTGGAGCTGTTTCTGAAAAGAGCGCTTTTGCATCATCAATTTGAGCAAAAACAGTTTCTGTCATACGGTCATGAAGTACTTGTTTTACTTCATTAGAAATTTCAGAAACACCTTTTAACGTAAATAAAAGACCGCGTTCTAAACGGTGAACTGGTGTATTACAGTTCTTGAAAATATCAGTTGCTTTAGAAGACCAAGGTGAAATAGTACCCACACGTGGTGTTACTAAAATCTGAATCTCATCACTTGCAGTTTGACGAAGTTCAAAAGACTCACCGTCATTTAATAATTGCAAAGCAGATTGATGTTGCTGCTCGTTGAGCGCTTGATCAAACAAATAGACCCATTGGCTGTCAAAAGATTGAACAGAACTAATTGACGATAAACGTGTTAATAGTTGAGCTTTCTTAAAAGAAGAATGTGCTGCTGCACCGGCCACGATAAACATGTTGATTTTGGCTCCACGGGCAGGTCTTGTGAACCTTACCGCAATGTGACTTTAGAGAGAGCGCATATTCTACTGTGTCTTGCTAAAATCAGCTAGATGTAGAATCAGTATTCTGTAACCTAATTCTGCAAGAAGTGATGTGTTTTTTGTTCAAAATCATTTTTTTAAGCATTATAGGTAAAAATAAATTGTTTCATGTTTATTCAATAACATAATAAAACCTCAACTAAGACAAACTATGTCGCACCACGCTAGTGCTTTTAAGTTTTTTTTGGCATGATCAGGCTTTATAGTTTTGAATAATGATAAATGGAACAAATGCGTTGGTTAGAACTGCTTTCTGCAGTTCGTTTAGGTAGTAAAAAAAGCAGTACAGAATTGGCTCGAAGCCCATTTCATAAAGATTATGATCGCATTATATTTTCACAAAGTTTTCGTCAGTTAAACCGTAAAACTCAAGTTCACCCCTTAGCACAGCATGACGGGATCCATACCCGTTTAACTCACTCCCTTGAGGTTTCCTGTATTGGCCGTTCCATGGGTATGCTGGCAGCCGAAAAAATAAAAGATGAATTGCCCGTTTGGATTTCTCCTGCCGATGTTGGCGCAATCATTCAAGCAGCCTGCCTTGCACATGATATTGGTAACCCACCCTTCGGTCATGCTGGTGAATATGCAATTCGTGAATGGTTTGACGATGCATCACATAATGATTTTCTAAAAAAATTGACGCCCGAAGAAGAAGCCGATGTTCGTCAGTTTGAAGGTAATGCTCAAGGTTTACGGCTATTAACCCGTATTGACTATCATCCAGACGATGGTGGTATGCGTTTAACTTACGCGACCCTAGGCGCATATTTAAAATATCCTTGGCTTTCAAAAACAATAGCTTCTCAAGGTGATCGTCCATCACACCAACGAGCCAAATTTGGTTGCTATCAGTCTGAAAAAGAAATTTTAAAGCAAATTGCTGAACAGCTTGGTCTCATTCAATTAGGTGAATATCATTACTGCCGCCACCCGCTTACTTATTTATTAGAAGCTGCAGACGATATTTGCTATGCCCTCATTGATTTAGAAGATGGCATTATTTTAAATATGCTGAATTACCAAGAAGTTGAACCCATTTTTCTGAATTTAATTGCAGATTATGGCCAACCTGAAGAATTATCAATGCCAAGTAGTACATGGCAACAAAAAATTTCGGCATTACGTGGTCGTGTCATGAAACGTTTAGTTGATGAAGTCACTACCGCTTTTGCCAAACATCAGTATGAAATTATTACAGGTCAGCTCCAAGGTAGCCTTTTACAATACTGCTCACCAGATATTGCTAAAGGGATTGAAACAGCCAAAAATCTGGCGCGTGAAAAAATCTTTGAACACCCACAGAAGTCTGGTTTAGAAATTATTGCACATCAAAGTTTGCAAACTATTCTTGACGCGTTTGTACCATTAACCATGCCACATAAATCTTTAAGCTTTAAAGAACAACGTTTAATGTCGATCCTTCATTTATACGGTGCCCGCTTTAGCAATAACCACTACAGTAATATCATGCAGGTACTCGATATTATTAGTAAGTTTTCAGATCATCAGGCTTATAGCTTGGCGCAAGAGCTACAAGGCAATAAAATAGGTTTGTTTTAATGATAAGTAGACATGTTGATAGAGGGCTTTATCCATCATCTTTTATGTATTCAGATCAGTGGGTAAAATGTCCTAAATGTTCTCATCTGAGTATCCTAAAATATGACAGTCCTTTGTCACCAGTAAATGCGCCTTATCAAGGAACTTTTTCTTTTAGTTGTTTAAATTGTTGTTATCAAATTAAAGCTGAAGAGAGCTTAATATCGAGTCGTCACAATGGTCATTTTTACGCCACAACTTACCAGCGTTGCCAAAGTTGTGGTGGGTCATGGATCAAGGCAAATCAAAAGCTGAATAATTCAGGAGCTTATCCTCCGTATATTCAAGCTAAATGTCATCTATGCCAAAATTTTTCAAAATTTGAAAAATATAATATAGCTTTTGTTTTAGACCAAAAATTTGGTTTTACACACTATGGTCTTGAACTTTATCTAAAAACTTCAAGTAGGCATGGAGACATATACGTTTATAGCCCTGCACATTTAAAAGAATTAAAAATATTCATTGACGCTAATTTAAGAGAAAGAACTAAACAGACTGGTAATAACAGTTATTTTTCACGTCTACCTGCATGGATAAAATCCACACGAAATCGAAAAGAAATTTTAAAAGCCATTTTGCGTTTAGAACAAATGGCATCTACTATTCAACCATTAACAAATAAGTGAAAGATTCAATGATCGGATGTTTAATTGGCGAAGTGTTTGCCTTAGAAGCCCCTACTGTTTTACTGAATGTAAATGGTGTGGGTTATGAAATTGATACGCCACTTTCAACATTTTGCCAATTACAAAAAGGCCAGAAAGTTACGCTATGGACGCATTTAGTTGTGCGTGAAGATGCACAGCAGCTCTACGGTTTTAGCGATGCTCAAGAAAAAACTATTTTCCGCACCTTATTAAAAGTAAATGGTGTTGGTCCGAAAATGGCATTAGGTATTTTATCGACGTTAAGCGTTGAGCTATTGGTTCACACTATTGAACATGATGATATTAATACGCTAGTCAAAGTTCCGGGCGTTGGTAAAAAAACAGCTGAACGTTTAATGATTGAACTTCGTGACCGTTTTAAAACCTTGGCTCAAGGCACTTCAACTGCGGCGACAATGCCTCAAATTCAATTTGCTGCAAACTCTCCTGTTGCAGAAGCAGAAGCTGCGCTGCAATCTTTAGGTTATAAGCCACTTGAAGCACAAAAAGCTGTAGCTGCGGTTAAAGCCGATTACACTGAATCAGCCGATATTATTCGTGCTGCTCTTAAATCAATGATGAAGTAAACACACTTATGCAAGACCGTCTAATCAGTGGAACAGAAAAACCTGAAGATCATTTTGATCGGGCTATTCGACCGACTTCACTTGCCGACTATATTGGACAGCCAGTTGTACGCGAGCAAATGGAAATCTTCATTGGCGCGGCTCGTGGTCGTGGTGAAGCACTCGATCACACACTGATTTTCGGTCCACCAGGCTTAGGAAAAACCACGCTTGCCAATATTATTGCGCGTGAAATGGGTGGCAACCTCAAATCCACTTCAGGGCCTGTTTTAGAGCGTGCGGGTGATTTAGCAGCGATGCTCACCAATCTTGAAGAAGGTGATGTTTTATTTATTGATGAAATCCATCGTCTTTCACCAGTAATTGAAGAAATTCTGTATCCAGCTATGGAAGATTACCAATTAGACATCATGATTGGTGAAGGCCCTGCTGCTCGTTCAATTAAACTTGATTTACCGCCTTTTACCCTAGTTGCTGCAACTACACGTGCGGGCTTACTCACCTCACCACTACGTGACCGTTTTGGTATTGTGCAGCGTCTTGAGTTCTACTCTGTAGAAGATTTAACTCACATTGTGTCGCGCTCTGCAAACCTCATGGATGTACCAATTACAGTTGAAGGTGCAGAAGAAGTAGCTCGTCGCTCACGCGGAACGCCTCGTATTGCCAATCGTTTATTACGACGTGTTCGTGACTACGCACAAGTGAAAGGTACAGGAGAAGTGACCCATGAAATGGCACAACGTGCGCTTGATATGCTCAATGTTGATAAAGCTGGCCTAGATACCCTAGACCGTCGTTATTTGAGCATGTTACTCGAGCGTTTTGATGGTGGCCCTGCTGGAGTTGAAGCGCTTGCAGCAGCTATGGCTGAAGATAGCGGTACACTTGAAGATGTGATTGAACCTTATTTAATTCAACAAGGTTATGTCATGCGTACAGCAAGAGGTCGTATAGCAACCAATCAGTCTTACCTACAATTTGGCATGACGCCACCTGAGCCTAAAAACTAAGCACTGGAAGAGAGTTTTCTCTTCCTTTTTTAATTTAAGTATTCTTTTTCAATTCAAATAATAATTGTCTTATCAATACATTAGCTACTCTATACCTTTTAAGTCTATATTTATACCTTATTGATTTTTTAATATTTTTAAAAACTGAATTATAAGAAATCTAGATATAAAATCTTATGGAAAATAATATTTTTAGGATAAGGACATGTACAAAAAAGCCGCTTTAATTTTTCCACTAGCCCTCATAAGCCAGTTGAGCCTAGCAGATTGGGTCAAAGATGCCGCACAACAAAATGAAAATCAGGTCATTCAGTTAAGACAACATATTCATCAAAATCCTGAACTTGGCAATATGGAATTTAAAACATCTGCACTTGTTCAAAAAGAATTAAAGTCTTATGGCATTCAAGTCAAAACAGGTTATGCAAAAACAGGTGTTGTAGGTATTTTAAAAGGTAATAAACCCGGCCCTATTATTGCGCTTAGAGCCGACATGGATGCACTACCTATGGAAGAAAAAAGTGGTGTTCCATTTGCGAGTAAACAAAAAGCAATTTATCAAGGTAAAGAAACTTATGTGATGCATGCTTGTGGACATGATGCACATACCGCAATGCTATTAGGTGCAGCAAAAATTCTAGCTGCCAATAAAGATAAAGTATCAGGTACGGTTGTCTTTGTTTTTCAACCTGCCGAAGAAGGTGGAGCAGATATAGATAATTTCACACAAGGTGATCAAATCGGCTCCAGAAAGATGATCGCAGATGGAGCATTTAAAGACTATAAACCTGAAGCCATTTTTGGCATACATGTCATATCCGGTATGCAAAGTGGCCACCTTTATTATAAAGATGGCGCTATTTTAAATAGTGCAGACCATTTACGTATTCAGGTCAACGGCAAGCAGGTACATGGCTCTACCCCTTGGTTAGGTAGAGATCCAATTTATGCATCTGCACAAATGATTAATAATTTACAAAGCCTTATTAGCCGAAGGACTGATCTCACTCAAGGTATGGGTGTAGTGAGTATTGGGAATATTCAAGGTGGTACAGCAGGAAATGTAATTCCTGAACAGGTGAATATGGTCGGGACTATCCGCTCTAATAACGAACAAATACGAGCAAATATCTTAAAAAGTTTACCAGTCATGATAGAGCATAATGCTCAAGCCAATGATGTGACTGCCAAAGTTGAAATTGCACCTTATGCGCCAGTGACCATGAATGACAAAACACTGACTCAGTTTATTCAGCCAACTTTAGTCAAGGTTGTTGGAGACTCAAAACTTCATGTTTTGGATCATAATGCAAGCGCAAGTGAAGATTTTGCCTATTACGGCAAATTAATGCCATCATTCTTTGTTTTCTTAGGTGCAACACCAGAAAATCAGGACTTAACTCAAGCTGCACCAAATCATAGCCCCTATTTTATTGTAGATAATAAAGCCTTAAAAACTGGAACAGAGCTACACGTCAGATTCGTATTAGATTATCCGAATATATCAAAACAAGTTCAAACTTCATGGAAGCCCTCTTAACTTAAAAAGCTTGCCAGCTATAAGATGTAGCGTTTTTAGATTAGAAATACAGCAATCGCAATTGAAAGGTTGTGCCATAGGACTTAGTATGCAATCTGCTAAACTGCCCCGTATTTAAAAGCAGATGTATGGCTTTTGAATAGAACGAATGTTTTATTCAAAGTCATATTTTAAATATAAAGCTCTATAGTGAACTAAAACGGAATACTCTCATGGCGAATCATTTTGAATTCAATATTCGTGTTTATATCGAAGATACGGACGCAGGCGGTATCGTTTACCATGCCAACCACATTCGCTACATGGAACGTACCCGTACAGAATGGCTTCGTGCTTCTGGTGTTGATCATTACTGGCATCAAAAAGACTACAACTTTGTTGTTCACAAAATTGACGTAAAATACATGCGTCCTATCCTAATGGATGACCTAATTACTGTTACAGCACGTGTAGTTTCATGTAAAGCTGCGTCATTTGTGTTGCAACAAAATATTTATCGTGGTGAAATCTTGCTTGCTTCTGGCGAGGTTGAATTGGCATGTTTAAGTAAAGAACTTGTAGCTCGTCGTCTTCCAGAAGAAATACGTGATCTTATTCGTAAAGAATTGGAACAAGACTAAAAAAAAGCAACCGGCATATGTAACTATGGCAACAAACATCGAATCAACCCTGCATATTTCTGACCTTATCTTACAAGCAAGTCCAGTCGTCCAATTGGTCATGCTAATTTTATTGTTAGCATCAATCTTTAGTTGGTATTTGATTGCCAAGTTACATATGGGTTATAAAAAGGCACGTCAAGGTGATGAACATTTTCAAAAAATGTTCTGGTCTGGTGCTGAACTCAATACGCTCTATAACAACGCACAACTCAACTCAAAACGTTCAGGTCTTGAGGATATTTTTTATCAAGGGCTGAGTGAATTTTTCAAACTTAAAAAGCGCCACGCTTCTACCTCCCAAACGATCGAAGGTACCGAACGTATTTTACGTGTTGGTTTAAGTCGTGATCAAAGTACTCTTGAATATGGCCTTGGCACTTTGGCAAGTATCGGTTCTGTTGCCCCATATATCGGCTTATTTGGCACAGTGTGGGGAATCATGAATGCTTTTATTGGTTTAGCTGCCGTTGACCAAGTGACTTTAGCAACGGTTGCACCGGGTATTGCCGAGGCACTTATTGCAACTGCAATTGGCTTATTTGCTGCCATTCCTGCAGTACTCGCTTTTAACCACTTTACGGCTAAAGGTGAAAGCGTCTACTCTGACCGCGCATTATTTGCCGAAGAAATGATTGCTTTATTGCAACGTCAATCTGTGGGTCCATCACAGGAAGATGCATAATGGCTATTCAACGTTCAGGGCGCTTTGAGCGCATAAAAAAACCATTAAAAAGTGACATGAACGTCGTACCCTATATCGATGTAATGCTCGTACTCTTAGTTATTTTCATGGTGACTGCTCCCATGATTACTAGCGGTATTAAAGTCGACTTACCTCAGGCAAATAATCGTCCAATTGAATCCAAAGATATGCCAGCCATGGTAACGATTGGTAAAGATGGCAATATTTATCTTCAATACCAAGACTATAAAGATAACGAGCCACTTTCTCGTGAAAAGCTCGAATCTGTATTAAGTGAAGCGCAAAAGCAAGCTGAGCAGGAAAACAAACAGCTTACGGTTTTAGTGAATGGTGATAAGTCACGCCCTTACGGCGAGGTCGTATCATTGATGGCAAGTTTACAAGAAGCAGGTTTAACTCAAGTTGGCCTTCTGACAGAGCCTTTAAAATAAGCTATGAACAAAAATCAAAAGCCTCCTTTTAAACAGAATGCGATTGCATTGGGCTTCACACTTGGAGTTCATGCAATTGCTATTGTCGGCTTGCTTTTTTTAGGCTTGAGTAAACCACCTGAACAGCCCAAAAAGCTAACTACTATTTTAGTTAAGCCAGAAGATTTACCACCGCCTTTAGCAAAAGAAGTTGAGCCACAAACTACAGCAGAAAATCAGGCAGAAGAAGTTCTAAGCCCAATTGTGGATGAAAATCTTCCTCAAAATCTTCCAGCAGTACCATCACCTCCTCCTCCTCCGCCCACAGCACAACATCTGGTTGCCCAAAAGCAAAAAGCCGAGCAGGCACAGCAAGCAAAATTAGCTGAGGAAAAACGTAAAGCCGAAGAAGCTGCTAAAGCGAAGCAAGCTGCGGAACAACAACGTTTAGAGGAAGCTCAAAAGCAGCAAGCTGAAGCTAAGCGTCAAGCTGAGGCAAAAGCTGCAAAAGTTGAAGCCGAACAAAAGCGTAAAGCTGATGCTGAGGCAAAAACCAAACATGAACAAAATGAGGCTCGCAAAGCTGAAGAAGCTGCTAAACGAAAAGCTGAGGCCGATGCAAAACTGAAACGTGAAGCAGAAAATGCAAAACTTCAGGCACAGCAAGAAGCAAAACGTAAAGCTGAAGCTGAGGCAAAAGCGAAACATGAAGCTCGTAAAGCAACTGAAAATGCTAAACGCAAAGCGGCTGAAGAGGCGAAAGTTAAACAGCAGAAAGTAGCTGAGGATGCCAAGCGTAAAGCTGAAGCTGATGCAAAAGCCCAAAAGCAGAAAGCGGCTGAGGATGCTAAGCGTAAAGCAGAAGCCGATGCAAAAGCTAAACACCAAAAAGCAGCTGAAGATGCCAAGCGTAAAGCTGAAGCCGATGCAAAAGCTCAAAAGCAAAAAGCGGCTGAGGATGCCAAGCGTAAAGCTGATGCTGACGCAAAAGCTAAACACCAAAAAGCTGCCGAAGATGCTAAGCGTAAAGCTGAAGCCGATGCAAAGGCTCAAAAGCAGAAAGCGGCTGAGGATGCCAAGCATAAGGCTGATGCTGACGCAAAAGCGAAACAGCAAAAAGAGGCTGAAGATGCAAGACGTAAAGCTGAAGCTGAGGCCGAAGCAAAAGCTGCATCTGTTAAAAAAGCACAGGAAGAAGCCGCTCAGAAAAAGGGTGAAGCCAAAAAAATTGCATCTTCAGCGAAGCGTGATTTTGAGCAGAAAATTCGACGCTCTTGGGATGTCCCAACTGGTAATAGTGGTAAAACAGTTAGTGTTCGTTTTACTCTCTCCGACTCAGGAAGCGTTAGTTCTATTGTGATTACGCGTTCAAGTGGTGATGATGCACTAGATGCAAGTATTAAAGCTGCGATTCAAGCCGCTGCGCCATATCCTATGCCATCAGACCCTGATGCAAGGCGTGAAGCAAGAAGTGTTACCTCTACATTTAGAGCGCAATAATTTTTAAAGAGTTACATGCTTTAAATAGTTTAAGGCATGTAACTATGCTACAAAATCCACAGTCACAAAAAATACCTGCTATGACTTTAAACTTATGAAAACGAGCCGCAAACATCTTCTAGCCTTAACGTTGCTTACAGCATTAAGTCCTCTTGCACCAACAGCTGCATTTGCTCAGCTACATTTAGAAATTGCAAAAGCACCTGATCAGGCACCCAAAATCGCTATTGTTCCATTTAACAATGACAATGGACTCTACCCTATTGTTGAAACGGACTTAAACCGTTCAGGACGTTTCACAAGTTCATCGAAAAACTTACCTGCAAATGCTGCTATTAACCAGATTCAAGCATCTGATTGGCAAGCTGCAGGTATTCCATACGTTGTTACAGGGCAAATTAAGCAAACAGCTGATGGGTTTGAAGTCCATTACCAACTTTATGATGTGCAAAAACAGCAATATCTTCTAAATGAGTTGTTAAATGTACCTGCTTCGCGCATCCGCCAAGCTGGACATATGGTTAGTGATGCTATTTATCAAGCTTTGACTGGTATTGCAGGCGACTTTAGTGGTCGTATCGCTTATGTATTACGTAATCCAGCTACTCCTGCTGAACGTTACACTTTACAAATTGCAGATACAGATGGTGAACAACCAAAAACTGTTCTCTCTTCACGCGATCCGATTCTATCTCCGGCATGGACTCCTGATGCCAAAAAAATTGCTTATGTTTCCTTTGAAACTAAACGTCCAGCAATTTACCTACAAGATCTTTCTACTGGAACACGTGAAGTACTTACCAGCTTTAAAGGTTTGAATGGTGCGCCGAGCTTTTCACCAGATGGTAAATCAATGCTATTTACAGGGTCAATGAATGGTAACCCTGAAATTTATCAAATGGATTTATCAACTCGCCAAATCAAACGTATGACAAATGACACGGCAATTGATACAGAAGCTCGTTACACCCCAGATGGAAAAGCTTTTATTTTTACATCTGACCGTGGAGGCTCTCCTCAAATTTATCGCTATGATTTTGGAGATGGCTCAGTAAAACGTTTAACATTTAAAGGGTCATTTAATGCACGTGGCACTCTAAGTGCAGATGGTAAAAAAATTGCACTGGTGCATCGACCAAGTGGTAGTAACTATAAGGTTGCTATCCAAGATATTAATACAGGGATTGTTAATATTCTTACCCCTACGAGTTTAGATGAATCACCAAGTTTCTCACCAAATGGACAAATGGTGGTTTACGCAACTCGTGAAGGGAACCGTGGTTTACTGTCTGTCATGTCCACTGATGGTCGTTTCCGTATGAATTTACCAAGTGAACAAGGTGAGGTACGTGAACCAGCCTGGGCACCTAAATAACTTTTTCTTCCATTGATGGAGATGATGATGAAATCAATCAAATATTTGGCTTTTCCTCTACTTAGTGTAGCGCTTGTCATGACAGGTTGTGCGAGCCGTAAACCAGCAACGACTGCAAATGCTGGTACTACAAACCCAAGCACCGTAAACACGACAGGTTTAAGTGAAGATGCTGCATTAAATGCCCAAAATTTGGCAGGTGCTTCATCAAAAGGTGTAACTGAAGCAAATAAAGCTGCTTTAGCTAAACGTGTTGTTCACTTCGATTACGACAGTAGTGATTTATCTGCTGAAGATTATCAAACACTTCAAGCCCATGCTCAGTTCCTTATGGCAAATGCAAATTCAAAAGTTGCATTGACAGGTCATACAGATGAACGTGGTACACGTGAGTACAACATGGCTTTAGGTGAGCGCCGCGCAAAAGCAGTTCAAAGTTACCTCATCACAAATGGTGTAAATCCACAGCAACTTGAAGCGGTAAGTTATGGTAAAGAAGCTCCTGTTAACCCAGGCCATGACGAATCAGCTTGGAAAGAAAACCGCCGTGTTGAAATTAACTATGAAGCGGTTCCTCCTCTATTAAAATAAGACACTCCTAAAAAATAAACGCCCACATATGGGCGTTTATTTTTTGATTCTTAATTTAAGAGGATTTGTTTTCCTCTTCTTCTGAATGTTGCATCGACTCAATCAAATCATGCTTATTAAAAGCTTTATATTCAGGTTTTGCTTCATAGTCTTTCCAAGCCTCCTGAACACTTTCTTTCGAAATTTCTTCTAAATTGATTGGTTCACCTGCCGTGGGGGTCGCATCAAACTTCTTAGTTGTCATTTCGATTCTCCTAAATATACATTCCTTTGCTATGCAAACAACATACCATGTAAAATGGGGCTTGTAAGCATAAATGCAACACAAATAAAGTAAGATAATTTTTATTTTCCGGCATTCTCATCTAGAATATGCCACGTATTTATTTGACTCATTTTGATGCTTGCGCACAGGAGCGTTTTTTTATGTCCAACCTCACATTGTCCCAATTTTTACAACAAGAAAAAGGGAACCTTACACCTGAGTTGGCCCAAGTCATCGACACGATTGCTACGACTTGTAAAACCATTGACCAAGCCCTACAAAAAGGTGCTTTGGCTGGAATTTTAGGTAGTGCTGGTAATGAAAATGTTCAAGGTGAAACACAGAAAAAACTTGATGTGATTTCTAATGACTATTTAATTGATGCGTTAAAAGTTCACCCTCATGTTAGTGGTCTTGCATCTGAAGAACTTGATGACTTTACACCTGCGCAAGAAAACGGCAAATACTTAGTATTATTCGACCCATTAGATGGTTCAAGTAACATTGATATCAACATGTGCGTAGGAACAATCTTCTCGATTCTCCCTGCAAAAAATGCAGTTACACAAGCACAAGATTTCATGCAAGCAGGTACTCAACAGGTTGCTGCTGGTTATGTGTTATATGGCCCATCAACAATGATGGCTTTAACCGTTGGAAATGGTGTAGCTTTCTTTACTTTAGATCCAGAAACTCAAACATTCTTACTTACTACAGAGAATGTTCAAGTATCAGCAGACACTCAAGAGTTTGCAATTAATGCATCTAACCAACGTCATTGGGAACAACCAGTAAAACAATATATTGAAGAGTTACTTGCAGGTAAAACATCTGTACGTGAAAAAGATTTCAATATGCGTTGGGTAGCATGTATGGTGGGCGATATTCACCGTATTTTATGCCGTGGTGGTATTTTCCTTTATCCATATGACTTAAAAGACCCGAAAAAAGCAGGTCGTTTACGTTTAATGTATGAAGCTAACCCAATGAGTATGCTTATTGAACAAGCAGGTGGTTCATCAACTACTGGCCGTGTTCGTATTTTAGATATTGAACCTACAGAGCTTCACCAACGTGTTCCTGTAATTATTGGTTCTAAAAATGAAGTTGAACGCGTAACAAGCTATCATTAATAATTTAAATTATAGAGGGCGTCATATAGTATGATGACGCCCTTTTGGATATATCCTTATGGCGGTTATTTTTTTAGAATCAAAAGACAATGCAAAAATTAAACATTTGCGTGGTTTAATTGAACTCAATAGCGCCCGAAAAAAGCATCAGCAAACAGTTCTTGAAGGTACTCACCTTTGCCTAGCTTGGTTACAACAACAGAAAAAGCTCTTTTCGTTGTTTACAACTGAACAGGCGTTGGAACATGACGATTTAAAAAAAATTATCGAACTTCATCAGGGTCACGTTTTTATTATTAGTGAAGTTCTATACAAAGACTTAAGTACTTTAGGTAATACTCTGCCTTGTTTGGCTATTATTGATTTACCTAAAACAGCATCAACGATTGATTATAGCTTAGACACTCTAATTCTCGAAAATGTACAAGACCCAGGCAACGTAGGTACATTATTACGTTCAGCAGCAGCAGCAAATATTAAACAAATCATTTGTACCCAAGGCTCTGCCTCCCTCTGGTCTCCTCGTGTTTTAAGAGCAGGTATGGGAGCTCATTTTAGCTTACATTGTTTTGAAAACTTCCAATTGACCGATATTCTTCCTAAATTCGATATTCCTGTTTTCGTTACAAGTTCTCATCGCTCAACCAGCCTCTATTCAAAAGATCTTTCAAAGCCATGCGTTTGGATTTTGGGCAACGAAGGACAAGGCGTAAGTGATTATGCTTTAGAGCATGCGCAGTCGGTGACAATACCTCAGCCCGGTGGTCAAGAGTCATTAAATGTAGCAATTGCAGGATCTATTTGTTTTTTTGAAATGGTTCGCCAACGCCAATAAAACGTTAATTTATTTTACATCGCTCATATTTGTGAAAAAAATCATTTACACTACTAAAAAATAGCCGATTGTTGTCAACCTCCCACCTCTTTTCAACGTTATATAAGAGATATATTGAAGATAAGGTGGGTACGTCCAATGACAGGATTTTCCATCTCCATGGATTTAGCACCGAAAAAGTCTCGATCGGAAGCATCTAGTGTTCATGCCAGCACGGCTGAGCAACGCCTAAAGGTTTTTATGCAAGATGTTACTGGTCGTGCTTTGGTGATGATGGAGAGTGCTACCCAAGGTCAACAAGGCATTGCGATGGACTTGGTTCAAGAAGCATTTATTGCTTTACACAAGTCTTACGCCGATCGAAGTACTGAAGAATGGTATCCGCTGTTTTATACTATTCTAAATAACAAGCTTCAGGATTGGCGTCGTAAAGAAGCACGTCGGGCAAATCCATTTTCATTCTTCAAAAAAGTTAGTCTAGACAATGATGATGAAGAAATCATTGATGTTGTCGATGAAAAAGCAATCAATCCAGCAGATTTTCTAGATCAAGCAGTAACGATAGAAGAGATACGAGAAGCGATTGCAAAACTACCTGTTCGTCAACAGCAGGCTTTCATGTTACGTGCTTGGGAAGGGTTTGACACCCATACTACAGCGCAAATCATGAACTGTACTGAAGGTAGTGTCAAAACCCATTATCATCGAGCAATTCAGGGACTTAGAGAGTACTTAGCACATTTAAATCCCATGGGAGGTTCTAATGAATCATGATGATTTCACTAAAAAGGTGACGTCTAAACTCGATAGTTTGGCTGATCACCATAAAAATAAAACAGTGGTAATGAATCATGTGCTTGACCATATCCAACAGAAGCCAGCATCTTACTATAGTGTCTGGAAAATGACGGGTTTCGCACTTGCCGCAGCAATTACTGGTTTTGTCATTTTACCAAATTCAGCGGAGTTGATCGAAAAGCCACAAAATCAAGTTATTGTAAATCCTAAATTATCGCCACAGATGGTTGAAGATTTAGAAATGCTGATGGTGTTGGGTGAGGATAAAGTTCAACATGGTAGCTAAAAAGTTAGCACTTATCCTTTGTTCATTAAGTTTCCTGCAAACAAGTTTTGCGGGTTTTGAACGTTTCTGGATTTTTTCTAAAGATGCCAATACGCAAGTAGATGATACTTGGAATGCTATGTCTGAAGAAGAACAACGAGCTGTAATTAAACGCTATCAAAGCTTAAAAGAATTACCAGCGAACCAAAGCGCTAATCTGCAACAACGCATGGATTGGTTCAACCAACTCCCAGATGCAGAAAAGCAGAAAATGCGTGAAGCTTGGCAAAAAATGAGTACACAAGAGCGTAATGATTTACGTCAGCGTATGCTTAAAGCAAGTGCAGACGAAAGAACAGCTATACGCGAAGAATATATCAATAAATATTTAGAACACTAATCTAAACTTTTAATAAAAATGCTTGTTTTGAAATCCGACTAGCAATAAAAAAAGCCTCCTATGGAGGCTTTTTTATTTTTTCTTATTTACGATAACGTCTATAAGCAATTAAACCTAACAGTGATGCAATAGAGAGAATGCCTATACCTCCCCCACCACTTCTTGAATCATCAGTTGTAGTTGCTGTGCTTACTAAATTAATCGTTCCTGCGCTAGCTGAAATAGTTCCATCTGCATCGTATACATAGTAGGTCAATGTATCATTGAAAGTATTAAACACGTTGCTCGCTTGAATATAGATGTTACCACCATAGCAAGTATTACCACTATCACTTTTAGGGCACGGACCTTCCCGATCTGCTTTCACTACCTTGAAAATACCGTCTTTTGAGGTTTTGCTTGGTATATAAATTGGTAACTCCACACCCTGATCATTTACCCAAAATTTAGGTTTGTTTGGTTTAGTCTTAAGTGTGTTTACAGGACCATCCCCATCATCATTAGCATACTGTAATAAATTTAAAGGAATAACTTCATTTGCTAAATACTTAAACGTTACCGTACCATTACCGGCAACTGGTGGAATATTATCAAAACGAGCTTCCAATAGCCCAGATGATTGTGTGGTCCCATCTTTACTGCTAATCGTATACTTACAATAGTTGTAATCACCAGCTTGGGTAATAACATCATCCAATCTGTAAAAAATAATTTGCTGCAAAGCAGGATTCCATTCACATTTAAGTACTGCTTCTTCTTTATCTTTAATATTAAATACTTTATCGTCAATTAATCCTGTTCCAACAGTTTCAAGATTAATATTATAATCCGTTGTATTAAAGAATTTTAAAATATGATTACTATCTTCATTTGGCAAAGGTAAGCCATTTGCTTTCAAATCAATATAGATTGCTCGATATTTTGCATTTGCTTTGGTTTGATCAAGAAGATTTTTATAATTTGCTGAATCAATTTTTAATACATTCAACAAATACGCATAATCTGGATTCAATATATTCTTCTGAACCGTATCATATTGAGATTGATATTTAGCCAGCAAATCCGTAAGAGAGGTATTACCTAAACCTTTTATATCACCAGCAGTAAGTTTCATTAACTCGACTGAGCCAATATCACAACTATTACGACTATTTGGTTGATAATATAATTTACTGTCCGCAAGTCGTGATAAACCTCGTTGGTCTATAGACGTACAGGTATCTTTACCTTCAGGATCTACATCTACTAAGTCTTCTTTTTTAGATGGTAATAAAGGAGAATTATTTATTGGAAAATAAAGGGGCAAAAATCCCGTTTTCGGAGCTATATCCTGATACTCAAGTATAGAGTTAAACGGAACACCTACAATATCAACAGTTCGATGTGTAGCAGTCAGTGCTTCTGTTGGTAAGTCACATTTCGCAGAATTATTTATCAGATTCAGAGCATTAAATGATAGTGTGAAACCAGCATTTTTTAAATCAGCCGCGGGCCCTATAAAATAATGGCAAGCATAGGTTCCCAAATTATAACCAATTACATTAAACCTTAACTCTTTACTCCCCATAGTGTCATATAAGAAGGTGCTATAAGCATTATTTTCAACAACAGTATTATTTTTTAAAGATAAAGTACTGTTAGCGCTAAGTATGGTTGAAGGATTAGGAGTACCGTTTGGAGTAGCATCACCAGTAAATTTCAAAATACTGCCATTTACTGCATTTGCAATATTTCGAGCGATGGTATTAATTGTAAAAGTTGCTTTGGGCTCCCCGCAAAACTCAAAAGTATTATTAGAGCTATTCGAACCATTATTGATAATACTAGAAGAGGTAAATGTTACTTCTCGTTTTGCATAGGCTGTACCATTCCAACAGCTCATCGAAAGCACACTTCCAGATGTTGCTGTATTACCTTGAATTAAAGAGTGTGTTGTAGACAAATTAACATTATCACCACCCAGAAAAATTGCTCCTCCTTTTGGAGCTTGAGAGTTTAATATCTGAGTATTGAGCAATGTGACATTGCCACCAGCATAAATCGCACCGCCAAAATCTGGTGCTATACCATTTTCCAAAATAACGTTTTGAATAAATAGAGGCTGTTTATTTACGGCTGTGTTGAAAATACGCGATTTTCCAGCAGCATTTATTATTGTCTGTAACGGTTGTAGTGCTGGATAGTCATTGGTTAACACACTTTTTTCTGACCAATTCTTATCTTGATCTTTTTCACCGAACCCATAAATTGCTATATCTGCATTGGGAACCAGCTCTTTATTTAATGTATAAGTCCCTGCTTTTAGTTGAATCACCTGACTTTTAGAGGTGTTATAGACGGTACATCCATAATCAGATCTTCGTGTTTCAGCAACTTTTATTGCTTCTCTTAACGAGCAAGCATTAGGATTCTCACCATCCTCATCTGCAAAAGTTGTAACTTCAATTCTTTGATTTGTTGTATCAGCAAAAAGAGGCATAGCCGCCAGCACGGCTAGTGCTAATACTGCTTTTTTATAATTTTTCATAGTCCTCATCCCTGATTATGACTTGAAACGGCGTAGCGCGATTAAACCAAATAACCCTAAAATTAAACCGCCACCTATACTTCCCCCACCACCAGTACTTACAGATTTATCTTCGATACCAGATAAAGGTTCTTGGACTACAGTTGCCGGAATCGAGACATATTGGAAATCTGAACCATCATTAAATCTTGATACACTCGTAACAACTTGAATACTAAAAATATCTGCACCATGCCAGTTTCCATTTGGTGTGTAAACGACATTTCCATTCTGGTCTATTGTTATGCTGCCTTTAGAAACTGGAGTATCAGTACTCTGTTTTATTTTTAAACAACCTGGTTGCCAGTCTTTACCATCAGGTCGATCACCAAATAAACGTTTACAAGTAGCAGGTGTGACCAAATCAGCTTCACTTAAAGAATCTAAAATATTAAATTTTGCAACTTGTCCATATTTAATATCCTGTCCAACAGTCGCAATTTCATTATTTAAAATATATTCAACTGCTCCTAAGTCGCACAGCTCATCATAGCCACTACGGTTTTTTCCACGTTGGTCAAGTCTTTCACAACTAGCCAATCCAACCGATGAACCGTCACTATATAGCCGTCCCTTATTGATAATTAAAGAATCAGCTAGGCTATTATAACTCTCGAGTAGACGAGGCTTAAAAAATCCCAAAAAGCTATCTTTCGGCGTGCTAAATGGGCATAACAAACCATCTTTCGCTGTTACATCACAGACACCTTCATCGATATCTCCAGCGATTAACTTTTCACTAGCAGGAAAAAGGATATTAGGTAACTTTGCAGTAGCATTACGATTACAGTCAGCAATCACTAAATTACTTTGAATAACGGTCTTGTCATCTGTATTTGCAGTACAGTTCGCAGTGTTACCCACTAATATACTGTTCGAAACAGAAGCATTTCCCTGTGGAGCATCGAGAAATAACCCAGCTGCATTTTTGATCATTGTAATGTTATTAACAAACATTCCATCTTTAATGTTTGCAATAAATCCAACTTTATTGTGGAAGAATGTACTGTTACTAAAGCCTATAGCACGTACATTTAAGTATCCTCCTGTACTTTCATCATCAAATTTTGTTGCACCATAAAATAATGCGCCATCTGAAGAAGAAACTTCATTATCACGTATTACAGATTGAGTGACGAGATATAAAGGCTGTTCACTATAAATAACACCACCTTGAGTCGCTTTATTATTTTGAATCAAGCTATTTATAATATTTACAAAACCAGCAGTTTGGCCTGTTTTAGATAACAATCCTTGATTGTAAATTGCTCCACCCTGATTCGCATACCCACCAATCAATCGTGAATTTTGGATAGTCAATTTTTCATGGTTTAAAATTAAACCACCTGTTAATACCTTAGAGTTTGAACCTGCGCCTTGTAAGTTAAGATCACTCAAGGTCACAGCAAAGGATGCTTTCTCTACACTACCATCATCAATTTTAAATAGCTGATCTGTACCCACCATCTTTATTGTTGCGTTATGGGAACCAGGCTGATCAGTATCAACTATCGTAGAATCATTTTTTGCGGTACTGATCGTAAGAGGGGCTGTAATCGTTATTTTTGAATTTAACGTATATTCGTTATCACGCTGCAAAATAATATTTGATGAGGAATCTTTATTTCCACAGCCATGATAGCCATTTGCATACTTTTCAACATCAGCAGCGTTTGATGAACCACGATAATTCAGAAATTGTACCGCTTCTCGTAAGGTACATACCGTATCATCTTTATCTTCATCAACTAAACTTGTGACTTGAATATCAGCAGAATAAGCGTGCCCAGCAGCAGCCAATAATGCAAAAGCAATGCTCCGTTTGAGCATACCCTTCTCCTTACCTATTTTTTTCATTTTTCTTTGTCAATATTGCAAAGTTTTAACTTTTGCAAACGCATCCTTTGTGCGTACTTTGTCACAGGAGTCAGAATTTCTCAAGATCTTTTGATCGGTCTATAGCGTCATTTTAGATAAGCAGCTTCATAAATATTTGCTTAATTAAACATCTATTAATACATGTAGATTTTACTTATCTAAAAATTTAGTAGTGCACTTTAGAATTTAAATTATAAGTAGTTAATAGATGAATATTTTTTATAGTAAAGCACAGGCTTAAGCTAAAAATTAAATTTTTTTATTGTTGATACTCATCAATTAAAGCATAGATTTGTCTTAAAGTTGCATTTGACAGCTTCGTCTTCTCACCTTTAAGAAGTTTCTCTAATTGAGCTACCGTTTGCAATAATACAGAAGCCTGATGAGGTCCATGCAAAAGCAAATAATCTACAATCTGCTGATCGAAATGGATCCCACGTCTAGACATTACAGAGGTTACTAAAGCATAGCGATCAGCATATAAGCTTCCGCTTGGCACTTTTACACTCACTGCTTGAGTAAGTCTTGATTGCAAATCTGGTAACTCTAATTTCAATTCAATCGGCGCAACACGCGAAGAAAACACGAGTTGCCCTTCATGATTATTCATTAAGTGAAAAACCGCTTTTTGCCAGTGAGGTACACCACTAATTGACTCAATATCATCTAAAGCAACTAGGTCATAGTGCTCTAAACAAGTAATTGCCTCAATTGGAGCGTCAAGCAGTTCCAGCAGAGAAACTTTTATTGCAGACTTGCCTACTTCTAAATAAGAATCACAAATTGCTGATAGCAAATGACTCTTTCCCGTTCCTGCTCCACCATAGATATAAAATCTATTGACTAGACCTGCATGTAGTTGACGCACTGCATCAACTACATGCCCCCAACCCGGTCCCGAAAAATCACTGATTCGAGCATCAAGTTGAGGTTCTATATCCAGTTGGAGTTGACGCATATAATGAATTGGCCTTGAAATTATTTCTGATCTGAAAGATTCGGTGTATCTGTATCTTGCTGTTTTTTAACTTCAAGATCAAGTTTAGTATCTTCAGTTTCTATATGAATTTGCTCAATATTGCCTTCTTGGATCACTAATGTAGAAGATGGTGCATATAATGAACTCCTTTCATAGTTTTCTCTTAAATGTTTCAAGAGCACTACAATCACAGCAGCTACAGGTAATGCGATCAACATGCCTAAGAAGCCAGCAAGTTGTGCACCTGCCAAAACGGCAAATACGACAGCAACAGGCGAAAGACCAATTTTATCACCGAGTAAGAATGGTTGCAGAATGTAGCCTTCTACTGCCTGACCAATCATAAAAACCACACCAACCAGTAATAAATGCATCCAGTCCATTCCAAACTGGAATAAACTTGCAATCACAGCGGCAATAATACCGACCGCAAAACCTAGATATGGAATAATACTGGCAAGGCCTGCCACCATACCAATAATTAGCCCGACCTCTAACCCAATGACTTGAAGACCTACCGCATAGACGATACCGAGTAAAAGCATTACGAGGAATTGTCCCTTAACAAATGCTCCTAAAACACTGTGACACTCACGAACAATTTGCAAAGTCGTTGCTTCATACGGACGCGGAATGAGACGACGTAAGTTTTGTAGCATACGGTCCCAATCAAGCAAGAAATAGAAAGCAATAATTGGAATTAAAACAATTGTTCCACCAATCTGAATAAAATTCAGACCTGATTGTGCAAGCTTTAATAAAACAGCCTGAATACTGTCTGCACTGTAATTGGTCTGGACATAATCCATAACTGCTTTCGACATTTGATCGGTGTCAATTTCCATTTGCTGGACATGGAATGTTGAAGAAATCCATGGTAATAGCTCTGCATTAATCCAATGAATCCCAGCAGGAATACTATCTCGTGCATAAACAAGCTGTTTCCAGATGAGTGGAACTAAATACCACAAAGCTACGGTTAAAGTTACACCAATACCGATAAAAACAATGCTAATTGCCAACCAACGAGGGAGCTTAATTTTTACTAGAACATCGACCAGTGGACTAAATAAATAAGCCAGGAAAAAAGCACCAAGAAATGGAATGACCACAGGCTTGAGCAAGTATAATACCCATACCAGCAATACAATACCTGCGAGTAAGAAAATACGGCGCAGCATACGATCTTGCATAAAATCTAGCCTTTTTTGATTTAATCGTTATAAATAGAAAAATATTTTTATTAAAGATAGCATTTTCGAGCATAAATAACATAAGAGTTTCGTATATTCAGGTTATAATCTGCCGCCAATGCGGAGACTTCATTTATGAGCAACTCAACTTCTACCCCAAATACCGGCTTAAGCTATAAAGATGCGGGTGTTGACATTGAAGCGGGCGACGCACTGGTCGATCGTATCAAGTCAGTCGCTAAACGTACAACTCGTCCAGAAGTAATGGGCGGACTTGGTGGCTTTGGTGCACTATGCAAAATCCCTAAAGGTTACGAAGAACCAGTTTTGGTTTCTGGAACCGATGGTGTAGGTACTAAATTACGTTTAGCACTTAACCTTAATCGTCATGACACAATCGGCCAAGATCTTGTGGCTATGTGTGTAAACGATCTTTTAGTTTGTGGCGCAGAACCATTATTCTTCCTCGACTATTATGCTACTGGTCACTTAAATGTAGATGTAGCTGCAAACGTAGTTACTGGTATCGGTAAAGGTTGTGAACTTGCAGGTTGCGCACTTGTAGGTGGTGAAACAGCTGAAATGCCAGGTATGTATGAAGGCGAAGATTACGATCTTGCTGGTTTTGCTGTAGGTGTTGTTGAGCAAAGCAAAATTATTGATGGCTCTAAAGTAAAATCAGGTGATGTACTTATTGGTGTTGCCTCAAGTGGTGCTCACTCAAATGGTTATTCATTACTACGTAAAATCTTAGATGTTAAGAATGTAGACTTAACTCAAGTGATTGATGGTCGCCCACTTGCTGATGTAGCAATGGAACCAACACGCATTTATGTAAAACCAGTTCTTGAGCTTTGCAAACAAGTTGATGTACATGCTATGGCACACATCACTGGTGGCGGTTTACCGGGTAACTTACCACGTGTATTACCAAATGGTGCTCAAGCTGTAATTAATGAAGCTTCTTGGGAATGGCCAGAATTATTCAAACTTTTACAACGTGAAGGCAATGTAGAACGTTTTGAAATGTACCGTACCTTTAACTGTGGTGTAGGTATGGTGATTGCAGTTGACGCAAATGATGCAGAAAAAGCAATTGAAGTGCTTAATGCTCAAGGTGAAAAAGCTTGGAAAATCGGACATATCCAAGAAAATGCTGAATCAGTGGAAGGTGCAGACGAAAAAATTCGTGTGATCTTTGAATGATGAAAATTGCTGTTCTAGTCTCTGGGAACGGCAGTAACTTACAAGCCTTGATAGATGCACGTCTATCAGGGCAAATTGTAGGTGTATTGTCTAATAAAGCCGATGCTTATGCCCTAGAGCGTGCTCAAAATGCCAATATCGCGACAGCGGTAATTTCGCATAAAGACTTTCCTAGTCGTGCCGATTTTGATGAAGCGATGCATCAGCAACTTATGGCTTGGCAAGCTGACGTTGTTATTTTAGCTGGCTTCATGCGTATTTTAACTGCTAACTTTGTCGATAAATGGCAAGGTAAAATGCTCAATATCCATCCTTCGCTATTACCTGCTTATAAAGGTGTTAATACACATCAGCGTGTATTAAATACAGGTGATCGATTGCATGGTTGTACAGTTCACTTTGTAACTTCTGAACTTGATGCTGGTCAAGCAATTGCTCAATCTGCAATTGAAGTCAAAGAACATGACAATGTTGCCTCTTTGACAGAACGTGTACATAAACTTGAGCACTTTATTTATCCTCAAGTTGCAGAATGGTTATGTAATGGCCAACTGACATGGAAAAATGGACAAGCCTATTTCCGTAATCAAATTCTTGAACACCCTATTCGTTTTGCATCTTGGTAAAAGGTTTGCTCAACGAAAATTAAAAAAGGACATGCATGCATGTCCTTTTTTATAGAAATCTTATTAGCGTAAATTGCTATGAATAAGCTTCTTAATATAATTCACTGTATCAATCGGATGCTCTAGTGGGAACATATGCCCTCCTTCAACAACACTAAATGGAATTCCCATTTTACGCTTTGCCATTTGAGGGAAACCTCTTTTTAAGAAGGCACTTTCTTTTCCTACAACTAAATGTACAGGCATTTTTGGTTTTGGCATAGGTAGCCACCACCAAGAAGGATTTTTACGGAAAATCGCAACTTCATCTTCACGAGAAATAGTAAGAGTTACGCCGCCACGTACCGAATCTGCTTTCAAAGCATAATCAATGTAAGCTTGAAAGCAGTCCTCATCAAAGTCTTTATAAAAACCTTTTGGACGCAATAAAGAAGCCGCTTGCTCACGTGACTCCCAATGTTCACGACGACGTGCAGATAAACCCGCAGGTGTCATGTCATCGACTATTTTAGGTTTAAACAGTTTTGCCATATGAAAAGCAAAAGAGTATCGACCCAAAATAAGAGGCGGATCTAACATAATCACTTGTGAGAAAAGCTCAGGGCGTTTAAAGGATGCCATTAAGGTCAAAACTGAACCCAGCGAATGACCAAGTCCGATCACCTTTCGCCCTTTAGCTTGACGAACAATACTATCAATCACCTGATCAACCAAAAAAGGCCAATGATCGGTAATTGGATAACGTTTGTCAGGACCAATAAGAGGAACATAAATGACGTCATACTCATCTTTTAATTGATCAAACAATTTTTGATACACCATAGATGGCACACCATTAGCATGCGCAAAGTGTATAACCGGTTTTACTGACATACCGTTATCCTGATTTAAATTATTGTAGCTTGGCGTTTTGACTCGTCTCTAAACGTTGAGCAACCGACTCACTTAAGCCTTTACCCATTTCTGCACCCATTCGACCAAGAATAGATTGTAATGGGTTACGTTCAATCGTGTAGTCAACTTTATTATCAAGCTTCAGTTCACGCATCAAGCTCGTAATGTTACCTGAACGGTCAGCAACACCTAACTGAATTGCTTGTTCACCAGTCCAGAAAAGACCAGAGAAAATAGCAGGATCATTAGATTTTAAGCGTTTCCCACGTCCTTCTTTCACTGCATTAATAAAATGAGTGTGGACGTTATCGAGTACAGATTGAATGTGCTCTCTTTGTACAGGATTGATCGGTTTTGTCATACTTAAAATGTCTTTATTGGTACCCGCTGTTAAAGTACGGTCTTCAATTCCGAGTTTTTGAGCTAAGCCAGTAATGCCATAATTTGGCATAATGACACCAATTGAACCGACCAAACTTGATGGATTTACAATAATTTCATCGGCAGCAGAAGCAATATAATAAGCACCTGAAGCACCCATATCACCAATTACTGCATAGACTTTCTTATCAGGATGTTCTTTTTTCAAATAGCGAATTTCTTGCCAAATTTCGTCTGACTGAACAGGAGAACCGCCAGGAGAATTAATATTAAGTGCAATTGCTTTGCTATTTGAAGCTTCAAAAGCACGTTTAAGGGCTTTATTTGTATCTTCACTATTTACCGCTTGATTGCTTGAAGCATCAATGGTTCCAACAATATCAACCACAGCCAGATGAGCACTACTACTGCTTGCTGCAGAGCTTTCTTTGCTGGTTGAGCAACCTTTACCCATTAATACAACAATGAACAATAGATAAATAAAAGTAAGTGTTTTAAAGAATATACCCCAGCGACGACTACGGCGTTGTTCTTCCACAGAAGCGAGTACAGCTTTCTCAAGGATTTGCCATTCTGGTCCATTCTGTTTAGGGGTTATAGGTTCATTTTGTGGTTTTGGTGGCCAATCGGACATAAAATTCCAATCCAAATCAATCGAAATGATGTCATTATATACATTGATTTGATAAAAACTGTCTAAATAATATGATTTCATTTATAATATTTTTGTCTTTTTTTACTTGTTGCTCCCTCCCTACTGCTATAGATGACTAGACCAGATTCAAAAAGCATGAACTATCAATTACTCAAAACATTTAGCCGACTACCTATTCAATTTGGGCGTTCTATTGCTCGTATATTGGCTGGCCTAGTAAATACTCTAAAAATTACCAGAACATCAAAAAGTATAGAACTTAATTTAAGAATTGCTCTGCCCCATTTAACACCGCAACAGCGTATAGCGATTACAGAAAAAGCTGTAAGAAATGAGCTGACCTCATATTTTGAGTTTTTAAGTATTTGGGGTTCATCCAACCAAGAAAACATTGCTCGTATCCATCGTATAGAAGGTGAACAATATTTTCATGATGCACTAGCTGAAAAAAAAGGTGTTGTATTAGTCGTCCCACATTTTGGTACATGGGAAGTCATGAATGCATGGTGCGCCCAGTTCACATCAATGACCATTTTATATAAACCAGTCAAAAATGATGATGCTGATCGTTTTGTACGAGAAGCTCGCAGTCGTGAACAAGCAAATTTAGTTCCGACCGATGAAAGTGGTGTAAGACAAATTTTTAAAGCACTCAAAAAGGGTGAAACTACAGTCATTTTGCCAGATCACACTCCAAACATTGGTGGAGATATGGTGAAGTATTTTGGTGTTCCACTTGCTTCAAGTAATTTAAGTGCAAAACTCATCCAAAAAACAAAAGCGAAAGCTTTATTTCTCTATGCAATCCGTAATGAAAATGACGGCTTTACCATGCATATTGAACCTATGGATGAGAAAATTTATGAAGGCTCTGCGGATGATGGTACTTATGTCATCCACCAAGCAATTGAGCAGCTCATTCATAAATATCCAGAACACTATCACTGGAGCTATAAACGCTTTAAAGCAAACCCAGCTTTAGATAATGTTTATAATATTGACCCTTTAGAAGCGATAAAAACTGTGAATAGACTCAAAGCTGAAGCTTTAGAGAGCTCTACGCAACCAGAGCCGCTCAAAACGTCGGTCGTGTAAAACCATCTTGTGATTCTCCAGAACAAAACTTAACGCTCCTTGCTCTACTGTACTTTTAAGTGGAATATGAAGGGCTTTTAAACGATTGATAACCTCTTGGCTAGGATGGCCATAACGGTTATCAAACCCTGCTGATGCAATTGCCAGTTTTGGTTTTAAAGTTGCTAAGAAATCATAAGCAGAGCTGTGCTTGCTTCCATGATGACCCAATATCAAAACATCTACTTTTAAGCGTGGATAGTCTTTTAACAACTCGTATTCTGCTTCCCATCCTGCATCTCCCATAATCAGAAAATTTTGGTAATCACTGACTCCTTTAAAGTGGATATATACAACGCAAGAATATTGGTTCTGTTGAGAATGAACAAAAACTAAATCTTTTTGTTTAGGCCATAAAACTTGAATATCTAACTCTGGATATTGCCAGTGTTGACCTTGATGACAATATTGAAATGACTGTTTGAGAGTATTTGAAGATTGCTCATTTGAAATAACTTGCTTGACTGGAATTACTTGCTGAATAGCAGGAAAAGCACCACTATGATCTTGGTCAAGATGAGAGAGCACGACACGATCTAATTGTTTTACACCTTGTTGGCGTAAAAATGGGACTACAACATTTTGACCGATACTAAATTTCTTTTCATCATAAGAACCACCTGTATCAATTAGCCAGTTTTGTTCAGGCTGCTGCAACAAAAAAGCTTGCCCCTGCCCAACATCTAAAATATGAAGCTGAATTTGCTGGTTCGTTTTGTTCATTACAATTAGGGGTAAACAACAGAGTACTCCCCATGTTTTTGGCAAAACACCTTTAGGTAAAAATAAAATAAGAATACCTAAACTCACTGCGAATAAAGCCAGTGGCGTCAAGCTTATACCTTGTATTGTTAGAGAGAGTTTTTCTAATAAGCTTAAGCAACTTAGTAAGATACTCAGTAAAATATCATTAAAGTGAAATAGCATATTCCCGAATGGTTTGACGATAAACCATGCACAAGCAGCCAAAATATTTAATGGAACAATAACACTGCCAACAATAGGCACAGCAATAATATTGGTTAATGGAGCAACCCAAGAAATTTGTTGAAAGAAAAGTAAGGTTAACGGACTCAATGCAATAAATATTTTGCCCTGAGACTCAATTAACACCTTACTCATAAAAATCAGTTTTGAACTCAGACTTAAAAAATGTTGCTCAGGTAACTGCACTATAGTTTGATAAATTCTTAATAAAATAAAGCATGCCCCATAAGACAGCCAAAAACCTGCAGAAAGGACACTAAACGGGTCCATTAGCAACAATAGACTTGCGCTATATACAAGTAATGCAAATGGTTTAAGGGGTTGTTTTAATACTAGGAAAGAAATAAATATAAAGACTGACAACAATGTCCGTAGTGCAGGAATTTCAAACCCAACAAAAGCTGTATAAATTAAAACCCCGAGGCAGCATGGTACAGCCAATAAAACTTGTTTGGGTTTCCATAAATAAATTTGAGGGTAATAACGACAAATGAGTTGATGACACACCCAAGACAACATGATGGCAAAAATAAGTACATGTGGCCCTGAAATCGCCAATAAGTGAGCAATTCCTAATTGTTTAAATTGTAGTTGAGTTTCATCTGATAAAAGACTTTCATCACCAGTCAGCAAAGCTAAAAGTAGGCCCTTTTGCTGTAATGAAGAATTGTGTAATAGATACCTAAAAGTTAAGCGAAGCTTTTCGATATTTAAATGAAATCTATTAAAAAAGGACTGCTGCTCTTTCAAATGCTGTTGATATCCTAATCGATAGATCTCATCAAGGCTTAAAGGTTCAATATGCTGAACAGTAAATCCAGACATTATATTTCGCTGAATAAACCACTTTTCCTGATCAAAAGCTCCTGTTGTGGCATAACTATGAGCAGGTTTTGTTTTTCCAGATAATCGATAGTAATGGCCTAATTCAAGTTCTTGACTGCCCTTCAAAACACCCTGATTATTATTTTTCAAATACAATAGCCAATTTACTGGTTCTTTTGATAAGTTTAATACTTGTGCAATTTGTTGAACTTTATTGTCTTTTTCTTCACTGAGTTGCTTTATATGAACAATAATATCGAGATTCTTTGAATCTGTTTCTCTTTGTTGTAAGCGTTCGATCAGTGCATTCTCGGCATATTGATACCCGACAATAAACAGACTTGTTGTACATAACAGGCAATACATTGCCTTTAAAAGTGGTCGACCAACAAATACTGATCGTTTAAAAAGATAAAAAATAAAGGTAAGTAAAAGTAGAACTTTAGCTACTTCTCCATATTGCATGATTAAAGGTAAATGAATACCCATTAATGCAATACCGCCAATCCACCCCAATAGAATAATTTTAAACATTCAAAATCTTGTCATTATCATTTTAGGGGCAAAATTAAAGCCCAACTGAGTGGGCTTTAACAATGTGATTTAATGACAATTTTTTAAGAACCGCTTACCCACAAACCATCTTCCATATGTAAGATAGAATCTGCCGCCTGAGCCAATTGCTCATCATGGGTCACAATGAGCATTGCCATGTTTAGTTCTTTCTTAAGATCAGTAAGTAACTCAAAAATACCCACAGCTGTTTTACGGTCCAAATTACCCGTTGGTTCATCAGCTAGAACGACCGCAGGCTTAGTCACCAATGCTCGAGCAAGAGCCACACGTTGACGCTCACCACCAGAAAGTTCACCTGGTTTATGGTCCATACGATGAGATAGCCCAACTCGATCTAGCAAATACTCAGCTTGTGCCTTTACAGACTTAAATTGACTGTCTGCTCGAAGCATTAAAGGCATTGCTACATTTTCAAGTGCAGAAAACTCAGGTAACAAGTGGTGAAATTGATACACAAAACCTAGGTATTTATTGCGTTGGAAACCACGCTCTGCTTCACCCAAGTTATCAAAGCGCTGTCCATTTAGAAATACTTGCCCTTGAGTTGGTTGCTCTAAGCCACCAAGTGCATGCAACAAAGTACTTTTACCCGAACCACTTGCACCGACAATAGATACAAACTGCCCTGCTTCAACCTGTAAAGAAAGACCTTTAATGACTTCAACCTTAGATTTACCGTCATCAAAATGCTTATAAATCTCTTTTGCTTCTAAAACGATTTTACTCATAACGCAATGCCTCGGCAGGTTGAACTTTGGCTGCACGAAGTGCCGGATAAATAGTTGCCAAGAAACTTAAGAGTAAAGAAACAATTACGATAATTGTCACATCTTGCCATCTTAAGTAAGAAGGTAAGTAATGTACAAAATAGGCATCGAACAAATTAAGTCCGAGCACATTATTAAACCAAGAAATAATATCGCTAATTGTAAGTGCCAAAATTACACCTAAAACCGTACCAGCAACTGTACCAATCACCCCAATCACTGTACCTTGCACCATAAAGATTTTAGTAATCATAGATGGTGACGCACCTAAAGTACGTAAAATTGCAATGTCCGATTTTTTGTCGGTAACCACCATGACCAAAGAAGAGACAATATTAAATGCCGCAACTACAATAATCAGTACAAGTAATAAACCAACTAATGTTTTTTCCATTTGAATGGCGTTAAACAAATTACCGTGTGTATAGGTCCAGTTCGTTGCATAGAAATTGCTTGGTAAATTTTTCACAATATCATCGGCAACTTGAGGAGCAGCAAAGATATCATCCATTTTTAAACGGACGCCTTGAGCACCATCAGGTAAACGCAATAAAGTCGATGCATCGTATAAAGCAATGTACCCAACCATTGAGTCCACTTCAGCTCCTACGCTGAAAATACCAACCACTTTAAAGCGCTTAAAACGAGGCACAACACCTGCTGGAGATGGAGTTGCTTCAGGTAAAACCAGTGTCACGCTGTCATTTAGACGTAAACCAAGTGAATCGGCCATGTCTTTACCAAGCACAATACCGAACTCACCTTTTTTCAGTGAGTCAAGGCTACCAGCAACAATATGATCTTGAATAATAGATACATTCTTCTCATATTTTGGGTCAATACCCGTCACCATAATACCAGCCACTTGCCCTTGAGCAGTTAACATACCTTGCAATTGGGTAAAAGGTGCAACTCCAGTGACATGGGGATGTTTTTCAACTCGTTTAACCAGTTCAGGCCAATCCGTAAGAATTTGCGTCGATGAAACTGTCGCTTGCGGAACCATTCCCAAAACACGATTTTTCAATTCGCGGTCGAAACCATTCATTACAGAAAGTACCGTGATCAGTACAGCAACACCAAGTGTCAAACCGATCATCGAAACCAATGCAATAAAAGAAATAAAATGATTACTGCGTCGTGCGCGAGTATATCTCAACCCTATATACAGTGAGATTGGTTTAAACATACCTTCTAAATCCAAGGTCATTGATGGAAAATAGAGAAGTGCAAGTTACACTTCCTATTTGGCCATATCGTTAGATGCAGTATTAAGGTTTAAAAATCAGTAAGTTCTGACCTATCCTTAACAATCCTAATATTATATTGCTGCGCTATTTTCTACTACTTAAGATATGAGATCAATTTGATCATGCATTTAGCTACGAATTAGAACAATTTAATGAATAAGCTCAACAAATTACCCTCATCTTCTGCTATTTAGATTTAATATGTTGAGCAAAATTACGGTTTGCCTGAATGTCTTTATAGAAATAAAGGAATAGACCAAACAAGATAATAAATGCCCCCACAAAAACCATCATCGAAAGATGCTCATGATTTAAAACAGCACCAATCACCATAGCTAACATAGGCGTAATAACAGTGGTAAGCGATAAAGTAGTTGCCTTTATATTTTGTACAAGTTTGAAATAACAGAACATAGCCACAAGCGAGGCCATAAGCACTGTATAAATTAAAGCAAATAGAGATTTAGCTTGCGGTAAATGGGTCGGTGCATATTGCCAAATAAATGGAATTAGGCAGCTCGCCAAAAGTGAAGATACCAAAATTGAGCCTGTTGCCTGAGCCATAGGTTGAATTTTGGCATTCACTTTTTTTACCCAAAAAATAGAAAATGAATAAACGAAAACACTAATCAACATTAAAACAATGCCAAATGGATGCACGTGCTGACCAGATCCATTTAAGCAAATGATTGCTAGGCCACAAACAGCAATCGCCATACCAAGCCACTGTAGTTTATAAAGATGCTGACCAAACCCGAAACGACCAATTAAACCAGCCATAATAGGTGCCAGACCGAACATAAGGGCGATCATGCCTGAACTTAAATACTGAGTTGCAGCATAAGTAAAAATTTGAGAGCCAATTAAACTAAAAGAACCTGCAAAATAACTATGGAGAGCTTGTTTATGAATCGGAAAAGCTGTTTTTAAGACCAATAACACGATAACCGAAAGAGGTAATGCTATATAAAAACGTAACAGCAAAGCCCACATGACATGTAAATCAGACACGCTCCATACAATGGCTAAAGGTGTCGTTGCCCAAATAAATACAAGCAACACATACGTTGAAGCCAAGTTGGTTTGGGATGGCATAAGAGGCTCACTAAGCAGTTTTACGTTTTTGCTTTAAAATCGTTTGGTCGAGTGAACTCGAGAACTCACGCTTATCACGTTCTGAAATTGGAGGTGGGCCACCTGTCTGTACACCAGCGCCGCGCAGCGTGTCCATAAAATCACGTAAGTGCAAACGTGCTTTTACGTTCGCAGTGGTATAAACCTCACCCCGTGGATGAATTGCAATACCGCCTTTTTCAATGACTTGAGCAGCAAGCGGAATATCCTGTGTAATGACAATGTCATTTTCAGACATGCGGTCTACAATTTCCTGATCGGCCTGATCGGCTCCACTTAAAACCTGTATTGACTTAATACGTACCGACGGGGTAATTCCGACATTTTGATTGGCTACAAAAATCACTTCCAACTGATAACGATCTGAAGCTCGCAAAATGACTTCACGCAAAATTTTAGGTAATGCATCTGCGTCTACCCACAGCTTAAATGGCAGCACGTTATTCTCTATTTCCACTAAAAATCTAAGTCTAACAGATGCATTTCACTCGAGAATAGCGCTAAATATAAAACTTATTTTCTAAATTTAATTTTAACAATATCTTAACAATCGAGCATATTTACTCTTAAAGGCGAGTGATTTATCGACTGGAAGGATTTTTGATAAGTAAATATGTGCTTTTACAAGAGAATTTACACATGTTGACTTGAAAAATAGCAATTACCCTCGATTTAATATAACAAGTGAGATAAACCCAACATCAATCGTACTTATGAAAAATCAAAACAGTCCAGAAGTTATTATGGTAAACGACCAAAATTTTGGTAGTCATGGCGAGCATTGGAATCTATTAACCTCCCATCCAGAGACAGATGTACCAAAATGGCTTGGACTGGCGCTTGATGCACCTGTAATGCCAATGGGCTTATGTCAGCATGAAGATGAGATGGATCAATCTTTTTGGCTGATTCAGGGTCCTCAAGGACAGAATGTCACCATTAACCAAATTATTGCGGTTGAAAATCAAAAACCGCGCGCACTAAAAACAGCATTCCCTAGTTTTGAAAGTCCTTATCAATATAATGCGCAAATTGAGCGCATCATTACTTGTGACTCAGCAACTCAAGCAGTATTAAGTTTAAGATTAAATAAAAATACAACTGTTTATGCATTTGATAATTTATTTAGTGTTAATCGTTGTCAATATGACAAAACCCAAACTTATCAAGTTCAATTTAATGCATGGGCCTATGAGTTAGAAGCAGTCCCTGCTGGTGAAACCATTGTTGTAGATGACCCAGCATCTATTAAACACCACCGTGCGTTAAATGCAATTTTGACTGAACATAATGGAGTTGCACCTGAAAACCTACAAGAGCTCATTAATGAATGGCAACCAAAAACTGAGGAAGATCATGAACCTGTAACGGTCGATTTTTCTAAAATGGTTGCATATTTATATGGAGAAAATCTTGGTCAGGAAGATGAAGCTTGGTTCCAAGGTAATATTGTAGGTAAAACTTCAATGTCATTTATGGGAGCAGAATATACTCTTTATGATGTCACTTTAGTTTTAGAAGATGATCTTCCTGCCATATTAGTGCGCATTGCGACCCAAAATGATTTGTACAAAAACTTTAATATTGGTGAATATATTCGCGGTAATATCTGGATTCAGGCGAATATTTATGCTAAAAATAGTGAAACTAATTGAATTTCACTAATATTTTAAAAATTAGGCTATTGAATGAAGATTATACCTGAACAAACCACCAGCCTCATTCAAACTAGTAACCCACGTATAAGGGTCGATACTGGTGCGTTTTGCTTTTTTGTTTTAGGTATGTTCTTAGCCGCGATGATGATTCATCAATTTGGTTTTGTTCCTTTTTAATGAATAAATTACACAATAAAAAAGCCCTCTTTCGAGGGCTTTTTTATTTGATTTAATTAACCATTACGTTTAGCAAAATCATCCATGAAGCGAATAAGTGCTTGAACGCCTTCTAATGGAACTGCGTTATAAATACTTGCACGCATACCACCAACTGAGCGATGACCTGCTAAGTTCAATAAATGATTTTCTTCAGCTTCTTTCAAGAATTGCTTTTCTAAAGCTTCATCTGCCAAAGTAAATGGTACATTCATAATTGAACGGTTTGGAATAGCAATCGGGTTATTATAAAAATCGCTTGAATCGATATAACCATAAAGTAACTGAGCTTTTTCAAGGTTAACTTTATGAATAGCGTCTACCCCGCCCTGCTCTAGTAACCATTCGAATACTAAACCAGACAAGTACCAAGCATAAGTCGATGGTGTATTTACCATAGAACCATTTTTCGCTTGATCACCATATTTTAAAATACTTGGAATTTCTGGTTTAGCTTGGTCAAGTAAATCATCACGAACAATAACGATTGTTAAACCAGCAGGACCAATATTTTTTTGCGCACCAGCATAGATTAAACCAAACTTGGTCACATCTAATGGAGCAGATAAAATACTTGATGAATAGTCACAAACAAGTGGTGCTTTAACATCAGGAATACCTGCAAACTGTAAACCACCAATTGTTTCATTATCTGCATAGTGAACATAAGCAGCATCATCAGATAAGTTCCATTCGCTTTGATCAGAAATTGCGAACTTACCATCTACTTTAATGCCTGCTTCTACAGCATTAATATCGCCATAGCGTTTTGCTTCTTTTAACGCTTTTTCAGACCAAATTCCTGTATGGATATAATCTGCTTTGTTATTTTTACCAAGCAGATTTAAAGGAATTGCTGAAAATTGTAATGACGCACCACCTTGTAAAAATAGCACTTTATAGTTTTCAGGAATATTCATAAGCTTACGCAAGTCAGCTTCAGCTTTTTCAGCTACCGCAACATAGTCAGCACTACGGTGACTCATTTCCATGATGGATAGACCTTTACCTTGCCAATCCAACAATTCTTGTTGAGCTTTTTCTAAAACGGCAGTAGGTAATGCAGCAGGACCAGCACAGAAATTGTACGCGCGCATGATTTTTCCCTTGTAAAGTGAAACACAATAAAAAAAGGCATTTAACCACAGATTGCTTAAGCTTGCAGCAGCTTCTCTAGTAAATATTTCAATGCTAGGACGTATTTAGGTTTATTTTTTCAATAACTATTTTATTTATTTCTTTGCTTTCACTTATTTTTTTATAAGTTTTATTAAATAAAGTTCAACTTGACTTGTGAATGGAGTTTCCCATACTGTGATGAATATATAAAGTATGCTGTATAATTTTCCATCAAGTAAAATAAACTCAAAATCATTTTGTGCTTCTATACAATTGTATAATAAACAATATGATAATTGAATTTAATAACAAGAAATTTAAACTATAAGGGATGATCAAAAATTGTTATATAAAATGCCAACACATCAGTATCGACAGTCAATACGCCCTTTTCTCTTTAAACCCAATTATCTTACTTTGGTATTGGGAATATTTATTGCAACGCCTATTTATGCACAAAGCTTAAGTTATGCCGAAGCTGAACAACAAGCTTTAAAAAGCTCATATAGCACCCAAGCCAACCAAGCATTGCAACAAGCTTCTCAATTAGAAGCTGAAGCAGTCAAAGGCCTAGGGTTACCTAGAGTTGATTTAAACGTAAGAGCATACGCATTTCACAGTGAAACAGACGTACCACTTGGTGGTTTCAAACAAAAGCTTGAGAATGATTTAAGCCAAGGGCTAAATGACAAATTGTCCCAGTGGAACAATGTCATTCCATCCGATGTTTTGGGACAAATTCAGGAAGGTTCAAACCAAATCATCCATGATGGGATAAATCGCTTTCCTAACTACGCCAATTTAACTTTAGAAGATCAAGTCGTACGCCCGTCTATTTCAGTCGTGATGCCTCTTTATACAGGGGGCTTAACCAGCAGTGCAAAAAAGATAGCCAACATTCAGGCCCAGCGCTCAGAACTTTCAAGCCAGCAACAACAAGATATCCAGCGGTTTGAAGTCGTACAAAGTTATTTCAATGTGCAATTACAACAGCAACTAGTCGCTAGTAGCTTATTTAACTTTAATGCAATGCAGAAACATTATAGCAATGCGTTAAAGCTCGAACAGCAAGGTTTTATTAGTAAAGGTCAACGCATGCAATTTGAAGTTGCTCGTAACAATGCAGAGCGAGCTTTACAAAACGCACAAGCAAACCTAAATGCCAGTCAATTCAGTTTAAACAATCTTCTTCATCAGCAAAGTAATGCTGATTTAAGTACTCCTCTTTTTGTAAATACAGTTCGTAGCCAATCTTTAGAAGCACTACTAAGTAGTTACGCTCAAAAATCGAGTCTTGTGCAAAAAATGCAGTTAGATACTCAATTGGCTAATGCAAATATTCAAGCTCAACAAGCAGCAAAGAAACCAAGTCTATTTGCTTTTGGCGAATATGCACTAGATGAAAAGGAAAACTGGATTGTAGGTGTGATGGCAAAGTACAACTTGTTTTCAGGTGTAGATAAAAATAAGAATATTCATGCGGCCGAGTTAAAACGTTATGCCTCAGAACTATTAACTGAGCGAACTAAACAAGAAATTGAAGGATTATTGAATAAATCATATAACGAGCTCAATTCAGCACAGCAAAGTCACACGTTATTGCAAAGAAATATTAGTGCAGCTCAAGAAAACTTACGTATTCAGGAACTTTCATTCCGTGAAGGTATGGGAACAGCCACACAAGTTATTGATGCGCAAAATGCATTAAGTGCTCTAAAAACAGAAATGGCTTTAAATGCATATAAATATGTCATGTCACTTGCAACCTTATTGCAAAGCCATGGTTCTATGGACCAGTTTAAAGCTTATGTGACTCAACCACATACTGACTATATCCGCTAATAAGGGGCATAAAATGAATCAAGAATCATCTTCTTCTCAACAAGATTCACCTGTTACGGATACAGAGCAAACAGGTCAAGATCAACAAAATATTCAAACTGACAATACTCAAGAAGTAAAGTCGAATAAAAGTAATACTCAGCCACCTAAAAATTCAAAAATTAAACTAATAATTGGTGTAGTCATTATTGCTTTGTTAGGTTTGATCATTTTCGGTTTGTGGAAAAGTTATCAACCAAAGCCTATTGAATTACAAGGCAGAGTTGAGGCTGAAACGATTCACGTGAGCACTAAAGTTCCAAGTCGTATTGAAGAAATTTATGTACAAGAAGGTCAAAAAGTTTCTAAAGGACAACCTCTAGTTCGTTTAGTCAGTCCAGAAATAGAAGCCAAAAAGCAACAAGCCTTAGCAACCTTACAATCAGCTTTAGCACTTCAATCGACTGTGGATCGAGGTTCGCAACAAGAAAATATTGATACTCTGTATGCCAACTGGCAGAGTATGAAAGCTCAAGCAAATCTTGCAAAAACCACTTATCAGCGTGGAGAAAATTTATATAGACAAGGTGTCATTTCCCGTCAAAGACGAGATGAGATGCTTGCAGCCCAAACCTCTGCTCAAGAGTTAAGTGAGGCAGCTTATCAACAATATGCGCGAGCAAAGCGCGGAAGTACCAGTCAGCAGAAATCTACAGCAGATGCTCAAGTGGATATTGCAAAAGCAGCTGTCAGTGAAGCCCAAGCACTTGAAGCAGAAACCCGCTTACTCGCTCCTATTTCAGGTACAGTTTCAAAAACTTATGGTAAACCTTCTGAACTAGTTGCAATAGGTGTGCCGGTTGTCAGCATTTTAGAAGATGATGATTTGTGGGTGAGTTTAAATGTCGGTGAAAATCAGTACGCTTCTGTTTATAAAAACAAAACGCTAGAAGGATTCATTCCTGCGCTGAATCAAACCGTAATGTTTAAAGTAAAAAATATTGATGCTGAAGGTGAATTTGCCACGATTAAAACCACTCGTCAGACTGGTGGTTATGATATTCGTAGCTTTAAATTGCATCTAGTGCCTGAGCGTCCTGTCAAAGACTTAAAGGTTGGTATGAGTGTTCTATTTAAAATTAAAGAAGAAAAATAAAACATGTTTGCCAGTATATTACGTGAACTAAACTACTTAAGAAGCAATAAATGGGATTTGTGTATGGTGACACTCATCCCTGCTTTTATCATTTTTTTGTTTAGCAGCATGTTTTATGCAGGTAAGGCTGAACATTTACCTATCGCAATTATTGATCAGGACCAAAGTGAGCTGAGCCGCAATATTGAAAAATATCTTTCGTTAAACCATACGGTAGATGTTAAAACAATTACTGCAAGCCCGACCGAAGCTGAAAAACTCCTCAATGAAACCAAAATTTGGGGTTATGTTTTTATTCCTGACGGTGCTGAAAAACGTTTTGTAAAAGCTCAAGACGCTCAAATTAGCATTGCATTTAACCAATCTTTTTTTAGCGTAGGAAATACGATTTCCTCTGCCATGTTAGTCAGTACACTCAATGCTTTAGCAGACTATGCAGGCCAGAGTTATTTAGCAAATAATATCCCCTATTTAGATGTTCCTACAGCGCACGTTAAAATTTCAACGCTCTATAACCCAAGCATGAGCTATGAATTTTATTTAGAACCTTTTATGGTTCCTGCTGTTTTGCATCTATTACTCTGTTGTTGTGTGGCTTTTGCTATTGGACAAGAGCTTAAACGCGGCACATTAAACCAGTGGGTTAACCGTGAAAATTTTATTCGCGGCTTACTGACTAAAAATTTACTTTATAGCTTTATTTTTTGTCTCTGGACTTGGTTATGGATGTTTTGGTTGGTTGAGATTCGCGGTTGGTTTGTCGCAGGTTCTCTCAGTTTCTTATTAGTTGCCCAGTTCTTGCTTTATTTTTCTTATGCACTCATTAGTAGCACCGTCATTCTTGCCACCAAAAATTTAAGTAAAACTTTTGGTTTTATTGCGGTATATGGCGGGTCTTCTTTAAGTTTTGCAGGGGTTACTCTGCCTTTAAATAATGCACCAATTTTCACTAAATTTTGGTCTTTAATTATTCCATATACACCTTATGCAAAGCTCCAAACCGAACAATGGGTGATTGGAAGTCCACTTTTTATTTCAATGACACCCTTTTTAATACTGATTGGCTACTGTCTTATTTATTTCATTTTGAGTTCCTTGCTGCTTAAAAAACTAGTTCGGGGGACAGCACAATGAAAGAATTTTTAAAGGCTTATGCCCAAACATTTAAAGATATTGTCAGTAACAGTTCGGTTTTCACTACACTGATTTTATCAGTCATTCTTTATAGCTTTTTTTATCCAACTGCCTATAAAGCTGAACGTGCCGAATCAATTCCAATTGTCATTGTTGATGAGGAACAGAGTCTTTTAAGCTCTCAAATTATTGGACAAACTAGCAATAGTCCGCACGTTAAAATTGTTGATGTCACTGCTAATTTTCTCGAAGCCGAACAAATGGTTCGTGAACAAAAAGCAGATGGTATTTTACTTTTACCCAACAACTTAACACAGAGCCTACGCCGCGGAGAAACTGGTGGTATTGGCTTATACTTAAGTACAACCAACTTTTTAAAAACTAAAGAAATTGGGTTAGGTCTTGCTACTTCTATTGAGGCCACATTAAAAGAATATGTTGAAAAATTTGGAGAGCGTACTCATTTCCAACCAGCCCTTTCTATTCATCAGGTTCCTTTATTTAATCCCCTTTCAGGTTATGGAAGCTATATTTTTCCAGCAGTTGCCACACTCATTATTCATCAAACGATTGTATTAGGCTTAGCCATGCTGATTGCAAGCTACCGCGAACAGCATAAAAAAATTACAGCTGTTCGGTTTGCTGGAATTTTTGCCAGCCTATTTACTATTGGTTGCTTAGGTAGTTTTTATCTTTTTGGTTTTACCTTGTGGTTCAACGACTATCCACACGGTGGAAATTTTATTGGTTTACTCGTCGCGGTTCCAATTTTTATTAGTTGTGTGATTGGATTAGGCATGTTGATTGGCTCACTTTTAGACATGCCTGAACGTGCTGGACATATTATTGTATTTAGTTCAGTTCCGCTTTTCTTATTAACTGGTACCGCATGGCCCCACCATGCCATGCCTGAATGGTTACAATGGTTTGCTTGGTGCTTACCTTCTACACACGGTGTACAAATGTTTGTACAGCTTAATCAAATGGGTGTTCCTTTAAATGTTGTGATACCTAAATTAATTTTTCTTGCAACAATTGGAATCATTTTTTTAATTACAGCGTATTCTCGCTTAAAAGAAAATAAGTGAGAATATGAATAGACATTACATACAAATTATAATTTTATTTACTATAAAATCTTATAGTTAAAAATATTTCTTTAAGAAATTGACCAAAAATTTATAAAAAAATAAACAAATTCAAAGCATTAATTTGTATCAATTGTCATAAAACCTTAAGAAAACTTTAAGTTGAAATTAAGGATATTTGTTCATAGTAAAGCTGTTTAGTTTTTCAGCAGCTTTTCAGGGTATCTCTGCTACTCTGACCCATTATGGAACTTGAATATGGCAAAGGTGTGTTATTGCGCAGATGACTTTGCAATGAATGCGGAAATATCTGACGCAATTATTCAATTAATTGAACAAGGTACACTTCAAGCGACCTCATGTATGACTCAGTCTGATTTATGGGAAACTGCTGCTGCCAAATTAAAACCTTTTAGTGACCAAGTTGATGTTGGTTTACATTTAAATCTTACCCATGCTTTCGCTTCAGGTAATACTGTTTTTTCCTTACCCATGCTTATTTTACGTGCATGGTCTTCAAGTCTGAATCGTGAATTAATTATCCAATGTATTGAAGAGCAATGGGACTTATTTGTTTCAGTCATGGGAAAGCACCCAGATTTTATTGATGGACATCAGCATATTCATCAATTTCCATTCATACGCGATATTTTGCTGCAATTGTTAAAAGAGAAAAAATTTACGGGTTGGATTCGAAATTTACAGCACCCGATAGATTTACCTCACTATCGTTTTAAGACTCGCGTGCTGTCTGCACTCGGCTCTAATTCTTTAGCAAAAGCATGTCAAACATATCATTTTAATCAAAATGACCAATTTGCTGGCATTTATGATTTTAAGCAAACTGACTATGGCGAACTGAACCAGTATTGGCTTGCGCATGCAAAAGACCACTTACTGATTATGTGCCATCCAGCGCTTGCAGAATCAAATGATCAAGATCCGATTCAACATGCCCGAATACAAGAATATGAATATTTCAGTTCGGATCAGTTCCAACTTGATTGTCAGCAATATGGTATACAGCTCACTAGACTAGGGGCAATGCAATGAACACAAAACCATTTTTATCCTGCGTTGTTCCAGCCTATAACGAAGCAGAAAATTTAAAAACTTTTATTCCTGCTTTAGCAAATAGTCTAAAACAGCAAAATCTTAGCTATGAAATTATTGTTGTAGATGATGGGAGTAAAGACGACACCATTCCTATTCTACAAACAATGATTGATGATTACCCATTGGTTGTGCTTGAACTTTCACGCAACTTTGGTAAAGAGGCAGCGCTAAGTGCTGGCTTAGATCATGTAACAGGTGAAGTGACGCTACTCATTGATGCTGATTTTCAACATCCATTTGAAGCAATTCCAACCATGATTAACCTTTGGAAAAATGGTTATGACATGGTGTATGGTATTCGCAATCGTACTACTGAATCTTGGCTTAAACGTGTTTTAACCCAAGGTTACTATCGTATATTAAACTTAAGTTCTCCGATCGATATCCCTGAAAGCGCGGGCGACTTCCGCCTACTAGATGCAAAAGTTGTTGAAGCAATTAAACAATTGCCAGAAAAAAACCGCTATATGAAGGGTCTTTATGCTTGGGTTGGATTCAAAAGTATAGGCGTTAATTTTTCTGAGCAAGAACGTCAACATGGTCGTTCTAGTTTTAACGTAAAAGCTCTCTTTAACTTAGCTATGTCAGGTCTAACTGGTTTTTCAGATTTACCTTTACGCATTTGTATTTATTTAGGTGCAATCTTAGCTTTAGGTGCTATGGGTTACGGAACATGGATTATCCTTAAAACCTTGATTGAGGGTGTTTCTGTTCCAGGTTGGGCAACACTTGTAGCAGGCATGACATTACTAGGTGGTATACAATTGCTATTCTTGGGTATTGTTGGTGAATATGTAGGTCGAATTTATGCGGAAGTAAAAAATAGACCAAAGTACATTGTTGCATCCGAACATTCTCATATTAAACAAGAAAAATCCATCACAAAGCCTGAAAATACTTTCTCAAGTTTCTAACATGTTTGCTCATATTTTTCAGCTCACGCGGTTTGCCACTACTGGTGCCGCAGCAGCACTCACCCACTATAGTGTAGCCATGCTTCTGTTTAAGAAGCATGTCGAGCTGCAATATGCCAATTTACTTGCATTTTTAGTTGCCTATTGGGTGAGCTATTTCGGGCATCGCATTTTCACTTTTAAAGCACAGCATCTTGCTCATCGTCAGACTTTACCAAAATTCACATTAGTTGCAGGCTTAGGTTTTTTATTTAATGAAAGTTTTCTTTTACTTTCAAATCTTTATTTTGACATTCCTGTTTCAACCTTAGTGTGTATTGCAATTGTTCTGACTTCTGTCGTGACTTTTTTGCTTAACCGTTTTTTTGCATTTCAACATTAAGGATTGTGTATGCAGCAATGGCTTCGTAATTCGAAATTTTTATTATTTTTTTTACCATGCTGGTTACTTGTTCTTTCTTGGATAAGACCTTTGTCAGTACCGGATGAAGGCCGCTACGGAGATATTAGCCGAGCGATGGTCGAATCTGGAGATTGGTTAACTCCACGAATCGATAGTTTACCATTTATGCATAAACCGCCATTGCTCCATTGGTTAAGTTCTATTTTTATGGAAATTTTTGGGGTGCATGTATGGGTGTTACGCTTAGTACCTGTTTTAGCAGCTACACTCACCTTAGTTGGTCTATTCTGGTTTGTAAAAAAACATATTTCAGAGCGTGTAGCGCAACTCACGGTTATTATTTTAGCGACTAACCTACTTTTTTTTGGTAGTAGTCAATACATTAACCATGACTTGTTAGTAGCATCCGGGATTACATTAAGCGTTTTATGCTTTGCTGATTTCACTATTTCTGCACGTAAATCTATCTTATTTTTAGGTTATTTTGCAGGCGCAGCAGCCTTTCTCAGTAAAGGACTTATTGGTGTTCTCATTCCAGGCATGATTTTATTACCTTGGTTACTCTACACAAAACAATGGAAGAAAATACCTTCGCTTCTTAATCCATTAGGGATATTGCTATTCTTACTTATCGTTAGTCCATGGTTATACGCAGTACAAAGTAAATATCCTCAATTTTTGCATTATTTCTTTATTGACCAACAATTTAGTCGATTTAGTTCAAAAGAATTTAATAATAAGCAACCGTGGTGTTTCTATCTACTTATTTTATTTGTTGGTTCTTTACCTTGTTTTTTTGCAAGTCGATTTGAATCTATTAAGACCGTCTTTAAAGATCATAAGCAATCTGGTGTATTTGCCTTGCTTGTATGGTGGTTTATTTCTGTCACGGTTTTCTTCTCTATTCCACCTTCTAAACTAGCGGGCTATATTTTACCTGCTGTCCCGCCCCTTACTATTTTCTTGGCACTTGTGATGAATAAGGTTCTTGAAAACAGTTATAAAACCAAATTACAGGTATGGGGTACTCCTGTATTTATTATGATTCTTGGAATAGGTATTGTGGCTACCCCACATTTTCTGCGTGCGAATCAGCCTTTTTTCCAACACGAAGCTGTCTTCATTTACACGATTGGCACACTGTTAATTGTGCTTCCATTGGTTTTAGTATGGTTATATAAAAAGCAAAAAGTGAGCTATTTAAACTATATTTTTATAAGTTTAATTGTTCTATGTAGTGCGGTTCCTTTTGCTGTTCGTATTTTAGATACTAAAAATAATGTGGGCCAAACAGATTTTGCTGAGTACATCACCCCATCTACAAAAATAGTTTTCTATAATTACTATTTCTATGATGTGCCTTTCCTTTTACAGCTTAAAAAGCCTGTCTACATTGTAAATGAATGGGATAGTGTTCATTCTGATAGCGCCTCTTTAGAAATTAAGGATGGACTGTTATTTGAGCCTGAACGTAAGAAGTATTTATGGAGCGAGCAGCAACTTAAAGATGCCTTAGCCCAAAAGCAAGATTTGATTGTAGTCAGTCAGCCAAATAATTTTGCAACTAAAGATCCTTCTGTGAAAACTCTACACTACCGAAACTATGATGTATTTATTTTCCATCCAGCAAAATAAATAGATTAGACATAAAAAAAGGAAGCCTAAGCTTCCTTTTTTTATTTTAAAACGTTTTACTCTTCAGAAGTATCTTCATTATTAGATACTGCTTCTTCACTATCGGTTTCAGTCGTATCTACTTCGCCTTCAAGAAGTTCTTCTTCGTCTTCTACAGCTTCAATTGAAACTACACCAACTAAAGTTTCTTCTTCGCTTAAACGAATGAGACGAACACCTTGAGCATTACGGCCTGTCATTGCAACCTCTGCGGCACGTGTACGAACAAGCGTACCACCATCAGAAATCAACAATAACTCTTTAGTTTCATCAATAGAAACTGCACCAACTAGCTCACCGTTACGTTCAGTTGTTTTAATTGCAATAACACCCTTACCACCACGTTTCTTGGTTGGGAAGTCATTTACAGGAGTACGTTTACCATAACCGTTGGCACTCGCACATAGCACTTCACCTGTCTCTGGTACAACTACAAGCGATACAATACGACTTACTAGATTTGAATCTGCTGAATCATCGTTATCATCCGATTCATCGTTTTCAACGTCTGCATCTTCTTCACTTAAGGTACTGCTTGCGAAGCTCACGCGCATACCACGTACACCTTTCGCTGTACGACCCATTGCACGTACGTCAGTTTCAGCAAAACGAATCGCTTTACCTTCGTTAGAGAACAACATGATTTGCTGATTACCATCAGTAATCGCAACACCAATTAAGGTATCTTCTTCATTGAGTTCAATAGCACGTAAACCATTTGAACGAATGTTAGCAAACTGTTCTAACTCAACACGCTTAACCGTACCAGAAGCAGTCGCCATAAACACATAGTGGTTTTCTGGGAACTCTGTTAACGGCAAGATAGCAGTGACGGTTTCATTTGCATCTAAAGGTAACAAGTTCACGATTGGACGGCCTTTTGCCCCACGTGATGCTTGAGGAACTTCAAATACTTTCAGGCGATACACTTTACCTACGTTGGTAAAGCAAAGTACCGTCGCGTGGTTCGATGCCACAATCAGATGTTGAATAAAGTCATCATCTTTCATTGAGGTTGCAGACTTACCACGTCCACCACGGCGCTGTGCCTGATAGTCTGAAAGTGGTTGAGTTTTTGCATAGCCCGTTTGAGAAACAGTTAATACCACTTGTTCTTCTGGAATTAAATCTTCACGACAGAAATCAACACGAGATTCAACAATTTCGGTACGACGTGCATCACCATATTGTTGTAATACTTGTGCTAGCTCTTCACGAATAACAGCCATCAACAAGTTGAAGTCGTTTAGAATTGCCGTCAGTTCAGCAATTTGACCTAAAATTTCAGTATATTCTGCGTGTAACTTGTCTTGTTCTAGACCTGTTAAACGGTGTAAACGTAATTCTAAAATTGCGCCTACTTGCGTCGGAGATAGACGGTAAATTGAATCGCTTAGACCAAATGGACGATTTGGATCTTCACCTTCAATTTCATCTGGACGAACCGAAATAGCCCCTGCTTTTTCAAGTAATGAAATAACACCACCACCTGCCCACTCACCAGCAAGTAAACGCTCACGCGCTTCAGCAGGGTTAGCAGAAGTTTTGATGGTTTCAATAATTTCATCAATATTTGCTAAAGCAACTGTCAAACCTTCCAAGATATGACCACGTTCACGTGCTTTACGTAATTCGAACATGGTACGGCGTGTCACAACTTCTTGGCGGTGACGAATAAATGCCGCAATAATATCTTTCAGATTCATCAATTTTGGCTGTCCGTTGTCTAGACAAACCATGTTGATGCTGAATGAGTTTTCAAGCTGGGTATTTAAGAATAAGTTATTTACAACGACTTCTGCGTTTTCACCGCGTTTTAAGTCAATAGCAATACGCATACCGTCTTTATCAGACTCATCACGAAGCTCTGAAATGCCTTCAAGTTTTTTCTCTTTAACTAACTCAGCAATACGTTCAATCACTCTTGCTTTGTTGACTTGATATGGAATTTCAGTAAAGACGATGGTTGTACGACCTGTCTTTTCATCTTCTTCGAAATGGTATTTACCGCGAATGTGTAAACGACCTTTACCAGTACGGTAGGCATCAACAATACCTGATTTACCGTAAATAATACCGCCTGTAGGGAAGTCAGGACCAGTAATGTATTCCATCAATCCTTCAATCGAGATATTCGGATTATCAGCATAAGCCAAACATGCATTCACAACTTCTGTCATGTTGTGTGGTGCCATGTTGGTTGCCATACCTACAGCAATACCAGCAGCACCGTTAATTAACAAGTTTGGAACGCGTGTCGGAAGTACCTGAGGAATACGTTCTGAACCGTCGTAGTTATCTTCCCAGTCAACTGTGTCTTTTTCTAAATCTGCAAGAAGCTCATGTGCCAGCTTAGTCATACGGACTTCGGTATAACGCATTGCCGCGGCACTATCACCATCGATCGAACCGAAGTTACCCTGACCATCAACCAATAAATAACGTAAGCTAAAGTCTTGAGCCATACGAACAATGGTTTCATAAACAGCTGAATCACCATGCGGGTGATATTTACCGATTACGTCCCCAACGACACGAGCAGATTTCTTGTAGGCTTTGTTATAGTCATTGCCCAATTCGTGCATGGCATAAAGCACACGACGGTGAACAGGTTTAAGACCGTCTCTCACATCCGGCAATGCACGAGATACGATTACACTCATTGCGTAATCTAAATATGAATGCTTGAGTTCGTCCTCAATGGCAATCGGTCGGATTTCCGATACGCTCATGCATACTCCTTCTTACAGATAGATATTTCTATCCGTTTATATGTCTTGATCTTGCAAAAAATTTAGTTCCGGAAAGTGAACTAAAATCGAAAAAAATATAGCTGTATACTATAGCATAAATTGCTCGCTAACTGGGAGTTTAGCGATCTTAAAATAGCATTTTTTTACAATAAAAATTCTATTAGAATTAATAAGTTAAAATTATAGATTTCTACTTTTAAATGTATTCCTTAAAACTCAATTATTCGACCAAAATATAAACAGCATGAAAGTGCTCTTTTTAGAACACATTTCATCTATTTAAAGAATCAAACTTTTCGTCTTAACCCAACTTAGCAATATTTGAGCTAAAGTTTCCGAGTCAATTTTTCAAATTCATTGCTCTTTTTTTGAATAATCAATTTGAACTTATCATTTTACAGGACGGTATTGAGCCGGTATCCATTGATATCCTGTTGAGCTTTTACCAATGTGTCCAATGCCGGGAAAAGCGATATGTGCTGCCCCTACCCACCATTGGTTTTTATAGGCTTGTTCAAAGATATTCTTACGAACAGCTATAGCCTGATTCGAGTGAGTATCGGGTTTGTAGCTTGCTTCAGGATAAGGAAATTGGACTGCACCGTAATGTACCACATCACCTAGACCTAAGAACTTTTGACCGTTTTGTCCATCTACTAAGTATGAAGAATGACCTTCCGTATGACCATGAGTCACGATCAGTTGAACATTCGGTACGTTAAAAGTGGCTTTGGTAAAAGCAACTAGTTGTCCTGACTTTTGGTATGGCTGTAAGGCATCACGCGTCATTTTAAATATTGGTTTAAAAAAATCGGTGGCTTTTGCTTCATTTGCAGATGATGTCCAAAAGTCGATATCTTCTTTAGCCAGATAAACTTTCGCATTTGGATAAGCCATTTTGCCATCAAGTGTAATACCGCATAAATGATCAGGATGGGCATGTGTAATTAAGATGGTATCTATTTGTTCAGGCTGTACACCTGCTTTCTTTAAATTTTCACGTACATGACCCAAAGTAGGCCCAAAACATTTTGCAGTTCCTGCATCAATTAAAATATTTTGTGTCGGTGTTTGCACAAGATAGGCAGAGAAATCCGTGACAATCTGATTATGCTCATCTACAGGAACAAAATTTTCTTCAAACAGTTGATTGGCTTTTTCAGCTGAAATACCCAGTAAATCACTACGAGGCAGTCCCAGTTCCCCATCAAACAATGCCGTTACTTTAAGGTTTCCTACGGGTTGTAAAAAGTAACCATCAACCTGATGCACGGTTGGCTTTTGTTCTGCATGTATAACTGTACTGGCACTCAGCAGTAATAATATCGCAAGTGATGTTAATGATTTCATCATAGAGTCCTTGGTATTTTTAATACTTTAACTCTACTGGCCTTTATCTATCTAAATCGCTCAATAAGCGATATGAAACGCTCAAATTAGCTTAGTCAGCAGCTAAAAGGGCAGGATCTATACCATAACGCCCTACAAAGCGATCACGAAAAATAGCAACCGATTGATATCCCGATTTGGCTGCAATGGTTTTCATGGGTAGTTTTTTCGAATACAACATCTCAAGTGCATAAGTAAGACGTGCATGTGTAATCGTTTCTCTTAAGGTTGTATCTTCATAGCTGAGCTTACGGCGAAGCGTTGCACTGCTCAAACCCAGTCGCATTTCAAACTCACGAGACTGCCAATGGTGCTGTGGATTCTCTATTACCCAATCGTGAATGATTTTTGTCAATTTAGGTGGCGGTACAATTAATACATCTGAGAAGTGCTGTTGGCATAACTGTACAAGCATAGCGGTAATACATAAACGTGCTTTCACCACATCATGATTAAACAAAGCTGTTTGCCACTCGGTTAAAGAGGTAGCGAAATCATCAATTGAAAACTTTAATATTGCTTCTGTTCTGTCGACTACGGGCTTTGCCCAAATCATTTGTGCAGCTTGAATGACTTCGTCACACATAGGCACAAGAATAGTGAGATATTCACCCGTTATAGGGTCAGGCAGATTAACTGCATCGATAACCGTATCGGGTTTTATGATATAGAGATCGCCAGCACTAAAATTAATTTGTTTTGTTTGAAGATTCAATTGTTGTTGCCCATATAGGATAAATCCCATATGCAACTGGTTAACTTTAATATTGGCTAGCCCATGCTGATTTTTAGATCGAATACATAAATAATCTCGTGCCATATCTGCCCGTGCCAATCTCACCAATGACTGATGCAATTGATGAGCTTCTATGGAAGCGGAATAATTAATATTCATAATAATGATCTAAATAAAAAATGCCCTTGGCTAGTTATAGCACAAGGGCGTTTTTTGAATAAGTGACAAGCTGTAAATTACAACTTGCTTACTAACTCTGGTACTACAGCGTTCAAATCACCAACTAACCAGTAGTCAGCAACGCTGTTGATTGGTGCTTCTTCGTCTTTGTTGATTGCAACAATAACTTTAGAATCTTTCATACCAGCTAAGTGCTGGATCGCACCAGAAATACCTACAGCAATGTAAAGCTCAGGTGCAACGATTTTACCAGTTTGACCAACTTGGAAATCGTTAGGTACGAAGCCTGCATCAACTGCTGCACGTGAAGCACCTTGTGCTGCACCAAGCTTGTCAGCTAATGGATCAAGTACTTTGTGGTAGTTCTCACCAGAACCTACACCACGACCACCAGATACAACAATACGAGCAGCTGTTAATTCTGGACGATCAAGTTTAACGATTTCTTCAGATACAAACTTAGAAATGCCTGCATCTTTTACTTCGCCAACTGTTTCAATCGCAGCAGAACCACCTTCCGCAGCAACTGGATCAAATGCTGTACCACGAACAGTACCAACAATGATTGCTTCGTCAGATTGAACAGTTGCAATTGCGTTACCAGCGTAGATTGGACGCTTGAATGTGTTCGCAGATTCAACAGAAATAATGTCTGTGATCATACTTACATCAAGAAGTGCAGCAACACGTGGAAGAATGTTCTTACCAGTAGTGGTAGAAGCAGCTAAAACGTATTTGTAACCTTTAGCTAAGTCAGCAACTAAGCCAGCTACGTTTTCAGCTAATTGGTTTGCATAAGCCGCGTTGTCAGCAAGCAATACTTTGCTTACGCCAGCAACTTTAGCAGCAGCGTCAGCAACTGCTTGAGCGCCTGAACCAGCAACTAATACAGTAATATCACCACCGATTTTTTGTGCTGCAGCAACAACGTTTAAAGTAGCACCGTTAAGTGTTTGGTTGTTGTGATCAGCGATAACTAAAATACTCATGATTTTATCCTTCCGTATTAGATCACTTTCGCTTCATTTTTCAATTTTTCTACAAGCTCATCTACAGATTTCACTTGTACGCCAGCTTTACGTTCTGCTGGAGCTTCAACTTTAACAGTTTTAAGCTTAGTACCAGCTGTAACACCGTAATCAGCAGGAGATTTAGTATCAAGCGGTTTTTTACGAGCTTTCATAATGTTAGGCAATGCTGCATAACGTGGCTCGTTTAAACGCAAGTCAGTTGTAATGATTGCAGGAAGTGCAAGCTCAACAGTTTGTAAACCACCGTCGATTTCACGAGTCACTTGTACTTTACCGCCATCTACTTTCACTTCAGAAGCGAACGTACCTTGACCAGCACCTAATAATGCGCCAAGCATTTGACCTACTTGGTTAGAGTCATCATCAATTGCTTGTTTACCAAGAAGGATAAGTTCTGGTTTTTCAGCATCAACAACACCTTTTAAGATTTTAGCAACTTCTAAAGCGCCAATTTCGTCAGTGGTTTCAACTAAAATACCGCGGTCTGCACCCAAAGCCATTGCAGAACGGATTTGTTCTTGAGCTTCTTTAGGGCCAACAGAAACAACAACGATTTCTGATACTGTTCCTTTTTCTTTTAAGCGAACCGCTTCTTCCACTGCGATTTCACAAAATGGGTTGATTGACATTTTAACGTTGGTAAGGTCAACCCCACTATTGTCCGGCTTAACACGAACTTTAACGTTGGCATCAACCACGCGTTTTACAGCAACAAGAGCCTTCATGTAATCCTCGGCTGTTCTAGCAAAAGTAAATGTTGAGAAAAGTATATTAACTCTTCGATTAAAATTTTTTAGGTACCCTATCTTGCAATGTGTTTGGCATTTCGGTCAAGTCACAATTTTCTGGAACAGTACAAAAAAAATGAAATCATCAGTTCATAAAAAAAAATTTATACATGATTACCCTCTATTTTATTCTTTTTAAAGTCTATTTTATACATTGATTTTTATTATCTTTTTATTTTATTTACCTTATTAGTAAGAAGCATAAGCACGGTGTAAAAGACTCAAAATTTGTCGTTTTCAGGCTATATATGCTGACAAATTGTGCAAAGATCAAAATGGTCAATTGGGTAATTTCACCCTTTTTCTTTATACAAATTTGTAAATAAATACAAATGATCTCTACATTCACCTTATTTAGTGCAATCAAAGTCGCTTATTGATAAATAAATTATCTTAAACTACCTAATGCTTAGTCGCTCGTGGATGAGCCTGATCATACACTTGAGCCAAATGATCAAAATCGATATGCGTATAAATTTGCGTAGTCGATAAGTTGCTATGACCTAACATTTCTTGCACCGACCTTAAATCACCGCTGCTCGATAACATATGGCTGGCAAAACAATGGCGAAGTAAATGCGGATGTAAATCGACATTTACACCGGCTCTTTGCGCCTGAAGTTTTACACGCTTCTCGATTTGCCTAGGAGTGAGCACACCACCTCGTTGAGAAATAAAAACAGAAGCATTTTGGTCAAAATGGCCTTTCCAGATTTTATAAATTTTGAGCCAATTCAATAGACTTTCTTTTGCCTTTTTCCCAAATGGGACAATACGGGTTTTATTTCCTTTACCCGTAATACGAACAAGATGACGATTAAAATCGATATCTTTAATGGTTAGGCCTTGTAGTTCTGCGAGTCGTAAACCACTTGAATACAGTAGTTCCAACATGGCTTTGTCTCTTAACCAAAGCTGCTGATCAATTGGTTTCTCTGGCATAGGTTGATCTAAAATTTGATTAACCGTTTCTATGTCGATCATACCCGGCAAAGGCCGAGGCTGACGTTTTAACTTAAAGTCGTCAGTGGGATTAATTTCTAGATATTTGCCCTGTTCAGCCCATTTCATAAACTGACGAATAGAAGTGAGATGACGCTGCATGCTACTTGCGCTTAACTGGTCTTGCTCAACACGTTGAGCTAGATATTCACGTAAATCTGAAGCTTCAACATTTTTTAAATCAATTTTTTTTGAGTCACAGAACTCAAGAAAGCTTTTCACATCTCGCTCATAAGCCGTGATTGTATGCTCAGACTGGTTCTGAATTTTTCTTTCTTTCAACCACATCGAGAGCAGTTGTAATGCAAAATCCAAATTGCTCTCCATTTATTTGCCCATTTTTTTTTGAGTGTACCAAAAACTAATTGATCATGAAAATTTCATATCGCACAGCATAATGAATCTAACTTATATATTACACTTCACTTTAAGTATTCGTCGGAACCTTGCTGTCATGACTACCATACTCATTCCCTACTTAATTGCCATTACTTTACTTACGCTTACTCCTGGCTTAGATACGACTTTAATTATTCGTACCGCTACACTTGAGGGTAAATCTAAAGCGTTCCAAGCAGCTCTAGGAATTAGTCTTGGCTGTATCGCTTGGGGAGTTGTCGTGGCCTGCGGTTTAGGCGCTCTACTTATGGCATCTGATTTAGCTTTTAATATTCTAAAATGGATGGGAGCTGCTTATCTCGCATGGCTTGGTTTAAATATGATTTTAAAACCACGTAACCAACTCGCAGACATGCAAGAAAATAGTTCCAATCGCCCTACTTCAGAGAATTGGTTCATTAAAGGTTTCTTTGGCAATTTACTCAATCCTAAAGTTGGCATTTTCTATATTTCATTTCTTCCGCAATTCATTCCAGCGCAAGCATCGGCTGTTACTTGGGTAATGGGACTTGTAATGATTCATGTGGTGATTGGAATAATATGGTCAACTTTATTAATTTTAGCTATGCAACCACTTTCACGTTATTTAAAACAACCTAAATTTGTAAAATATATGGACCGAATTACGGGCAGTATTTTTGTGTTGTTCGCATTGAAATTAGCTTTCAGTAAGAGATAAATTTTAAAAAGCGTGCTAACACATAGCACGCCAAATAATAGCTAAAGATTTACATGAAGTTTTTTAAGTAGTTTTCTATTTGGACTGCAACTTCATCGGCATGTTTTTCTGCTAATTGATGGTCCCCACCTTTCACAACATATAACGTCGACTTTTCAAACTTTTGATTTAAATATTGACCTACCTGAACTGGGCTCACTGGATCGTTATCGCCCCAGATTAATAAAGTTTCAACATTTATATCTGGCAAAAACTCTTCGTAGTTAGCATGAGTGGTAACAAACCAATCTGGATATTTTAAAAATGTTTGGCTATATGCTTCACGCCAGTCTTGAACATTAAATGGTTTAAGGTTGATTCCACCAGAAGTAGCAATTAAGACCAGCCCTTTCACCAAATGAGGTTTTTGTAGCGCTGCGGCAACGGCAAAAATCCCACCCATAGATTGGGCAACAATGATAGATTCTTCATTAATTTGATCGACCACATAATTTGTTAGGTCTTCAAAACTCTTCACTTCAAGGGATTCTGGTGTATCGCCAAAACCGGGGTAACCAATAATTTTTGTACGGTATTGCTGAGGTAATTTTTCAATTAAAGGATGCCAAAATGCAGTACTGCCTGATGCACCAGGTAAGAAAATTAAATTATTCATATTTTTTATAAAGTAATGAAATTAAAAAGTTATTGTACATATAAAAGAAAGCCTCTTTTATCACTTTAACTGATGAAAAGAGGCTACTATTTAGGCCATGCGATTAACCTTGGAAATAACGTAAATCCAAACGCCCATCATATACATGAGTTGTTGGACCAGTCATCCAGACTACATCACCTTCTTGCCATTCAATTTGTAGCTTACCGCCAGCAAGTTCAACTTCAACTGAGTTAGCAAGCAAACCACGGCGCATGCCACTGACCGCAGCAGCACATGCTCCTGTACCACAAGCTAAAGTTTCACCAACACCACGTTCAAATACACGTAAGCGAACATGTTTTTCATCAATCACTTGCATAAAACCAGCATTCACACGTTCAGGGAATCGTTGATGTGATTCAACTTGTGGGCCAATACCTGCTACATCAGCAGTGAGTACGTCTGGAACAATAGTGACCGCGTGTGGGTTACCCATGTTGACCACATCAATACTAATGTTTTGGTCATTTGCTAACTCAAGGGTATATAAAGCTTCTGGTTGCTCAGCAATGAATGGAATTTCATTTGGTAGAAACTTTGGGTAGCCCATATTTACGCGCACCCAACCATTTTGCCCAAGCTCTGGCTTTACAATACCTGCTTTGGTTTGTACGGTAATGTTGGTTTTATTGGTTAAATGACGCTCGTGTACAAAACGCGCGAAACAACGTACGCCATTACCACACTGTTCAACCTCAGAACCATCTGCATTGAAAATGCGATATTTAAAGTCAGCTTCTGGTAAATCTGGTGGCTCAACAATTAAAAGCTGGTCAAAACCAACACCAAAGTGTCGATCTGCCAAACGTTGAATGGTTGCCGTATCTAAGTAAGCTCTTTGGCTAATCAGGTCAACCACCATAAAGTCATTGCCTAGGCCATGCATTTTGGTAAATTCTAACAACATCTCATTTACTCCTCAGGCAATAAACGTTCTTTTTCCCAAAGCGACTCAACCGTTTCACGTTCACGAATTAAATAGCTCTTTTCACCTGATACCATGACTTCTGCTGCACGGCCACGCGTGTTGTAATTTGAACTCATGACAAAACCATAAGCCCCTGCACCGAGTACAGCCAACAAGTCATTTTCTTGTAATGCGAGTGAGCGATCTTTACCAATAAAGTCACCTGTCTCACAAATCGCACCAACCAGGTCCCATACTTTTTCTTCAGTATCGGTACGTGGCACAACAGGCTGAATATCCATCCAAGCTTCATATAAAGCAGGACGAATCAAATCATTCATTGCTGCATCAATAATGGCAAAGTTGCGATGACTTGTTGGCTTCAGTAAATCAACTTTGGTTAAAAGTACACCCGCATTTGCACTAATGCTACGACCCGGCTCCATATAAACCTTGAGACCTAACTTTTCTAAAGCTGGTTTCATAGAGTTTGCATATTCTTCAACACTTGGCGGTGCTTCATCTTTATAGCAAACACCTAAACCACCACCGATATCAATATGTTTAAGATTGATACCAAGTTTTTTCAACTCATCAATCATCAGCATGACACGGTCTAAAGCATCAACAAACGGTTTAGTTTCAGTGAGCTGTGAACCAATGTGACAATCAATACCTACAATTTCAAGATTAGGTAAAGAAGCCGCGTATTGATAAGTTTCATAAACTGTATCACTTGGAATACCAAATTTATTTTCTTTTAAACCAGTTGAAATATAAGGATGCGTTTTTGCATCAACGTCTGGATTTACACGTAATGAAATCGGCGCTTTTTTGCCTAAATGAGCTGCCACTTTTTGAAGGCGGTCTAATTCGGCATAAGACTCTACGTTAAAGCAAGCAATACCTACATTGAGTGATGTTTCAATATCTGCTTCGGTTTTACCTAAACCTGAAAAAACAACTTTAGATGCATCTCCACCCGCTTTTAAAACGCGAGCCAGCTCACCACCAGATACAATATCAAAACCCGCACCAAGTTTTGCCAAGACACTAAGAACCGCTAAATTTGAGTTAGATTTCACCGCAAAACAGATTTGATGATCAATAAAGTCAAAAGCACGGTCCATATCCAAGTAATGTTTTTCAAAAGCCGCTTTTGAATAAACATACAAAGGGGTGCCAAATTGCTGCGCAAGCTGCTCCATAGAACATTGCTCTGCATGCAATACTCCATTAATGCGAGTGAAACTCATGAATGTGTCCTTATTTCAAAGCTTAAGGTGATGTAGTTTGGTTTTGGGCTGATGATGACTCGACTGGCTGATCAGACTTTTCATCCTTTTGCACAGCTGGTTTTGATTCTTTATTACGATAAAGCAAGTATTTTGCACGGTTGTCATAATTTGGATCAGAAGGTAGCTGCAATGCTCCTGACTGACCACAAGCTGTAAGCAAAATACTGCTGCTCAATAAACTGATGAGGCAAATGACACGAAGCATCTGAGCACCTGATTTAAACAATTCGATGCAGTATACCGTGATCATGCAAGCGGCTAAAGAGTAAACTTAAAGAGAAAAACAATATGCATAAAAAACGCCAGCTTTTCAGCCAGCGTTTAGTCATAACCAAATAAATTTAATTACTTTTTATGACGCGGTTTATAAAAGAAGAAATAACCAATGATCAAGATAACAAACCAAATTGGGCTGACTTTAAGCGCTTTAAACGTGTCTGGCTCTAAAGACAACACGTAAATCATGCCAACAAAGAAAATAATCGTGATCCAACAGGTAAATAAACCACCCGGCAATTTAAATGTTGATTTGGCATGCAGTTCAGGGCGTGTCGTGTAGTAACGGATATAACTCCAGATAATAAGTAACCACACGCAAATGAACAAAATGGTTGAAAGAGTTGTTGCTAGAGTAAATGCTTCTACTGTATTAGGTACAAAATACTGTAATGCTGCACCTAACAATAAACACGCAGCAGAGAAATACAATGCATTTGCAGGTACTGCACGTCTGTTCAATTTACCAAAAGCTTTCGGTCCTTGATCTTCACGAGATAAACCAAACAACATACGACTTGTTGAGAATACACCGCTATTCATTGATGACATAACCGATGACAATACCACCAAGTTCATCAAGATTGCTGCCGCTGCAACACCTGCTTGGCTAAACAAGTTTACAAACGGGCTGATCGCTGGATCAATTCTGTTCCACGGCGTTACAGACATCACAATAAGCAATGCCAAGACGTAGAAGATAATGATACGAATTGGAATGGAGTTAATTGCTTTTGGCAAGTTACGTGCTGGATCTTTTGTTTCCGCAGCCGTTGTTCCCACAAGTTCAACACCAACGAAAGCAAAGATTGCAATCTGGAAACCAGCCAAGAAGCCATGCACACCTGTTGGGAAGAACCCACCATTCGCCCACAAATGAGTAAATGAAGCAACCTCACCCGTACTAGACGTAAAGCCAGTAAAGATCATCCATAGACCTACAGCAATTAAAATGATAATTGCTAAAATCTTAATGAGTGCAAACCAGAACTCTAATTCACCAAATAAACGTACTGTCAGTAGGTTTAAGCCCATAATAAATACAATCGCGGCAACACTAATCATTGCCCCTTCGACAGGCGAGAAAGGTAGACCATTATTGAAGAATTGTAAGTAGTAGATAATTGCAGAAAGGTCAGCGATACCAATCGTGATCCAACATAACCAGTATGTCCATCCCACAAAGTAACCCGCCCATGGACCGATTAAATCAGTGGTGAAGTCAATAAATGATTTATAGGCAAGATTTGAAAGAAGTAATTCACCAAGCGCGCGCATGACAAAAAACACCATCACGCCAATAATCAAATAAATGAATAAGATCGATGGACCAGCAAGACTAATTGTTTTGCCTGATCCCATAAATAATCCAGTACCAATTGCACCGCCAATCGCGATCAGCTGTAAATGCCGATTAGAGAGGCTTCGATGGAGTTCACCTTGTTCATGAGGCTCACTCAGATTTTGATTCGACATTTTATGAATACACTCCAGTAATTTTTTTAGTCCGTTAGCTAAATCCAAATCAAAAAGACGATATCGCACCATTTGCAGGTATCTTTTAAATGTATATTTTTTGACAACTTTTCAGCTAACCAATTTTGTCTGTATGGCTGATAATTTAAAGATACATACCATTAAATCTGATAATACGCACAAGAACCAAGCAATACAACGCACATCTTTGGAACATGCAGTTTCTCATTTAATGATCAATCTCATATAAAAAAAGGTGGTCAATATGACCACCTTTTGTGAGTTATGTTATCTCTAAAATTTAACTACCTGTTTTTTTCAACTGTGTATCTATTTCTTGTTTTTTCTTCAAGCGTTCCTCCCAGAATGTTGCATTTTTAATTCCTAATTTAATAGGATCAAAAGTGTATTCTTTTACTCCAGCTTTTTGTTGTTCTTCGTAATCCTTGAGTGCTTTAATCGTTGGTTTATAAATAAAGTAGGTGACTACGATACCAATAATATTAATCCATGCCATTAAACCTACACCAATATCACCAATACCCCAGATATAACCTGTCGCACTAAGCAAACCATAGCCTACAGCGAGAATGATTGAACATTTCACAATAAACAATAATGATGGTGATTTTGTAATGTAGCTCAAATAAGCAAGATTTGTTTCTGCTATATAGTAATAAGCTACGATGGTGGTGAAGGCAAAAAAGAATACGGCTAAAGCGACAAAGATCTGACCAAAATTACCAAAAATAGTGCTCACTGCTAATTGTGTAAATGCTGGTGAACCAATTTCAGTCGATGCGGGAACATTTTGAACAAGAAATTGACCTGCTTCTAAAGCCCCCTGAACATTATATTGGCTTGTCATTAAAATCATAAATGCAGTAGCAGAACAAACAATTATACTGTCAAAGTGAATTGAAAAAGATTGTACTAAACCTTGTTGAGCTGGATGTTGAACTTCTGCTGCCGCTGCTGCGTGTGGACCTGTTCCTTGCCCTGCCTCATTGGCATAAACACCACGTTTTACCCCCCAACCAATTGCAGCACCAAGACCCGCCATTGGAGTAAATGCATCAGTGAAAATTAGACTTAATACTTTTGGAAGATCTGAAATGTTAACCACAACAATGATTACAGCCATGAGGAAATAACCAATTGCCATGAAAGGTACAACCAGTTCAGCAAATTGAGCAATTCGTTTAATACCACCAAAAATGAGGATAGCAAGCAAACCAATTACGACAACTAAAGCAACCAGTTTATAAACACCTACATCACCAAAAACAATTGCACCTTCACCAGTAATCTGGGTAAAAGCTTTTCCTACTGCATTTGCTTGAATCCCCGGTAAAAACAAACCACAAGCAACAATTGCAGCAATAGCAAATACAATTCCCAACCAACGCTGACCTAATCCTCTATCAAAATAAAATGCTGGGCCACCACGATATTGTCCCTGATACTCAACTTTATAAAGTTGACCAAGTGTTGACTCTACATAAGCTGTACCAGCACCAAAGAATGCAACCATCCACATCCAAAAAACTGCACCAGGTCCACCAAAACCAATTGCTGCTGCAACACCCGCAATATTACCTACACCAATACGACCGGCTAGAGATACGGATAAAGCTTGAAATGATGAAACTCCCTGTTCTGAAGAAGTTCCTTTTATTAATAGTCTGGCCATTTCTTTAATTTGGCGGACTTGAACAAATCGTGTCAAAATAGAAAAGAATAAACCGACGCCTAAGCATAAGTAAATCAGCGCCTTACTCCATATAATACTATTAACCGAATCAACAATTTCTGCTGCACTCATAGATATCAACCTTTGTATTTTTAAAATACAATACTCATATTATTTTGTTCATTTTCAATTGAGCAATATCCATGCCATACCTATGATAAACCGTGATATAGACTTGAGTAAAAATACATTCCTTGGGGATAGCTTAGATTTTGTATAGGCATTTAAAACAAACCCTATCTGACTTGTAAAAATCTTATATCGTGTTATTTTTGGTGTCCTTCCTTTGTTAGTTCTTAAAAATATCCCTTCAAATTTCCTAATACTCTTTTATGAAAAATTAAGGGAAAATATATGAAGAATTTCCAAAGAACTATATTTCTATAATATCGAGCAAAATTTCAATTTTTTATGAGTAAAGTCAAAACTGTTTACCGTTGCGAGCAATGTGGTGCCGATCATCTTAAATGGGCTGGTCAATGTTCAGAGTGTGGTGAATGGAATTCTCTGACTGAAGTCAAACTCGAGCCGACTACAGCCCATCGCGCACGTCCTAAAATTGGGGGCTACGCAGGCCAAGTTGCCAATATCACAACACTAAATAAAGTTTCCGTTTCTCATGAAACCCGCTTACCTACAGGTATTAGCGAGTTTGACCGTGTACTTGGTGGTGGTTTGGTCACAGGCTCAGTGGTACTAATTGGTGGTGACCCGGGTATTGGTAAATCGACTATTCTTTTGCAAACAGCAACCTACATGGCAAGTGCAAAAAGCTCTGCACTTTATATTACGGGTGAAGAATCGTTGTCTCAGGTGGCTTTACGTGCTCAGCGCCTTGACCTGCCGACAGATCAGTTAAAAGTTATGGCTGAAACCTGTGTAGAACGCATTTGTGAAGTTTTAGAGCAAGAAAAACCTGTTGTTGCAATTTTAGATTCAATTCAAACGCTTTACACAGAAACGCTCCAATCTGCTCCGGGTGGTGTTTCACAAATTCGTGAATCTGCTGCTTTGTTAACCCGCTATGCAAAAAATAGTGGCACGGCACTCTTTATTGTTGGTCACGTGACCAAAGAAGGTGCACTTGCAGGTCCACGTGTTTTAGAACACATGGTGGACTGTGTACTTTACTTTGAAGGTCAGTCAGACTCACGTTATCGTATGATTCGTGCTGTTAAAAACCGTTTTGGTGCAGTTAACGAACTAGGCGTATTTGGCATGACCGATAAAGGCTTACGTGAAGTGGCTAACCCTTCTGCTATTTTCTTAAGTCGTTACGATGAAGCCATTCCCGGTTCAATTGTCATGATTAGCCGTGAAGGTACTCGCCCACTTTTAGTTGAAGTTCAAGCTTTAGTCGATGATGCGCAAGGACAACCACGACGTGTCGCACTTGGTCTTGAACAAAACCGCTTAAACATGTTGCTTGCTGTAATGCACCGTCATGGCGGTGTGCAAACTACAGGACAAGATGTCTATGTCAATATTGTCGGTGGTTTAAAAATTACTGAAACAGGTTCTGACTTAGCTGTTTTACTTGCCTGTGCTTCGAGTTTACGTACCAAAGCATTACCACAGCAACTTGCAGTTTTTGGTGAAGTTGGGCTTTCAGGTGAAATTCGCCCAGTACCAAATGGACAAGAGCGCTTGAAAGAAGCTGCAAAACATGGCTTTAAATACGTCATTTTACCAAGAGGAAACGCCCCACAAAAAGAGATTCCGGGCGTTCAAGTGATTGCTGTGGCACGCTTACATGAAGCCCTCACTGAAGCAATGCAACTCAGTGATGAATTGACATAAAAAAACATATTTTTATAGTTGAAATTTAGTGTAAATGGCTGCATAAATACAATTACAAATTAATTTTAAACAGGAATTTCCTATGGAAGTACACCAGCGCGGCTTGATAACGGGTATTTTAATGGCTGCTTTGGCAATTTCTCCGGTTGCTGAAGCAAAACGTGCAGGTGGTGGTAAAAGCCACGGCATGGCACGCTCTACCACTTCAAGCCAGTCATATCAACAACCTCGTCAAGTGGCTCCAGTTCAACAACCTGCTACAGCACCTCAAAGATCTGGTCCGGGTGTGGGTTCAATGGTTGCGGCTGGTGTAGCTGGTGCTGCCGTAGGTGCTGTTGCAGCACATGCTTTAGCTGATGATAAACCAACATCAACTGAACAACGTGTAACCCAGCCAGACAATCAGCAACAAGCTGCTCAACAACAAGAGAAGAAAGGTGGTATCCCAGGTTGGTTATGGGTATTACTTGCTGCTGCTGTTGCCTTTTTTGTATTTCGCAAATTTGGCGGGAAAAAAAAATTAGCAGCAAATAATCCGTATGCTCCAAACAGCAACGGTCAAAACACTTTTGGACGTTCGGCTACGCCAACTAACTCAAACGACAACACCAATATTTTTGGTCAGTCGGTTGCTGGCGGTACAGCTGCAACTCACGCTCCGTTTGGTGGTGCAACAACAAGTAACGGCAATCAGTTACCAGATGGTAGTGAGCCTGCTTCTTTCTTACGTGTTGCTCGTCAGCGTTTTAACCACATTCAGTCAATTAACAGTGCAAGTAACGTTGAAGAAATTCGTCGCTACTTAACACCTGAGCTTTATAACTCTATGTATAACGACATCATGGAGAATCAAGATCAGGACGTTGCTGAGTTTAGTAACTTAAATGCAATGGTTGTAGACAGTGCGACTGAAAATGGTCAATACATTGTGAGCGTACGCTTCACAGGTACAGTAAGTGAAGATTTAAATAGCTTGCCACAGCCATTTACTGAAATCTGGCACTTTGTAAAACCTGTTGGCTCTCAGCAAGACTGGGTTGTTGCAGGTATTCAACAAGCTTAATTTAACTAAGCTCTAAATAAAAAAGCCACAATATGTGGCTTTTTTATTTGCTCGCCCTCAGGCAATTTCGGCTGGAAATGCGATGACTTTTTCAATTTTAAGTTGATCGGTTGCAACCATAAGTAAACGGTCTATGCCTAAAGCAATTCCTGAACATTCAGGCATGTGAGGTAACGCAGCCAATAAGTGCTCATCTAAGGGCATGACATGAAGCCCTTGCTTAGCCCGTTCTGCATTATCTGCTTCAAAGCGTGAACGTAACACGTCTGCATCGAGCAATTCATCGTAAGCATTGGCAAGCTCTAAGCCTTCAATATAAACCTCAAAACGCGCTGCGACCTCTTCCCCATCTTCATCTACTTTCACTTTCGCCAAAGACGCCATTTCTGGTGGAAAGTCAGTTAAAAATACAGGTGCATCAAAACCTAAACTTGGCTCAACAAAATGAGAAAACAACAAATCCATATAAGCTAAGCGGTCATCGCCCAAATCGAGATTTAACCCAACACGATTTGCCGTATCTTTGAGTTGTTTCAAAGTGGCCTGCAAAGGGTTAATGTCTAAACGGTCCTGAAAAGCATGCTTATAACTTAAAATAAATGGACGCACTTCACCAAAGCGATGCTGCAAACAAGTTTGTAATAAATCGGCTGTTTCATGCATTAATGCTTTTAAGTCTAAACCCGGACGGTACCATTCAAGCATGGTAAATTCACTATTGTGTTTACGCCCGTGTTCATCATCTCGGAACACCTTACAGATTTGATAAATCGGCCCGCTACCACTTGCCAATAAACGCTTCATGGCAAACTCTGGCGAGGTTTGTAAATACTGAGTCTGCAACTTGCCATGAATATGACGCAAAGTCTGAACTGAAGCCAAATGCACATCGGTAACGCCTGCTTGTGAAACAATTGGCGTTTCGACTTCCATGACATCACGTTCTGCAAAGAACTGGCGAATTTGGTTATAAAGCTTAGCACGAGCCTTTAAAGCATCAATTGAACAAGTAGGTTGATAACTTAAACTCATGCCTGTGTCCCCCCATGTGCTGCCCATTCACGGCGCAGCGGATAATTTTTACGTAATAAATCAAATGCTTTTTGCTCTACTTTACCGTCTTTAACGCAGGCACGGATGTTGGCATCATCTTGAGCAATATCATAAATTTGAGCTAATTTTTGCTTTAAAACCGCTTTTAAATCATGTCCTGAAAAATAGTCTTCGCATGCAGGCAACTGAGTTTCAAAACGTTTATTGATGTCATATCCAAATTTTTGGCAAAACGCTTCATAAATCATTTGTGTACCGCGAGCCTTACCTTCGAGGCTATAACCTGCAATATGCGGTGTTGCCAACGCTAACATATTTAAAAGCTCATCTGATATCACTGGCTCATGTTCAAATACATCGAGCACGACTTTACGCTGGGTACGTTGAATGTCTTGCATTAAAGCGGCTTCTTTCACGACTGGACCACGAGCGCTATTAATTAAAATTGTGTTAGGTTGAAGCGCTGCAAAAGCATTTTCGTCAAACAAATGATACGTCGCATGCTCACCGTGTTTGGTGAGCGGTACATGAATTGAAATAGCATTGGCTTGTTGCAATAGGGTTTTAAAGCTTACATTTTCAATTGAATCTAACTGCACATAGGGGTCAAAACCAATGACGTTCCAGCCAAGCAACCGAGCCATATAGGCCAAACGTTTCCCCACGTTTCCAAGACCAACAATGCCTAGCGTAAATTTTTCTTGTTGTTCTAAAAAGTTCACATCTAAATGCAGTAAAGCAGTAATCACATATTCAGCAACCGCTTGTGCATTACAACCTGCTGCATTGGCCCATGTAATATCATGCTTTTCAAGGGCTTGAATATCTAAATGATCGGTTCCGATTGTGGCACTACCCACATATTTTAAAGCAGTGTTTTGAATTAAACTTTCGTTCACTGCGGTGACTGAGCGAACCAATAAAGCTTCAACATCTTTTACATCTGCGTGTATTAAGGTGCGCCCTGCATGGTGTTGAATATCGCCAAATTCTGAAAAAAAGTAATCGGTAAATGCCAAGTTTTCATCTGCGACGATTTTCATTGTCTGCAACTCATAGCTTATAAAAACGTTATTATCCTTTGAGTTGCAGCAAAGCACAATGTTCAGGGCGCTAAATTCACACAGGGTTTCTAAGTTTGGCTTATCTACAAACCACCGCCTAAATAAAAATAGGCCATGACCGCAAGTGTTATCCAAATTAGAATAATGAGTACAGCAACTAAATAATTTCGTGGTGCTTTTTCATGTTCCTCTAACCACTCATTCGCTTGCTGTTCTGCATCAAAAATGACTTGTTCTGGCGTAAAGCGAAGTGCTAACCAAATGAGTATGGGCAAAATAATCGCATCATCTACAAAGCCCAAAATAGGAATAAAATCTGGAATTAGGTCGATGGGACTAAAAGCATAAGCTACAGCCACTACAGCAATAACTTTAGGTAACCACGGCATTTGAGGATGTCTTGATGCAAACCAAAGCATAATAATCTGTTTTCTTAGACGTTTTGCCCATTCTTTTAATGATTGTAACCAAGACATTTTGACTGTCTCTGAACCTGTAGAGTTTTATCATAATCTATAAAATCTACTCATAGCTTAAAAGCAACAGAAATGTCAGATGAGCTTTGTTTTAAGACAAATATATTTTAAATGTCAGTATATAAAACAAACCTATCTCCCCTACAGAAACTTGCCAATGTCAGACCAGATTGTTTGGCTAAGTGAATAGCCATACTGGTGGGTGCTGAAATTGAAGCCAACAAACTGATATTCAATTGAGCACATTTTCGTATCAGTTCATAACTTGCCCGACTGGTCATGACCACAAAACCTAAACTGGTGTCGTAGTTTTCTTGGGCTAAATAACCAAGTAATTTGTCTAAGGCATTATGGCGTCCTACATCTTCAAATAAAGCCATGATTTGACCATCAACTACCCATGCTGCGGCATGTGCCCCACCTGTTAAAGCGGTAATTTCTTGCTGGGCTTTCAAATGGGAAATAGCATTCGGAATTTGCTCAAGCCATATTTTTGATGCATGCGTTGTAATTTTGGGAACATCTAACTGAAACTGCTCCAAACTTTCAATGCCACATAAACCACAACCTGTACGACCTACCATCATACGGCGGTGTTGTTTTAAAGCAGCAAATGCTCTCGATGAAATGGTCATTTCCACCGTAATGCCCAATTCACTTTGATGTACATCAAGCGCATATAGCTCTTTTAAACTGGTCAAAATACCTTCTGAAAGACTAAAACCTTTGGCAAATAATTTGACATCGGTTGGTGTTGCCATCATCACCGCATGTGAAATACCGTTATATACCAAAGCAATTGGGTACTCTTGCACAATATGATCTAAAACATTTTCAGATTCGGTTTTGTTAAACCGCTGTACTGGTAATGTTTCAACCCCATAAGCATGTGGTGTCAAAGTTATTTCCCTTATTTCAAAATGGCGCTTGTTTAGAGCGCCATTTGTTTGAGTTACATTTTAAATGTCGTGTTTGATTTAAAGGCTGCTGACTTTTCTATCTGCATCTTCAGGGTCAACGGCTGTTGCCAAGTTAAAGTGCTCAGGTGCATTTCCGGGATGCAAAATCACAGGAACACTTTTCGAAGCCGGAATCTTGGCATACTTGTCGTGACTGCTTAATGCCACTAAAGGATTGGTTTCCGGATAGTAAGCGGCCAAGCTGCCACGCGGAATGTTATACGGCACAATACGGAAACTATGCACAATACGCTTCACACCATCCGAGAAAACACTTTCAATGTCGACCCACTGGTTTGCTTCAAAGCCTGCTTCATCAATATCGGCTTGGTTCATAAACAATACGCGGCGCTGACCAAAGACCCCACGGTAACGGTCATCTAGCCCATATAAAGTGGTGTTGTATTGGTCATGAGAACGAGTAGTCATTAAGGTATATACTTTACTTTCGGTATATGCCGCAGCGTACTGATTTTCCTTATCGGCATAAACCTCACTCAGAGGTGTAATCATAAACTGCGCTTTACCACTTTTTGTATTCCAGATGTGTTGATTAGCAGGATGCTCTAAGTGAAAACCGCCCGGTTTATAAACACGTAAATTAAAGTCATGGAATTCATCAAATACATCGGCAATTGAGTCACGAATGCGGTCATAGCTCTCGATATACCATTTCCATTTAATCTGACTGTCTGGAAGTACCGCTTCAGCCATTCTTGCCACAATATCCGGTTCAGACAAAATATTTTTAGAAATTGGCGTGTTGCGCCCTGCCGACAAGTGAACATTACTCATTGAGTCTTCAACCGAAATGGCTTGTGGACCGTGAAGCTGTTCATCAATTTCGGTACGGCCTAAACACGGCAAAATGAGTGCATCTTTACCACATACCAAATGACTACGATTTAATTTCGTTGCGACATGAACGGTTAAATCACATTTTCTAAGTGATTCTTGGGTATATGGGGTATCGGGAGTTGCAACTGCAAAGTTTCCGCCTAAACCAATAAAGACTTTAACCTCGCCTTCAGCCATAGCTTTAATGGTTTCGACTACACCATGCCCATTTTTTCTTGGTGATTTAATACCGAATACATGGTCAATGCTATCGAGCAGCTTAGGACTAGGCAACTCATTAATACCCATCGTGCGGTCGCCTTGCACATTACTATGCCCACGAACCGGACAAAGTCCTGCACCCGGTCTGCCAATTTGACCACGCGCCAACAATAAATTTGCCAGCATATGTACGTTAGCGGTTCCGTGGCGGTGCTGGGTAATGCCCATACCCCAACAGAAAATGGAGCGCTCTGACTCTAAAAAGAGTTTAGCTAGTTTTTCTAAATGTTCAGGCGACAGACCTGAGTGCTTATAAATATCTGCCCACTCAGTTCTTTCTACCTCGGCAATCATTTCATCGAAACCAACGGTATTGACTGCAATAAAGTTTCGGTCAAAAACGCTTGGTTTACCTGAGGCAATTGCCTTTTTATCCCACTCATTTAAGTGCTTTAACATCCCTAACATGAGTGCATAGTCACCCCCAATTTTTGGCTGGAAATAATAACGACTAATTGGCGTACTGCCGTTAGTCATCATTTCAAGCGGTGCTTGTGGGTCTTGGAAACGCTCTAGGCCTCGTTCTTTAATTGGGTTAATCGCAATAATATTGCCGCCGCGTTTAGACACTTCACGCAAAGTACCTAACATGCGCGGATGGTTGGTGCCGGGGTTATGACCAAAACTAAAAATAGCATCAGCTATATCAAAGTCATCTAGGGTGACTGTGCCCTTTCCTAAACCAATCGAGTCAAGTAAACCGACACTTGTGGTTTCATGACACATGTTCGAACAGTCTGGAAAGTTATTTGTTCCAAAACTTCTTACAAACAATTGATATAAAAATGCTGCTTCGTTACTGGCACGGCCCGACGTATAAAATGCCGCTTGGTCTGGGTTATCTAGCGCATGTAAATGTTGAGCAATAAGCTTAAATGCATCATCCCACGAAATAGGCACATATTTATCGGTTGCAGCATCATAACGAACTGGGTCGGTTAAGCGGCCTAAGTCTTCTAGGAAAAAGTCACTTTGTTCTGACAGCCAACTGACTGTATGCCCTGCGAAATATTCAGGAGTAACGGTTTTACTGGTTGCTTCAAAGGCAACCGCTTTGGCACCATTTTCACAGAAGTTAAATGCGTGAGCGTCTTTCTTTTCTGGCCATGCACAGCCGGGACAGTCAAAACCTGTCGGCTGATTAATGTTGAGTAAGGTAATTGAGCCTTTGCCTAAAATATCTTGTCGCTTTAGGTTTCGAGCAACACTGAGCAGTGCGCCCCACCCACCAGCAGGATGAGTATATGGCTCAATTCGCGCAAAACTATTATTTTCCTGTATGTGCTTTTGTTCTTCTGAATTATCCACTTTTTCATCCTCTTATTTCTTTTACACTCAACAGGCTCAATGAAATCACAATTTAATTATGGTTTGATCAAAGCTACCCGCTAATTACCGATGAGTAGAGTCTGCTTTTGATGTTATTGCTCATATTTTAAAAGCTGGCTCAAGGCTTCTTATAATATGTGCCATATTGTTTACAATTACAATCATTCACCCCAAGTACACCATTTAAATAATACTAATTAAAACAAATATTTAAAAAAATAATAACTGTGGTTTTTACAGATCAAAACATTATTAGCCTTCACACTTAACAGAGTGAAAGTGTTTTTAAATTGACACTTACATGTGTTTAACTATGGTTTTTTGGCATTAAGCAGTATAAAACAATGATAAATCTATTCTTATTAGAGCATTTATGAAGGTTGTGATTGCCCCTGACTCATTTAAAGACAGCTTATCTGCTTTAAAGGTAGCTCAGGCCATTGCCAAAGGATGGCAAGCAGTTTTTCGTCATGCAGAAACTTTGATTTGCCCAATGGCAGATGGAGGCGAAGGAACCATTGAAGCAGTGTTAGAAGTCTGCAAAGGTGAATGGCGTGAAAAAACTGTGGTTGGCCCCTTAGGTCAGCCTGTTCAAGCCAAATGGGGATGGTTAGAAAAACAAAAAATCGCCATCATTGAAATGGCTCAAGCGAGCGGCATACAGTTAGTCCCACCGTCAGAGCGTGATGCTTGCCACAGCACAACGTTTGGAACAGGCCAACTCATTTTGGATGCTTTAGACTCAGGTGCAAAAGACATAATTTTAACTGTGGGCGGTAGTGCCACTAATGATGGCGGCACAGGTTTACTCAGTGCTTTGGGCGCAGTTTTGCTCGATACCAATCAAAACGTTTTACCTGCAGGTGGCCTCGCTCTAAGCAATCTATCCAAAATTGATTTAACACATTTCGATTCTCGCATTCAGCACACACGGTTTTTACTGGCTGCCGATGTGACCAATCCACTTTGCGGCCCAAATGGCGCATCTCATATTTTTGGTCCACAAAAAGGTGCTTCTCCGACTCAAGTAAAGTTACTTGATGCAGCACTTGCACATTTTGCCGATGTGTCAGCGGAGCTTTTAGGTTTTGACAAACGAGATGAAGCAGGCTCAGGTGCTGCGGGTGGTTTGGGGTTTGCTGCCAAAAGTTATTTAAATGCGTCGTTTAAAGCTGGTGTTAAAGTCGTGGCTGAACTGAATGAACTTGAACGTAAAATTGCTGATGCAGATTGGGTGATTACGGGTGAAGGTAAATTTGACCAGCAAACTTTAAGTGGTAAAACAGTTTTTGGGGTGAGCCAAATAGCAAAGGCGCACAATGTACCTGTGATTGTGATTGCTGGGACATTAGGCGAAGGCTACCAAGCACTTTATGAACATGGGGTTACGGCTGCTTTTTCGCTAGCCAATGGCCCCATTACATTAGAACAGGCCTGTGAACATGCGGCGGAACTCATTTATGAACGAACAGTCGATATTTCGAGATTAATTCAGTTTAGCAAACCAGCTTGAAAGATAAAAAAGCTTAGTCGGCTAATTTTAAAAGGTTCTCTTTACAGCTTTCCAATATTTCATCGCTAAGGTTTGATTGGTCTGGGCATGCGCGAGACAAGGCAATTGCCCCTACAGACTGGGCAAGAATATTAATGGCTTGCTTTCTCAACTCTGGCGTTTCCAAAGAAACTTGTTTGGCGCGTTCATTCATAATGAACTGAATAAGTTGCTCAATGCCCTCTTCAAATTCGACTTTTACTTCGTCGGGCTGTCTTGCGGCATCACAAGATAGCGCTGTTAAGGTACAGCCCAAATCTCGATTATCTCGATGAGTACGAGACACATAAAGCTGAATAAATTGAGTTAAGTTTAAACCTTCTATTCTTTTTAAAACCTGCTCAAGCCCATGTTTAACAGTAATTGAGACAAGGTCTGTTTTCGAAGTGAAATGTTTATAAAAGCCGCCGTGGGTAAAACCTGCGCTAGACATCAACTCGGCAATGCCGACCCCATCGTAGCCTTTGCTACGAAACAGTTGAGTCGCCTTTTCAACAATTTTTTCTCGGTTTTCCTTTACCTGAGTTTTACTGACTTTCATGTTGACGCACCCACTTTTATTCACCCTACTGATCATAATTATACATTGATTATGATTGACATCAAAAATTAGTTATTTTAGATTATGATTATCATCTAAAAATTAAAGCGTGGAGACATCACATGTCAGCTCAATCAAAAGTACTTATTACAGGAGCTTCGTCAGGGATTGGTTCTGTCTATGCAGACCGATTTGCTCAACGTGGCCATAACTTAATTCTGGTGGCACGAGACACCAACCGCTTAGATAAAATCTCGAAGGACCTTCAAGAAAAATACGGTGTACAGGTCGAGTTCATTCAAGCCGATTTATCAAAAGATCAGGACATCAGTAAAATTGAAGATGTACTCAAAAACGATGCTGATATTGAAATTTTGGTAAATAACGCTGGCATTGCACTAAACGGAAACTTTTTAACTCAAGATCGTAATGAGATTGAAAAACTTCTGACTTTAAATATGAGTGCGGTGGTGCGGTTATCTCATGCAATTTCTCAAAAACTCGTAAATAAAGGTAAAGGTGCCATTATTAATTTAGGCTCTGTGCTTGGCTTAGCGCCTGAATTTGGTTCTACCATTTATGGTGCAAGTAAATCCTTCATCCAATTTTTTAGCCAAGGTTTACATTTAGAGTTAAAAGATCATGGCGTATATGTACAAGCAGTATTACCTTCGGCAACTAAAACTGAAATTTGGGAACGTTCAGGTATGGATTTAAGCCAAGTACCACCATTAATGGATGTCAATGATTTGGTAGATGCTGCTCTTATCGGTTTTGATCGCAAAGAAACAATTACAATTCCTGTGCTGAAAGACGAAAATCAATGGAATAATTTTGAAAAATCACGTATCACTTTACTACCAAACTTTTCTTCGGCTGAAGTAGCTCAACGTTATAAAAACTAACAAGTACCGCTACCCAACTCTTAAGTAGGAAAAACTTATGAATGTTATTGATGCTCTCCGTAAGCGCCGTGCGATTAAACGCTTCGACCCTTCTTTTCAGTTATCTGAAGATAACAAGAAAGAGTTATTACAAGAAGTTTTAGCAAATGCACCAAGTGCTTTTAACTTGCAACATTGGCGTCCAGTGATTATTGAAGACACTGAGTTAAGACAAAAAATTCGTGCCATTGCTTGGGACCAACCACAAGTTACAGAAGCATCTTTACTGATTGTGTTATGTGCAAAAGTAAATACATGGGAAGCCGATGCTAAACGTGTATGGGATGGTGCGACTCCAGAAGTGCAAAATATTATGGTAGGTGCGATTGACCAGTATTACCGTGACCGCCCACAAACTCAACGTGACGAAGTGATGCGTAGTGCGGGCATTTTTGCTCAAACCCTCATGTTACTTGCTCAAGAACATGGTTTAGATAGCTGCCCTATGGACGGTTTTGACTTTGACGCAATGGCGAAGCTTGTTAACTTGCCTGAAGACCATGTGGTGTGTTTAATGATTGCCGTTGGTAAGTCGGCTTCTGAACCTTACCCACGTGTGGGTAAACTTCCTTACGACGATGTGATTATTCAAAATACATTCTAAGTACTAAAATTTTGGCCCCTCATACTATAAATAGCATGAGGGGCTAACTTTTAGCTGAAATGTTATTTTTGCAACATTATTTTGCCTTTTTTGCGTTTAATTTATTGGTTAAACGACGAACTAACAGAAAAAATAAAGGCACAAAGAAAATAGAAAGTAAGGTACCAGAAATCATACCGCCCGTTACGGCTATACCAATTTCTTTACGGCTTACAGCCCCTGCACCTGTAGATACAGCCAATGGAAGAACACCAGCCACAAATGCCAGAGATGTCATAATAATGGGGCGTAATCGCTGACCTGCACCTTCAATAATCGCTTCCATCAATGCTTGTCCTGCCTCTAACTTAGCTGCCGCGAATTCAACAATCAAAATAGCATTTTTGGCAGAAAGTCCAATGGTAGTAAGCATAGCCACCTGAAAGTAAATATCATTCACAAAACCAGCTAGACTTGCAGCCACTACAGCTCCAATCAGGCCTAAAGGAATCACTAGCATGACAGAAACAGGAATAGACCAACTTTCATAAAGTGCTGCCAAACATAAAAAGATAAAGATAATTGAGGCTAAATATAACCAAATGGTTTGACCACCAGCTAACTTCTCTTGATAAGACAACCCGCTCCACTGAAGGTTAAAGCCTTGTTGCTGATCAACTAACTGCTGCATCTTATCCATAGCTCCACCAGAACTTTCACCAGTTGCCGCAGAACCTTGTATTTGTACAGCTGAAAGACCATTAAAGCGTTGCAGCATTTGGGGTCCCATTTGCCATTTTACAGAAGAGAAACTAGAAAATGGCGTCATCTGACCTGTCGCACCGCGAACATACCATTGCCCAATATCTTGAGGTAAGGAACGATAAATCGCGTCTCCTTGCATATAAACTCGCTTAACACGTCCCTGATCGATGAAATCATTAATATAAGATCCACCCCATGCCGACGACAGCGTATTACTGATATCGGCTTGAGCCAAACCAAGTGCACTGGCTTTTCTTTGATCGATGTCGACTTGTAACTGAGCTTTATCTTCTAAACTATTTAGACGGACTGCTGCTAAGCCAGAATCAGCACTTGCTGCTTTTAACACAGTGTTTTGTGCCGCCAGTAAAGCATCACGTCCTTTATTTTCAGCATCTTGTAACCAAAGTTCAAAACCACTTGATTGTCCAAGCCCCCTCACCGCGGCTGGTGAAAGTACCTGAACACGTGCGTTACGCAGTGACTTGAAATATGAGTTTGCCCGAGCAATCACTGCTTCTGCTGTGTTTTGACTCCCTTCTCGGTCATCCCAATGTTTGAGTCCAGCAAATGCCATTCCCACATTTTGCCCACTGCCTGCGTTATTTCTACCCATCACCATGAAAATCACATTGAGATTATCCTTTTCTTTCGTCAGGAAATAATCTGCTATCTGATTACCCACCCGTTCTGTTTCAGCGAGTGTCGTGCCTACAGGTGTACTAAACTGGACCATAACCGAGCCTTGGTCTTCTTGTGGTAAAAACCCAGTATTCATACGCGTATATTGCCAGCCTAACAAAGCTGTAATGCCTAAGAATATGATCATGAATATTTTGGGTTTACCTAAAACCGCAAGCAACTTGGTACGGTAGCCCGATTGCCCTTGTTCGACTTTACGATTGAACCAAGTAAAGAATTTTCTCTGCTTATGTTTTTCATTTGCAGGTTTGAGTAAGGTTGCACACAACGCAGGTGAAAGAGTTAAAGCAACAATGGCTGAAAGCACCATAGCCGATACGAGTGTTACCGAAAATTGGCGATAGATAATGCCGACAGAACCACCAAAAAAAGCCATCGGTAAAAATACCGCAGCAAGGACCATCGCAATACCGACCAACGCACCCGATATTTCTTTCATCGAAATTAGGGTGGCTTGCCGAGCATCAAGATTTTGCTCATGCATAACCCGCTCGACATTTTCTACAACGACAATTGCGTCATCTACAAGCAAACCAATTGCCAAAACCATCGCAAATAAAGTCAGCGTATTAATGCTATAGCCCAATATACTGAGTACGCCAAATGTTCCTAACAATACGACAGGAACCGCAATAGCTGGAATTAAAGTCGCACGCCAGCTCTGCAAAAATAAGAACATAACAATAATGACGAGAACAATTGCCTCAGCTAAAGTTTTAATCACCCCTTTTACAGATGCTTCGACAAATGGCGTACTGTCACGAGGGTATGCAACTTTTAACCCCGATGGCATAGAGCCGGTTAAACGCGTGACCTCAGCTTTCACCCTTTCAGCGGTTTCTAAAGCATTGGCGCCCGAAGCAAGTTGAATAGACATACCTGAAGCTGGCTTTCCATTCAAACGTGTAGAGGTTTGATAGCTTTCTGCACCGCGCTCTACACGAGCCACATCTTTAAGTAAAACAACAGCACCGCTTGTTTGAGTCCGTAAAATAATATTTTCAAATTGGTTGACAGTCTGTAGACGGGATAATGCGGTTACTGTTGCATTTAAAGCCTGTCCGTCACGAGTCGGTAATGCACCTAACTCACCTGCTGTAATTTGTGCATTTTGAGCTTCAATTGCAGTTCTGACATCGGAAGGCATAAGGCCATAGCTATTTAGTTTATGCGGATCGAGCCATATGCGCATTGCATATTGAGCACCAAATACTGTGATTTCACCTACACCATCAACGCGACTTAATGGGTCTTGAAGTGTGCTCACCATGTAGTCGGATATATCGACAGAAGTTCTTGTGTTACTTTCATCGTAAAGTGCAAAGACCAATAAACTGTCACCCTGTGACTTTGTTACGGTAATGCCTTGTTGCTGAACCTCTTGAGGAAGTCGGCTAAGCGCCTGATTGACGGCGTTTTGTACCTGAACCTGCGCTGTGTCAGGGTTTGTTTTTTGATTAAAACTTAAGCTTATACGTGCCTGACCAGCCGAACTACTACTCGATGAAAAATAAAGTAAACCATCAATGCCCTTAATTTGCTGTTCCAAAATCTGGGTCACACTATCTTCAACAGTTTTGGCAGATGCTCCGGGATAATTTGCAGTGACGTTTACACCCGGTGGTGCAATATCTGGATATTGTTCAATGGGCAAGGTCAAAATAGAAATGGTACCCAAGGCCATAATACAAATAGAAAGAACCCAAGCAAAAATAGGCCGTGCAATAAAAAAACTCGACAACATAGCGTATCCTCAGCTCATTGGTGTGGGTTCAATCGCCATACCGGCACTTAAACCTTGCAAGCCATCAACAATGACTTGATCTCCTTCGTTCAAGCCAGATATCACTAACCAACGGTTATCCATTGCATTTCCTAGCTTAATTTTTCTTTGTTCAGCTTTATTATCTTTTCCGACCACCCATACAAGCGCGTTTCCATCAGCATCTCTGAAAAGAGCACCTTGGGGGATCAAGATGCTGTTAGGCCGCGTACCCGTTCCAAGTTCTGCGCGCACATACATTCCCGGCAATAAACCATGATTTGGATTTGAAAATGCTGCACGCAACGTGATACTTCCTGTCGCTTCATCCACTGCAATATCACTGAATTTAAAGGTACCTTGCTGCGAATAAGTAGTACCATTTTCAAGCTGTAAACGGACTGAAAGTTGAGTTGGTTTTATTCCATTTTCAGTAAGCTGTTTACGCAGCGCCATATATTCATCACTCGACTGGGTTAAATCGATATACATCGGGTCAAGTTTTTGAATGGTTGCTAAAGGGTCTGTTTGAGCCGAAGTGACTAAAGCACCGCGTGTAATTGAAGAGCGTCCTATTCGACCTGAAATAGGCGCAGTAACTTGTGTATAACGTAAATTTGTTCGTGCTGTTTTTAATACAGCTTCATTTACCGCAACGGTAGCTTTTGCCTGTTCATAAGCACTTAATGCATTATCAAGTTCTTGCTGACTCACTCCATTTACCTTAATGAGCTCCTTATAGCGCTCCGCTTGCAGACGAGTTGAGTTCACTGTTGCTTTAGCAAGAGAAAGATTACCTGCAGCCTCATCAACACTATCGCGATAGAGTGACGAATCAATTTTATAAAGCGGTTGTCCTTTATTCACCTGAGAGCCTTCTTTAAACAACTGCTCAACAACTACTCCGTTTACTTGTGGACGCACTTGTGAAATTTCAGAAGCCACTGTTCTTCCAGCTAACTGATAAGAAGATTCAATCGTCTCTTTTTTTATAGTGATAACACCAACCTTTTGGTTATTTTTAACAATAGGTTTTTCAGAATCACATCCACTTAGAAACAAGAGCAGAGGCAATAAATACAAGGTTTTACGACTAAAAAAATGAATATCAGGCATATCGGGAACCCGAGAAATATGGACAATTTATTTACTTTACTGTAAAGTAAATAAATAAGATGTGCAAGAAAACACCATATGTTAAAAAAATCTCCAGGACGTCCCTCTCGAATCCGCCCAACTCTTATAGCAGCAGCACGTGAACTCTTTCTTGAACAAGGTTTAGAAGTCCGTTTAGAGGCTATTGCCACTAAAGCTGGTACAAATCGACAAACTTTATATAACCATTTTCCAACCAAAACAGCGCTGCTGATTGAAGTCTTCGATCATTTAAAAGCAGAAATGGAAGCTCCTTTTATTGAGCAGCACGATGCTAGCAACAAACGATTAGATCAACGTTTATTTGATATTGGGCACGCTGTGCAAACTCATTTTTATAATGTTGATGCGATTCGTCTGCAACGATTAATGATTATTGCTTTAGTTGAAATGAAAGAGATTCTTCCTAAAATCCAGAATCGTACTCAAGGCAATATTAAGAGGTCTTTAAGTCATATTCTTGAAACTGCACACAATGCAGGCTTAATTCAAGTTGAACATCCTGATGAAGCTGCTAAAGCCTTTTTGGGTGCTATGATGGGATATTCTTATCCTGCAACAATGTTAGGTGGTGCACTACCCACTCCTCAGGAATTAAAAAAACTCAATCAAGAAGTTTGTTCAATGTTTTTAAAGGCATGGCAGTATAAAGAATAATTGTCTAAGCAATAAAAGCTCCGTATTTAGAGGGGCTTTTATTGCCTCAAATCATTAATCGTATTTCTTTAAAGTTTTGATCAAAGCCTCATGAAATAGTTTCGGGTCTTGCATTTGTGGTGAATGTCCCATACCTGAAAATTCAATTAATTCAGCGTTTGGAATTAATTTTGCAGCCTCTTTACCTAGAACACTGTATTGACCAATTTTTTCCTTAACTTCAGGTGGAGCTATATCACTACCAATTGCAGTTGTGTCACCTGTACCGATATACAGCACGGTAGGCACTTTAAGATGAGAGAATTCATAATAGACAGGTTGAGTAAAAATCATGTCGTAAATAAGTGCTGAGTTCCAAGCGACTTTTTCATGTCCCTTCCCTGCATTTAATCCAGCTAACATATCTACCCATTTATCATATTCAGGCTTCCATTGCCCCTGATAATAAGTTTTTAATTCATAAGCTTTAATAGACTCAGCACTCACTTTCAGTTCACGCTGATACCATTGATCAATACTGCGATATGGAACTCCTTTTGCTTTCCAGTCCTCTAAACCAATTGGATTGACCATTCCTAATAATTTTGTTTCTTGTGGATACATCAAAGCATAGCGGGTTGCCAACATACCACCTGTTGAATGCGCCAATAAAATAGGTTGTTTAACCCCTAATTTATCGAGTAAAGCATGTGTGTTCTCTGCAAGCTGTTGGAAACTATATTGATAATGATCTGGTTTGCTAGAAGTACAAAAACCGATTTGATCGGGAGCAATCACCCGATAGCCATTTTGCGTTAGAAAACTAATGGTTTCTTCCCAAGTTGCACCACAAAAGTTTTTGCCATGCAAAACCACCACTGTTTGTCCATTAGGTTTTTTGGGTTGAACATCCATATATCCCATTTTTAAATTTTGCTGTTGGGATGAGAAGTTAAAATATTGGAGCGGATAAGGATATTTAAATCCTTCTAAATGCTCTCCATACACATTATTTGCAGAACTGACTGTTGTTGCAGTAAGACAAGCAAAAAATAAAGACAAGAATGGCAGTTTATTTTTCATCTTTCATTTCTCTCGAACAAATAGGAATAAGGATGTTTTAGCTGAGTTACATCCGAGTTCAAGATCGATTCGAATGTAAAAGTTTTACGGATTATTTAAATAGAAATTTGGATAAACTTTTCTCGACGCCTTCAGGGTTTTCTTCAATTAGCCAATGACCTGTGTTAGGTAAAATTACCGCTTCTAACTTAGCTGGATCTTCCACAAACTTCGCTCTCATTTCTTTAATCAATACGTCATTCACTCCCTTTTCACCACTAAGTGCCATTGCAGGAATAAGTAACTTTTTGTTATTTGCTAAAAGTGCTTCATTTTGTAGGGCTGAGTCTTTCTTTGAACGGTAATAGCCAAAGGCTGCTTTTAATTTATCTCGAGTCGAATATGGCTCAATCAACTCAGCAAGGAGTTCAGGCGTAAAAATGTCTTTTTTACCTGCATAAGTTTTAATAAAGTACGAGAGAAATAAATTTGGGTCATTTGCAATTTGCTTTTCGGCAATATCACCAAAACTAAAATAGCCAAAATGCCAGCCTAAACCTGGCCCTTTTGGTGAATAACCTGGGTGATTGAATGTCTCCATATCTGGAATTGGAGAATCCATAAAGACAACTTTTTTAACGTAATCTTGATTGTTTGCTACTAGAGGATAAGAAGCCGTATTTCCAATATCATGACTCACATAATAAATAGGCTCATTCTTGGTAATTTGTTTTATGGCACTTAATAGAATTTTCGATACATTCTCTGCGGAGTAATCATCGTTAAGTATGGGAGATGATTGACCCAAACCCGGTAAATCTATTGCAATCACTTTATGATCTTTCATATACGAAAGCATGACTGGTTCCCACATTTTCCATGTCGAACCAAAACCATGAATAAATATAATTGGTGTGCCTTTAGATCCGCCTTCAACGTAATGGAGTTTTACGCCTTCAGACTCGATAAATTTACTAGATAAACCTTTTGCATAAGCATATTGACCTAACCCATTAGATTTCACTTTATTAAACATTTGCTGTGAAACGGCTGGCGGTGTATCTATCGACTTTAAGTTTGGGTCATATTCTGCATTTGCATATGAAGAACCAACCAAAATAAAAGCTGTAGAAATGGATATATTTTTAAAATATCTATTCATATTAATGACTCATTTAAAATAAATAATTCATTGCACCCAAGCCTTAAGCCTGAGTGCGATGAATTTCATATTTATTTAAATAAAAAGTTCGATAAACTTTTCTCGACACCTTCAGGGTTTTCTTCCACCATCCAGTGTCCTGTATCTGGCAAAATAATGGCTGAGTATTGGGCTGGATCAGCTACAAATCGTGCTCGCATCTCTTTAACCAAAACATCATTTACCCCTTTCTGGCCGGTAAGCGCCATAGAAGGTATGGTTAACTTTTTGCCACTAGCAAGTAATGCTTCATTTTGACGAACTGAATCAGCATGAGAATGGTAATAACCAAAAGCTGCTTTTAATTTATCTCGAGTTGAATATGGCTCAATCAACTCAGCAAGGAGTTCAGGCGTAAAAATGTCTTTTTTACCTGCATAGGTTTTAATAAAGTACGAGAAAAATAAATTTGGGTCATTCGCAATTTGCTTTTCAGCAATATCACCAAAGCTGAAATAACCAAAGTGCCAGCCTAAACCTGGGCCATCTGGGGTATACCCCGGATATTCGAACATAGCACGGTCAGGAATTGGCGAGTCCATAAATACTACTTTTTTGATATAGCCCTGATTATTGGCAACCAGTGGATAAGAAGCCGAATTACCTAAATCGTGACTGACATAATAGATTGGCCCTTTACCAGCAATTTTTTTAATCGCACCAATCAAGATTTTTGAGGTATTTTCTGCCGAATAATCATCGTTAAGTATGGGAGATGACTGACCCAAACCCGGTAAATCAATTGCAATCACTTTATGGTCTTTCATATAAGAAAGCATGACTGGTTCCCACATTTTCCATGTCGAACCAAAACCATGAATAAATACAATCGGTGTGCCTTTAGATCCGCCTTCAACATAATGAAGTTTTACACCTTCAGACTCGATAAACTTACTAGATAAACCTTTTGCATAAGCATACTGGCCTAACCCCTCAGATTTCACTTTATTAAACATTTGCTGTGAAACGGCTGGTGGCGTATCTATCGACTTTAAGTTTGGGTCATATTCTGCATTTGCTTGACTTAATCCCAATACACCAATTGCTGCAGACAGAGTCATTACTTTAAAAAATTTATTCATTTTCTTAGCCTTGATTTATAGAGTGAGCTTATTCAGCAGTCGGATAGTCGGTATAACCCGTTGCATCGCCACCATAGAAATATTCAGATTTTGCTGGTGCTAAAGAATGACCTGACTGTAAACGCTCTACTAAATCTGGGTTGGAAATGAAAGGACGACCAAATGCCACCGCATCTACTAATCCTTTATCAAGAATAGTTTCGGCTCTTTCGAGTGAGTAATTTCCACAAACAATTAATGTATTTGTGAACAGTGAACGGAGTTTTTCTCTGAAACCCACTGGATAAGTATCACCATGTGGAAGCATGTCCCACTCAGCCAAATGAATATAAGCGATATTTCTTTTTTGTAATTGTTCAGCTAAATAAAGCGTAATTTCTTCGGGTTGTTGGTCTGTCATGCCATTAATGGTTCCCCAAGGTGATAAACGCACCCCTACTCGGCCAGCACCAATCGCCTCAATCAATGCATCGACTGTTTCTAATAAGAAACGTGCACGATTTTCGACAGAACCACCATAGTTATCAGTACGCTGGTTCGCATCTGTAGATAAGAACTGATCAAACAAATAACCATTTGCAGCATGAACTTCAACTAGGTCAAAGCCAGCTTTCACGGCATTTTGAGCAGCTTGAATAAATTCCTGTTTAACGTTTTGAATATCATCTAAATCCATTGCTCTTGGCATTTCGGCAGGCACCATTGCCCCTTCACCTTTTTCATTAGCAATAAATACAGATGCTTTGGCCTGAATTGCAGATGGTGCAATCGGTTGCTCGTGATTAATATGCAATGAAGAGTGCGACATACGCCCTACATGCCATAACTGAGCAGCAATTTTTCCGCCTTTTTCATGTACAGCTTGAGTCGCTAAAGCCCAACCTTTGATTTGTTCTTCTGAATAAATACCAGGTGTAAAAGAATAGCCTTTACCTACGTCAGAAACTTGTGTGCCTTCAGTAATGATTAAACCTGCACTTGCACGTTGACCATAATAAAGTGCATTGAGTTCGGTCGGCACATCGTTAGGCTGTGCTGCTCTTGATCTGGTCATTGGTGCCATAACAATACGATTATTGAGTTCAACATCGCCCACAGTCACTGGATTAAATAATTTGTGATTCATTTTTTAGCCCTTAAAATATGCATAAGATTATTTATGTAGTGATCACTATATAATCATGCTAAAATACAGTCAACGATTTTTGTAGTGATTGATACAAAAATGGAGAACAAAATGAACAAAACCGCAGGTCGTGGCCGTCCTCGTAATTTCGATCGAGATGCTGCATTAGACAAAGCAATGAATCTATTTTGGCGAAATGGGTATGAAGCAACATCGATTAATGACCTGACAAAAGCGATGGAAATCAATCCGCCAAGTCTCTACGCTTCTTTTGGAAATAAAGAAAAGTTGTTTATTGAAGCTGTTGATTATTATGTAAAAAGCTTTGGTAATTATCGAATTGAGGCACTTCAAGAGTCTTTAACAGCTCAAGAAGGCATTAAAAATTTGTTAATCAGAACAATTGACCAATTTTATAGCAAGCCAGATAAAACCGGTTGTTTAGTCGTATCCGCAGCATTATCAGGTTCATCTGAAAGTAAAAATGTGCAAGAGATCTTAAGTAATGAGCGTAGAAAGACTGTTGCTCTCATCAAAGCGAGACTTGAGCAAGGTCAAAAAGATGGTGATGTAGCTGAAAGCTTAAACTTGGATGTATTAGCAGATTACTTTGGCATGATACTGTTTGGCATTACGATTCAAGCAAAAGATAACGTGCCCGTTCAAAACCTATACGAAAGTGTAGAAGTAGCTTTAAAAGCTCTAAAAAACTAATTTTTAATGATTTTAGAGTTGAAGTCATTTGGTTTGGTTTCAACTTCTTTCATTAAAATGATAGTGCTTTAAAACTGCCAAATAAATTTATAGGCCAGTGACAATAATCACTCGCCTTGAAGGTTTGTATTGTTTTCTAATCACTCATCTCAACATTTTCATCTTGGTTAAACTATTTAGAAAATAGTTCAGTAAGCTCTCCTTTTCCTCGGTTTGATGTGCGCTTAAAAGCTGAATAATTGTCCCTTCAATCATATATAGCAGTATTTTGGCATCGTTAAATGATGCCTCTATTTTTAGTAATCTGAGCTGGCTATAAAGTTCATTGATGAGCCATTTTCTGTATCTCACCGCAGTTTGATAAGCATTTGGATAGCTATTTTTAGTTTCGAAAATGGCCTTAAATAATAAGTAATATGGCCCTTCTATATCGGCATGTAACCAATAGAGTTTCTTAATTTTATCCAATACAGTTGTTTCCAAATCATATTCCATCATAGCCATCACTTGGTCTTGCAGTCGTTCTTTTTGCACAATGAGACAGATATCAACGAAGCGTTGTTTAGAGTGAAAATAACTATAGAACGTCATTTTTGTTATTTCTGTTTCACTCACGATTTTGTCGACACCGACTGTGTGAAAACCATTGTGATGAAACAAATCAATTCCATTTTCTACAGCTTTTAAAGCGCGTGTTGAGAGAATTAAATTTGGCATAGTTTTACCGTTATAAAATAAATTGTTTTTGTATATAAATGAGATATAAAAGCCTTTGCTTTTTAAAAGCTGAAAAAAAGGCATAGCAAAGCCATAAAGACTGTGCTTGGCACATCTCAAGTTTTATTGTTGCTGCAAGTTTTTAGTCGTGACGATTTAAAGCCGGATTTGCCGCATGGCGATCAGACTCATAAATAACTAAGTTGTGTTGTTATAGCTTTTGGCAAAGGCTGCCAAGAAATTAAGAATGTGCAAAGCCAACTCCTTTTTATTGGGAGTTCTGCCAGACATTTATAAAATTATGGTGGCAGAACGAGAAAGGGTTAGCAGACTAGTAATAACTCAAACTAGCACACCCGTAGGTGTCCCTTTCCCGTCCTACCGCTACGGGAAAGGAACGAGTGGCTACCACATATGAGTATTCCTCAGAAGGAATGGCTCTGATGCGGGAGTTATTATGCGGTCTGCTAAAACCGACTGGCAATGTGGCCAGCAGGCAAAGAATAGTGCCCAACCCTTTTGCAGTCAAGCACACAAAATGACATTTGTTTTAATTTAGATCATTAAAAAGTAAGGATAAATAATGCGTGAGTTATTGTTAAATGGGGGTTTATAAAGGCAATGAAATTTATATAGATAAATTAGTTTAAGTAGGTAAGAATAGAATATAAAAATGGTAAATGATGAAATGAAAATATCTTTATTGGATGTACAACAAGTATTCAATGATCTGTTAAACCATAAAATTAGCCGAGATGATGCTGAAGAATGGGCAAGGAAAAGAATGAATGCACTGGATAACCAAGATTTGTTTTTTGACCCTCCAATTGAAGAAGAACTTCTTTGGAAAGCAGTAATATACTTAAGTGGTATTGGATTAAAAATATCTCCAAATGAATATCTGGAGGATGAAAATGGTGTTAAAGAAATGTTTAATATTTATTGGAATTTATAAATATTTATATTTTAAATAGTTTATCCAAACCGAGCTAAGAAAAAGAGATATAAATAAAAAATTCTATTAGTGATATGCTGCTTTAAGCTAGAAAAAAAGGCATATGAGAAAAGTTGTATTATGCTAACTTTAAATAATCTTCATAACTCATTATCTCTAAAATGTGTAATTTACTGATTTCTATTTTTTTCATAATATCCGGAATCAAAGATGCATCAGCTAAAAAAAGCTGATCAGTCCTATCAAATCCACCTTGTAGCCTTATTTTTCCATTTTGAACATACAGATCCATCAATCGATGCTCTCTTAGGCTTTGTATAACGGTGGTTTTAAATTCATCAAAATCTATTTTTTTATTATCTTTAAAAGAATACTCATCAAAAAGTTGAGAATAAAATTTTAAGAATTTTTCTTCCCCATTTAAATACTCATCTAAACTATTATTTTTCAAAGAAGTATCATAGCAAATAATATTTGATTGATCAGATTCAACTTCTGAAAGCCAATGATCAAAAATAGAAATAGAAATTACCGTGTTCCACATAAATTTACTCAAATTATTAGAATTTTATAAGGATACATTAAGAGCTTTTCATCGTAGAACATATTTATTTAATATAATAGAGATAGCCATTATGGTTGAAACCAAGGTTTCTTTGGTGCAGTCCCAGTATATGCTGGACTAACTTTAATTGGCCCCTGACCTTTTTCACATTCTTGAACACCCCACTCACTCGGGCGAAAACGTGCATTAGCTCCATCAGGCTCAGGTTTACCAAATTCTTTTGCAATATCATAATCAATGAGTGGAATTTCAAGTAGTACGATATCTCCACGAGAACAAGCGATGGTAGGACGTTTCGTATCATAAACCCATTTACCATAGCCATTTTCTTCCTTAGGATCGAAGCGCATAACTGGACCTATTTGCTGATCCCACGCCAATTCCATTCGAGGAGGCTCCATCGCAGTGACCCACATTCCTGCGACTTGTACAGGATGAGGGAAACGTACAGCCTGTAATCCACGTAAGCTAAAGGGTACTTGTGGCTCACCGTTGTCAAAAGCATCATAACGACTAATTAAACTCCCTTTAGGAATCAACAGTTCGCCATATTGTGCATCTTGAGATAAAACGAAATGGCTGCGACTTTCCTTGTAATGCTGCTTAAGTGCTATCTCATACTCTACCGATGCACTCATATAAAATAAATAACCTGCCCACAGGTCACATATCAACGCCAGTAGCATAATGAACAATGTCTTTTTAGAAAAAAAACTCACAGGCTTTTGAGCCTTCTTTCGCCAAAAGAATAGTGCTTTCACCAATAAACCGAGTGTTAGTACAACACCAATCAATGGCGCAATAAACAACAGAAAAATTGCAAAAACCGAGAATGTCTGTACAGGTATCATAATTATTAAATCTTTAACTTCATTTTTTTCAAAGGTGGGTCGCCAAGAAAATTGTATATACGTATATTTAGAAAATAGATATTACTATTTAGTGCCTATATTAAAAATAGGAATAATTTCTTCTATTTTTACTTATGTTCTTTAAAAGATACAGCTTTTCCTAAATTTAAAATGATCGACATTATATGAATATAAGAAATTAAAAAGTGTTCTCTCCTCTTTTAGCCTTCACAAATGAAATTCTTATTAGATACAACCCAATTTAACATGCAGGTAAAAATTTTACTTGAGCTTAGAGTAAGCTCCAATCTTAGAATCGTCATGGTATTTAGTAACAAAGGTACTATTTGATGAAATTAATTTTTACTATCGTTGTATTTTCTGTGTTCATTTTTTTATTTCGTCATAAAAGAATTGAGACAAAGATTTTTATAAATCAGCCAATAGATCATGTTTGGCAAACGTTCATATGCACATCATCGTATCCAAAATGGAATACGTTATTTGGTATTGATAGATTTCCGACGCATGTAGGTCAACAAATCACTGTAGATTTATACAACGAAAATAGAAATGTGCAATTTACAATGCGACCAGTAATAAAAAAACTTGAGAAATATCACTTAAAGTGGGAAGGAAAACTCTATATAAATGGATTATTTAATGGTCGACATCAATTTATTTTCACTGAAATTGATGCCAATACAACTCAATTAGTTCAAGCAGAAGATTTTAATGGGCTACTTGTACCTATTTTAAATTACTTTGTTATTCAACCTACAAAGTTAAATTTTGATAAAATGAATAGATCCTTCAAAAAACATATTGAAAGTCAGAACTTAAATAATAATACCTGTAAAATATCCTAGTTAAAAAGTAAGGACCACTGAGTGAATATTAGTCAAATTTCAAAAAAATATGGACTATCATTAGATACTTTACGTTTTTATGAAAAATGTGGAGTATTAGTTCCCGAACGATTAACAAATGGCTATAGAAGCTATCAAGAAATACATGAACAGAAAATTAAATTAATTATATGTTTGAAAAATATTGGATTTACTCTAGAAGAGATCAAACAACTCATTGAACTTGGAACAAAACCTCCTTCTGAAGAGTGCAATATTATCTCCAATCATTTGATTGATAAAAAAATAGAGTTGATTAGTCAGCAAATTAAGTTGTTTGAATATGGAAAAGATACTCTTCAAGAGGTAAAAAAATATATTAAAGATAATTCTTTTGTCAAAAATCAGGACAAAATTCAAGATATGATTGAAACCTTGTACAAGCTTTCAAAAAATTAAATATAGAAATACTGATTTCTCAGAATACAATGAATAGGAAATTATAATGAAAATGTATCAGGTAGATGCTTTTACTAATCAGTTATTTTCAGGAAACCCAGCTGCAGTCATAATTACTAAACAATGGTTAGATGTAGAAATAATGCAAAATATTGCCATTGAGAATAATTTATCCGAAACAAGTTTTGCTCGTAAAATTGATGAGCAAGTCTACGAAATTAGATGGTTTTCACCAGTAAAAGAAGTTCAATTTTGTGGATATGGAACTTTGGCAACTAGTTTTATAATTTTTCAAGAAAACCCTCAAATTAAATCTATTACATTTCAAGTCAAACAAATGGGTGAATTTTATATTCAGAAGCAAGAAAATGGCTTTATTACAATGAATTTTCCTGTCCAGATTCCTGAAAAAATTCATAATATTCCACAAGAATTGAAGGAAGCATTGCAGTATAAAGTTGAGGAGGTTTATATCAATCCTCAAGCCTACATTGTTGTTTATGGATCAGCAGAGGCTATTTTACAAGAACAGCCCGATTTTGAAAAAATCAAACAGCTTGGTGGAAGACGAGTTGCAATTACCGCAAAGAATGATTTATTACATCCTGAATATAAAAACATCGATATTATCTCCCGCTATTTCACACCATCAATGGGAATTGATGAAGATCCCGTGACAGGCTCCTTACATACATCACTTGTTCCATTATGGAAAGATGGAATTAATAAGAACGATATTATTGCTTATCAGGCATCGAAGCGTGGAGGAATATTGCACTGTAGAATGCTCGAAAATAATAGAATCGAGATTTCAGGACAATGCCGCTTATATATGGAAGCTAAACTTTTTCTATAAAATAACTAAAGTATCAACAAATAATCTGATATTGAAATTATTTAGAATTAACCATGACTTAGTTGTAAAAAAGCCCCTGTTCTACAGCGGCTTTTTTCAATTCAACACTTAATTATTTATAGACCCAAGGCACAGCTGGTAAACCAATCCAAGCAGATTTAGTCGGAATATTTCTGCCTTTCATGACCAATATTCACTTGCCCGATTTTTACAATACGGTCTTAAAAAGAATCTATCTGGTAAATTGCTGCTCAAGCATGGTTTTCCCCCATTGGTTTCCTTCCCATTCTTTCGTCAGTTTAAATCCAAACGACTCATAAAGTTTACGAGCTGCATCAAGACCGCTAAATGTCCATAATTGCACAGCAGAGAATCCTTTCTGATCGCAAAAACCTATAGCTTCTGCTAATAATCTTTTTCCAATACCACTACCTTGATATCCATTCTCAAGAATAAACCAACGTAAATGAGCTTCATTATTTCCTAAATCTTGACCATCTATAGCTACAGATCCAATAATCTGATCATTATGTATAGCAAGCCAAATGTTATTATTTTGATCAAGTAGTCGTTCCGAAAACTCAGCAAGCCCAGATGCAACTTTAGCTTCAAAAAAATGTCCAAATCCATAGTTTTTTGCATAATAGGTTCCATGCATTTCGGTGATACGACCAATCATTCCAGTACGGTATCCAGAAACTATTTCAATTTTTTTATTTACCTCAACAATTGGATGAGATCTGCAAGCAACTAAAGCTTCTGCGTAAGATGTAAGACCCTGAGCAATTTGTTTCTGTTGAGTTAGTTTTAAATTTTCTATAGCCTGAATTACCCTCATTTGACCATATTCATTTATTTTTTTAACCGTATTGCGTCCTTTGTCAGTGAGTTGAAGCGATTTAGATCTTCCATCATTTATTGCTTGTACTTCTTTAATTTTATCCGCTTCAATTAGTTTACCTAGCATACGACTTACGCTGGATTTTTCTAAACCTAAGATTTGTGCTAACTGGATAGCAGTTATAGCGCCATAATTTTCAATCTCTAACAATGTATGAACTGCGGAAGGTGAATAGTCTGTAGCAGCAAGAGTAGCCTTCATAAATCCAAGTTCCCGAACCATAGTTCGTGAAGATCTACGAATTTCCTCAATTAATTTACTATCGATCATACGAACATCTCCAAATATAG
>NZ_ALOW01000029.1:0-133272 GCF_000292385.1 Acinetobacter sp. GG2
TTCAAAAATGGCTTTAAATAACAGGTAATACCGCCCTTCCAAATCGGTATGCAAGTCATAAAGTATTTTGAGTTTTTCCTTTACGCTTGTGTTGTGGTCGTACTCGACTATTGCAATGACTTTCTCTTGTAGCCGTTCTTTTTGCACGAGTAGGCAAATTTCGATAAACCGCGCTTTGGACTGAAAATAATGATAAAAAGTCATTTTTGTAATTTCAGATTCTTTCACAATTCTGTCGACGCCCACTAAATGAAATCCGTGGTGGTGAAATAAATCAATCGCCTTATTAATAACTTTTAAAGCACGTGTAGAAAATACTAAAGGTGGCATAGTTTTTACCGTTATAAATTCTTGTTGTTTCTAAAAGAGAAAAAAGCCTGTGCCCTTTTTGGGAGAAAAAAAGGCACAGCAAAGCCGTAAAGACTGTGCTTGGCACATCTCAAGTTTTATTGTTGATACAAATTTTGAGCCGTAATGACTTAAAGCCTGAAAACCCTAAAGGCCATCAAACTGTTTAAAGATGATTTAAGTGGTGTCGTTATAGCTTTTGGCATCGAGAGCCAAGAAATAATGAATGTGCAAAGCCAACTCCTTCTATTGGGAGTTCTGCCAGACATTAAAATTATGGTGGCAGAACGGAAGCGGGTTGACAGACTGGTAGGACTCCAGCACACACGAATGTGTCCCTCTCCCGTCCTACCGCTACGGGAGGGAACGAGAAGTACACATAGAAGTATCCCTCAGAAAGGAATAAATCTGATGCGGTCCTAAGTGGTCTGTCAAAACCACCTGGCAATGTAGGCCAGTCCGGAAAGGATATTATCCAAGTTACGTGCAGTCAAGCACACAAAATGACATTTGCTTTAAAATAAATCATTAAAAGTAAGGGTAAATAATTTAGTTTTATTATTAAATGAGGGTTTATAAAATCGAAGAAATTTATATAGATATATAAGTTTTGATGGGCCAAAATGAATGCTTATTTTAAAACCATTTATAAAAAACTGTAGATGAGTCTGAATATAAGAGGACATTGAATGAAGAACTTTCTCACCAAGAAAATGTACACAACTAGAGCTTTATTTTTTGCTGTAGGCGTTATGGCTTTGAATGTTTCCCCTATTGTTATTTCTACTACTCATGCAGCGACAGAACAAAAAATGGATAATTTATCGACTAAGCTTTCACTCATTTTTGCAGATAAACCCGTAGAACCTGCTTTATTTAGTCCTCAATTTTTAGGACAAGTTTCCATAACACAAATTCAAAAAATCGTTGATGATTTAAAAGCCTCTTTAGGCACGGTTAAAGGTATTAATGTTTCAAATGGCACTGGGACTATTGATTTCGAGAAAGGAGAATTACCTGTTTCAATTAGCTTAGATGAGCAAGGGCAAATTAGTACCCTTTGGTTTAGCGCGCCTCATTTTAAGACCGTAAGCCTAGACGAAATGGTTAGAGGCCTGCATGAAAACTCAGTCGGTAAAACCTCTCTTTTAGTTGTTGTAGATAACAAACCTGTGGTTGTTGAAAATGATAAAACCCCGATGGCTGTGGGTTCGACTTTTAAGTTACTCGTTTTAAAAGCATATGAAGATGCGATAAAAGAAGACGAATTAAAAAGAGAAACTATTGTTTCTTTAAAAGAAAAAAATCGCTCATTACCAACAGGAGTTTTACAAAACTTGCCTGATGGTACACCAGTAAATCTGGAACTTCTCGCGCAGTTAATGATACAAATTAGCGATAATACAGCGACCGATAGCCTGATAGAGGTATTAAAGAAACCTCGTATAGAAGCGTTGTCACCTAGAAATTCTCCTCTCCTAACAACACGAGAGCTATTTCAACTGATTGACCCAAGCAACGAAAAACTAAAAAATAAGTTTAAAACAGGTACAAAGTCGGCTCGTCTAGAAGCACTCTCTGATTTAGACAAACTACCACTTCCGAGTGTGAGTGACATTGGAAAATCGGCTACTTGGCAAGATGCTGAATGGTATATGTCAGCCAATGAGATTTGCCCTCTGCTTGAAAGTGTTCAAGATGCTCCCGCTCTGAATAGTTCTTTAAACCCACTTTTTAAAAATTTAAATTGGCAGAAAATTGGTTTTAAAGGTGGCTCTGAATACGGCGTCATCAACTTTTCCGTGATTGGAAAAACTCAAAAAGGTCATAAAGTTTGTGCAGTATTTACCGCAAATGGAAATGAGCCACAGCCTGAGTCAAAACTAGCAATATTATTTACAGGCATACTTCAAGCCGTTGATTCTATGAACCGTTAAGCACATAAGCCCATCATGAGTAGAAGGTTTTTAGCAATTCCTTATGATGGGTTGATTTGGAGTTATACAGAGAATAATCGTAAAAGTATTTTAATTAAACTGAATAATAGATAGAAATTCGATATAAATATTAATCTATTTATAAAAGATGCTAAAAATGAAAAAAGTACTTTTGTTTGATCTAGATCAAACCATTCTTAACCGCAATGAATCACTTTTAAAATTTCTAAATTGGCAAATAAACTTCTTTAAATTAGTACCACAAGAATTAAAAGAGTCTTTTATTAAAAGCTTCATCGAGTTAGATAATAATGGAAGTGTTTGGAAAGATATTGTTTATGATCAATTAATTAAAGACTTTAATATCAAAGGATATGATACATCTGAATTACTCCAGTCTTACATTAGTAACTTTAATAAGTTCTCTACGGCTTTTGAAAATGCTCAAGAGACTATCCAAAATCTTCATGCTCAAGGATACACATTGGGCTTAGTATCAAATGGAAAAACACCTTTTCAGGAGCATAATTTTTATGCTTTAGGAATAACAGAATATTTTTCAACTATTGTGATTTCTGAAGCCATTGGTTTAAGAAAACCCGACCCAGCAATTTATCTATATGCTTGCACTCAATTAGGCTGTAGTCCATCCGATTGCATTTTTATTGGAGACAATCCAATAGCAGATATAGCAGGCGCAAAAAAAGTTGGCATGCAAACTATATATTTTCATCCAGCTCTAACCCTTCATCCGTCTCTTTCTGATGCAAGCATTCATCATTACGATGAACTTGAAGAAGCTATTAAAAGATTGGCCAATGCTTCCCTTTTTCACACCAATCTGCCCTATATAAAAGAAGACTCAATTTAAAAAGTTAGATGAAGTTTTTACAGTTCGATGGGTTTGTCCTCTGGGAAAGACATGGCACCAGTTCCTCATGCTGTAATTGCTGATACTCATCTACACTGCCCACCCTGTTTAAGACATTGAGTACGACTTAGAGATCAGAATTGAAATCTCAACGTTTGAGGCGATCAATTTGTTCATTAATCAGATGTTGTGCAAGCCCAAGGTAGTTCCCTGACTCAACGTCCCAACTCTGTAACTGTCCATCAATGTTCATACGAGCAAGGCCATAAGCCAATGCACGAGTAGACAACAAAGCATCTTCAGCCGAAATACCGACAAGCTCTCCACTCGATACAGCGTCATTTAACAGTTGCCGCATCTGGCGACGAATCTTGTCGTTAGCTGCCCGAAGCCCACTTCCCTCAAAATCGATGACGGCGCGTATGGAAATCACTTGAAAGTGATGTGGATTTTCAAAGGCCCAAATCAGGAATGCCTGTCCCAATGCACGGTATTGCTCTAAGGGTGAGAGACTCGCTGCTTGTGTGAGTGCCTGATCGATTTGCATGGTGAGACGAACCATAGCCTCTTCTGCAACCGCATTCAATAGTGCAGTTCTCGACGGAAAATGGCGAAACGGTGCGCCTGGTGAAACACCAGCCCGTTTAGCCGCCTCTCGCACAGAAACGGCTTCAATCCCACCCTCTTTTAAAAGAACTAGCGTCGCATCAATAAGTGCGGCTTTCAGTGCGCCATGGTGATAACCCCGTTGTGTGTCTGCCATGAATTTCATCACTTGTAAATTTACGATAGTTTAACTTTGACAGTACTTTGAGATCAATGTAATCTGTGCTTACATTAATCTCAGAGTGCTTCGTTATGAACACAAAGTTACTGGTCACAGGAATACTGGGGGGTATTGCTTTTGGGATCGCAAGCCTATGCGAACGAGACCAGTTTTGGTGTATCACCAGTGCAGCAAAAGGATAATGCTCCCCATTTGATTATTGACTCTCCAACAGATCATCAGGTCATTAAAGGGGTCGTCATTATCCGCTGGCATGCGCAGAATATTCGAATATTGTCTGTTTATGGCGATGCTGCACTCGCGGTTAAACCAAAACTCGGTCACCTGCATGTTTCGCTTGATCACAATTCTTGGCATTGGGTACAAGCGTCTGAAGAGCCAATCGTCCTTCAGGGACTGACTCCCGGTGAGCATACGGTTTCGATTGATTTAGCTGATGCAACACATCAAGTGTTAGATCATCAGACATTGACGTTTGTAACCACAAACATAGACTCTAGAAATACACATCCCCATTGACCAGTAATGGTGTAACACCCATAAAAAAAACCGCCCCAGAAGGCGGTCGCTGAGTATAAACCAGCAGGTATATAGAAGTATGGTGGACGAATACTTCTATATTCTTTTATGAAGGAGTTTTCTCGGTTTTCAGAAAATCATTCGATTTAAAATAGCTAATAATCATATCTGCATGTTGTTCTTTTTGAGGCGCAGCGACTACAGGGAATGATTCTTTCGACATCTTAAAACCATATGGAATGAGCTGTGAAATTGGCGGAAATTTAGGTTTTCCCCCTTCTGTAATCCGTTCAATAAAACTTGCCAACCAAAGTAAATACTCTCCTTCATTTTCAAACTTAGGCATTACACTTAAATCAACTTTAACTTTGCACTCACTAATCGGTTTAGTTAATTGCTCATCAAAATCGATGTAATTAAACTTAAGTTTAAACTCAGTCCCTTTAATGGCCTTACGTATCTGACTGATCAAACAATTCAGATTTTGTGTAAGGTCATTGGTGAATAAGTCATCTTTTTGAATGTTTTTATAAACCTTTTCAGCCACGGCTAAATATTTTGGCATTTTTAACCTCCTCGATCTCAATTGTTATAAAGTTTTGATCTTAAAATGATTTATGGTTCTGATTATGAGGAAACAAATGTAAAGGAGTGAAATGTTATTATTATTGAATGTAATTAGTTTAAGTGTTCTGTAAACCTTGCTAAACAATCACCTAAAAAAAGTATGGTTTTGATAACTCATCCACAATTTTTCTAAATTATTAAGATATTTTGAAACATTTATTTTCAATTGAAAATTTACCATTTGGTAAAGTTAATAAGGCCGCATTTGCTGATCTCGTCTAACTAAACCCAAAACCGATCTACGAACCCTAATTTCTTCTTCAGAAAATGGCAGATGTTGTTTTAGCTCATCAATAGAAAGAGAATTATTTTCTATTAAAAAACAGTCTTGTTCAGTTGTCCAATGTGAAGCAGTCGATTCAATTTGTTTGTAGTATCGTTTCATATAGCTAAGTAAATTTATGACTTTAAAAAGCTTAGGAATAGAGCAAGCTTTTTATAAGTTTTGAGCAGAAAGAAGAATAGGAATATTACCGAAATACGCCACAACAAAAAAGCCAAACATTGCAGTAAAGCCCTGTTTGGCACTTCTAAAAAATGAGTTTAATCTAACTCTAACTGTAGTCTTAGCTTTAAAATATCGACTAGCCCTTTATCTCTTTTTTGAGATAGGTCGACATGTTTATAGTGGTTTAAAAGCTCTTTTGTTTGTGCTTCTAGCACCTCTGTAGTTTCATCAGAATGCTGAAACGCCTGCATATCATTCCACCATTCGGTCATAGGTGGCCCTAAGTGATGAATTGCCTCTTTAAAACCCTTCTGGTTTGCAAGTTCCATATTTATATAAGGGCCAAATAATGCCCATCTCAGCCCTGGCCCACTGGTAATTGCAATATCAACATCTTCGGCTGAACACACACCTTCTTTAACCAGTGAAAATGCTTCTCGCCATAATGCTGCTTGCAAACGGTTTGCAACATGACCTTTTACTTCTTTATTTAAAATAATCGGGTGCTTACCAATGCTTTGATAAAACTCGGAGGCGCGCTTTAAAAACTGTGGGGCTGTTAAATTTCCGCCTACAATTTCAACCAAAGGTAATAGATGAGGTGGGTTAAATGGATGACCTAAAAGTATACGCTCGGGATGAGTTGCCTCTTTTTGAAAGTCTGAAACTTTTAGGCCGGAAGAACTTGAGGCAATCAGTGTCTTTTGTGGACAATATGACGTGATGTCTTGATATAACTTTTGCTTTACATCCAAACGCTCTGGTGCATTTTCTTGAATAAAATCGACATCGGCTACGGCATCTTTTAAGTTGTTGTGAAGTTCTAGATTTGAAAGAATATCTTGTAAAGAATGGCTAGGCTGTATTTGCAAATCTAAATCTCGTAAATCTTTTAAATTTGCTTGTATTCTCTTTTTAAATAATTCTTCATCTATGGGATATGGGTCATATACCTTTACTTTAAAGCCTTTATATAAAAATAAAGCTGTCCAGCTTGCGCCAATGACACCGACACCAACCACACCGATTGTTTTAATTTCTTCCATACTTTCCTCGTGACCCTATTACTTTTAAAAACTGTCTTTATTTCCTTACACGACTATAAAAATAGTCGACTTCTCATCTTGTCTCGGTTACTTAAAGCCATTTTATAATAGGCAAGCTGAACCCAAAGTTCATATCATTATTGTACTTTTCTTGCATTATATTCATTTTTTAACAGCTAAAATTTCGGCTAAAGATTGCAGCCCTAGTAGCGCTAAACGTGTATGATTGGCAGGGTTTTGAGCGATTTAAATTTCATATGACAAATACATTTTCTGACCACAAGCAAGTTGAAGTGGTGTCTACTTTTGCTGAACTTGTAAATACACATTTTCAGGGAGATAAGAATGCTATTTGTTGGCACAGAAATTTGATGGGCGACTTTAAAGAAATTGTGACTAAACTTGAGTTAAAAGAAAATATTACCGAAATTTCTGCTGAAGACCTTTTAGCACTTGAGCTTTCAGAACAAGGTGTTTTGGCTCGAGACATTATTTTAAAAGACATGCAGCTTTTAACTGATATGGGTGCATCACCTGTACTTAATTTACTTAAACACTATGAACGTGATGAAGAACTAGATTTTATTTCAACAGATGTCTATTCATTTCATGTTGATCGTTCCCCTATAGAAACAGATACTTTTTTATGTACTTATCACGGCGCAGCCAGCGATATTGTGCCTAATGATCAGGTTGAGCAAAAAGTTTTAATTCCAGAAATTAGAGGCAAACTCAAAGCATTACATGACGGCCCAGAAGCCGAATTTGAAAGCTTTTTAGCAGAGTATTTTTTTGATTTACATTACCAGCCTAAAGCCCATGCACAACCTATAAATTTGGGTACAGGACACTTGTGGCGTTTGGCGGTAGATCATCCAACTCAAAAAGTTTTACCGTGTGTGCATAGAGCACCCGTTGAAAAAGATGGAGAGTATCGATTGCTGTTAATTTGTTAGCTTATGCGTATAAGATTAAGATAAAACCACCAATAAAAAAGCCTACCCACTATTGGATAAGCTTTCGTGAAGCATTCGGAATGGAATATTAAGTTTATGCCAGTTTTTTTGTCTCCATAAAATCGACATAAGCAATTTGGGCATCCCAAAATTCATTCCATAAAGCGCAGTACTCCATACACAGCTTGGTAAGACTTTCATAATCATCTTTGGTTATACCTTGAGCCAATGCAAACCACAAGTCATCTTCATGATCATCATCTGCTGCTTCTGATGTCTCGTCAGTCGATACACCATGTACATGGTAATAGCCACCACCCTCAACCTCAATTCCAACAGCCTTAGTCGCCTCACGTAGCGGAGGACTAAAAAGAATGACTTCTTCTTCTGCAACCGCAAGCAATGCAACAACTTTAATATAACTATCGTATGAAGATTCTAAAAACCTTCTTACCTGATCTGCGATTTTTGAAGGATGGTATGATCTTCGATCCTGTTCATTTAGACCATAATCATTAAGTAAATCTTCATAAAGTGGATAATGTGCATATTCAGGATTACCCAAATAATAATTATCTTGGTCTGTTCCAGGTCTAAAACCAAATTCATCTAGTATATTTAAACTTAATAAAACACGTGGGAACATTTTAGCTCCAGAGTGTAATTTCGGTTCTAATTGCTTAGTCTGAAATTGAGCCATTAATAAAGCATCCGTAAATACTTGTACAATAGCGTGACGATATTCCAAATGAATTTTTGTTAAGGTAAATTTATCAAGCTGTCCGTTATTTAAAATTTCAATTGCTGGATGTGTACATACTGGTAATTTAGCGATTTTTTCTCTTAATTGTTTGAGAAATGCTAGATTTTCTTCCCACTGTTGTGAAGGAATACTATTCTTCATCCCCAGTAAAGCTTTTTGTCTTGGATTATTAAAATCTTCAAATTTTTTTGACATAATCATTCTCAATAACAAATTAATTCTTATAGTTAGGTTTTGAGTTCTCCATTATTTTAATTGCGCATTCATTTGCTACTCAATAAAATTGTATACTCATCCCTAAACAATTCGATATTAGGTTTATTATTTACACAAATCAATCCATGTTTTAATAAATTTTTTTAATAAATTAATTAACAATTCATAGCAAAAAATATTGTCATTTTTATTATTTCATCTGTTGTATTACGACAATCTTTTCAATATGATTGAAATTAACTTTTATAAGAGACCACTTTAAAAAGAAACGGAATTCAAAAGTTTACAATGGGGAAATTGATGTCAAAAAGAGACACTATTATAACAACAGCTATAGCCCTTTTTAATCAGAAAAGCTATAACGGCATTGGAATTGACAAAATTATTGCTGAATCTAATGTAGCAAAAATGACATTCTACAAATATTTTCCGTCCAAGGAAAATTTAATAGAATCATGCCTTTACAAGAGAAATTCAGATATTCAGGCAGCTATATTAGAAAGAATCAATACTAAAGATTTGCCTTTAGTTCAGCTCAGGAGCTTATTTGATTGGTATATTGACTGGATTTATACCGACGATTTTAATGGCTGCTTATTTAAAAAGGCGACCATGGAAGTTGTACAAGTTTATCCTTCAGTAAAAAATCCTATTAACGACTATCGTAAATGGATCTATACGCTTGTTTTTTCGATATTAATTAAAGTTTATGTTGAGGATCCTGAAGCATTAACTACACTCTTTCTGAATATTCTTGATGGCATTATTATTGATGGCACAATTGATAAAGGTTTAGTTAATCGGGAAAAAACATGGTCTTATATTATTAAAATAATTGAGCTTGAAAAAACAGAAGCACGCATCGCTAGTTAAATTATATAGAAGAGATTTTTACATCAATTAAAAGATCTCTTTTAAAATTTCAGTTAACATCAAATTTATTAAAGCCTTATATTTACTCAATGTAATATAAGGTTTTATATACCTCTTATATTATTCTCATACGATTAAGCGATTTTTAAGTTTCATCATAAGAAATCGTTGAGCTAACAGGTTCAATTTAAAATTGTTGGTCAAACTCTCTTTCTCTTCATCAAAAAGTCTTAGTACAAAGCATTCAGACAACACTTGATTAGAGTTTGATGGGACTAAGATGAAATTATTCTTTTTTTAGTCAATAAAAAAGCCCTCAAATGAGGGCTTTTTCTATTCTACAGTACTAATTACTGAGGAATGATGTTTGTAGCGCTAGGGCCTTTTTGACCTTGCACAACATTAAAAGTCACGCGTTGACCTTCATGTAAAGTTTTGAAGCCAGAAGAAGCGATTTCTTTGAAGTGAGCAAAAACGTCTGGACCTGAATCTTGTTGGATAAAACCGAAACCTTTAGTTTCGTTGAACCACTTAACTGTACCAGTAGCTGTGTTGTTAGACATGATATACATCCTATTGATTTTTAAGAACTTGTGCCATGAGACATGACGGGTTTAACTTGGAAAAAATAACGAATTGAGCTTAAGATCTTAAAAACGGAGGATTATGAATAAAGCTTCGATACTAAAAGAGGATTTACTAAACTAATAAGTCTTTTTTCTAGTTGACTTCATTATACATCAAAAGAACACTTATTCAAGCAATTTATATAAATTAATTTACTGATTCTACAGCAAACATTCGCTTACATTTGTAAAAAACAATTACAATTTATTATATAAACAAATAGTAAATAATTTTCTATTTAATAGTTTAAAATTTTAAAACTATACTAAATGGAAATATAACTACAAATAATGAATAAAAAAACAGACTCATAGTCTTTATCAAATACAACAACTTACAATTTTTAAGTATATTTTTATATAATGTTAAAAATTATTATTACTTATTAATTTTTTGAATAAGGACATAAAAAAATATTTAAGAAATTTATCTTTAAATCACAATTAAAACAAGAAAAATTAAATATTTTTTAAAATTATTAAATAAATGAAATGATTATTTTTATTTTATATTCTTTTTCAAATAATCGAATTAGCAACAACTGCAAAGAATATATCAAACTGGACCATATAACTTTGAAAAACTGGATGTGTTCACTAGCCCTTAAGCTCCATAACCTATCTTTGGCTTAGATCTAGCAATAAACCTATCTATACCTTCTTTGAATTTAGGGAACTATCATGCACCTACATTTTATTGTTCATGAAGATTTTGAAGCACCTGGTGCATATGAAATTTGGGGTCAAAATAATCACTGCAAAATGACATATTCAAGAGTGTATTTAAATGGAGAATTCCCTTCTACGGTTGAAGAAATCGATTTCCTGATTGTGATGGGTGGCCCACAAAGTCCAGATACTACAGTTGAAATGTGTCCTCATTTTAATTCACTCGCTGAACAAGCGGTTATTAAGAAAGCCATCCAAGCAAACAAAGTCGTTTTAGGGGTATGTTTAGGTTCACAGCTGATTGGTGAAGCTTTAGGTGCCAAGTTTGAACATAGCCCTGAAAGAGAAATTGGTAAGTTTCCTATTATGCTGACAGAGTATGGTTTTAAAAATTCTCTATTTTCACATTTAGGAAAAATGAAAGAAGTTGGCCACTGGCACAATGATATGCCCGGGTTAACCAACGATGCAAAAATTATTGCTTTTAGTGCAGGCTGTCCGCGACAAATCGTTGAATACTCAAAATTAGTTTATGGTTTGCAATGTCATATGGAACTAACGCCTGAAGTTGTTGAATTACTCATTCAACATTCAGCAACTGAACTCAATCAAGCTCATGATTATAAATTTGTTAATACCCGAGAAGAATTGAGGAGTCATGACTATCAAGAAATGAACCAAAACTTGTTTATTTTCCTAGATAAATTAAAAGATAAGTATTTAAAACTTAGCTAAATGATGGCAAAGCCCTTTTAATAGGGCTTTCTTTCATAAAATTAGATGATCTATAAAGTTTAAATTCGCTTTAGCACCGACAGTAAACGAACATAATATCGCAGCAACAGAATCCCAATTAGTATATGGTCGCTATACAATATCTAATAAAATGATAGCCCCTGTCACACATAAAGCGGCTGATGTGCAAAGTTAGGTTTAAGACGACTATATAACACTTTCAACACGCATTTGTTCTGCGCACTTTAGTGCATATTCCAAATCTTTTTGTAAATCGACCACCGATTCTAGTCCGATATTTAAGCGTACTAAATAACCATCTTTAGGTAAATTGGTATGGGTTCGATAAGCTTGTCCAACAGGTAAAATCAGACTTTCAAACCCACCCCAAGACAAACCAATGTGAAATAATTGCAGCGAATCAAAGAATTTTTGCACATAAGAAGATTCAGACTCTTTTAAATAAAAAGCAAATACTCCAGATGAACCATGAAAATCTCTCAGCCACAAATCATGATATGGGCTTGTTTCTAAAGCAGGATGAAGCACTTCCTTAATAGCCGGATGTGTTGATAGAAACTGAGCAATAATGAGAGCACTGTTTTGATGCTGCTTTAACCTTACCGCCAGACTTCGCAAGCCCCGTGAAGCCAAATAAATGTCGTCTGGGCTTGTGGTTTCACCAAACCAATGACCAGTTTTAGTGAGTTGTTCGTATGTTTCGGCATTTGCAGTAGCCACGCCCATGAGTATGTCAGAATGGCCACCAATGTATTTGGTTACGGACTGAATAGAAATATCAGCACCATGCTTTAAGGGTTGAAAAAGTAACGGCGTTGCCCAAGAGTTATCGACTAATACTTTTGCGCCATATTGATGACTAATTGCAGAAATTGCCGCAACATCACTCAGTTCAAATGTCATTGAACCCGGTGACTCGATAAACACCACACTAGTACGATGATTAATTTTTTCAGTTAATGCCCCAAGGTTAGTAGAGTCAAAATAGTCAACGCTTACCCCGATTCGGACTAATATATTGTCAGCAAAATTTCGCGTTGGACCATAGATGTTGTCGGCAATCAAAACATGGCTATTTGCCTCTACACAAGCCATAAGTGCATGTGTACATGCCGATAACCCAGAAGGAAACACCATACTACCCGCACCACCCTCAAGTGCATTGATTGCACTTTCAAAAGATTTAGCTGTTGCAGCACCGAAACGGCCGTAATGTCGATACACCCCACCATTGCGTTTAAATTCTTCCCACTCACTAAAGCTATTTACAACAATAGTCGAACCGCGAAAAACAGGTGTATTGACTAGACCATCAAAGCGCTCGGGTGTTCGTCCTAAATTAATGACATCTGTGCTGAATTGATTCACTTTTATATTCCAAGAAACATATCAACTTTATTACCAATTCATGATAGTGAGGTTTCAATGGATATAAATTTTAATCTTTTCTATTTTTTATCCTAAAATTAGATCTATATTTCCTATTTTTACTTTAAATTAGAATTTTAATCCAATATTTATTTCTTAGAGTAAAATATTATCTTATTGCGTACTTTGTGTTGATCTGCTTGTTGTTCGAACTTGCTGTTATAAAAGGTACTTCTCACACTATTCTTCATCCATGATTTGCTGGATACGCTTTTGGTAATTATTTAAAAAATCATGCGTTACTCGGAAATGTTCCGTTTGCTCATACTGGATTTCACGGATCCCAGTGTCAGAAAAGTGATAAATTTTAGCGTTGGGATAAGCCAGTAAAATTGGCGAGTGCGTTGCAATGATTAGTTGTGACTGTTTTTTGCACAATTCATGAATAGCCGATAAAGCGACAAATTGCATGGTAGGTGAAAGAGCCGCTTCTGGTTCATCTAATAAATAAAGACCCTCACCTTGTAATTTATTGGTCAGCAATTTCAAAAAACTTTCACCATGTGAACAAGCATGGATATTGCCACCATAACTTTTTACATAGTCCAATTCATTCATATATGTGCCGATATTGTAATAACTCTCGGCTCTTAGAAAGTAATAGTCTTTAGGCTTTTTAAAGCTTTTAATTATTCTTAAATACTGAAATAAATTTGATGAACTACTGGCTGAATTAAGTCGCACATTTAGAGTGCCGCCTTCTTCTGAAAAGCCAAGCGCCAAAGCAATGGCTTCCATAATCGTCGACTTACCAGAGCCATTTTCACCAACAAAAAAAGTAACGTCTGGATGAAACCTTAATTGTTCAATATCATTAACAGCTGGTATTGCAAAAGGATAAATTGACCAGTCTGCCTGCATGTTTGCTTTAATTTGTACCGAACGTAAATAAGGTTTAGCTTCTAGCATTTTTGCTGGTCCTTAATTTTTAATAGTATTCGCAGTTTTTATTAGAAAAAATTTAAAGGAAGTTCTGTCGTATATTTAATTTGCTCCATAGCAAAGCTAGAACTCACATCGGCCAATCCGTTAATTTCAATTAATTTTTTATATACTTTATCGAATTCAGCAACATCCGATACGGCGACTTTAAGTAAATAATCTGTTTCACCTGCCATTCTATACACTTCAATCACTTCATCGATGCTATAGATATGAGAATGAAATTTTTGAATCCACTCAATATTGTGTTGTGCTGTTTTAATAAACACCATCACAATCACATTAATGTTGAGTTTTTTACGGTCTAGCAAAGCGACTTTTGCACGAATAATACCCTCTTCTTCCATCTTATGTATTCTGCGCCAACAAGCCGTGTTGCTTAATCCCACCTTTTCCGCAATATCACCTATTGCCAATGTGCAGTCCTTCTGTAGAAGATCTAATATTACACGGTCATATTTATCTAAATTTAACTTCATACCTTCAAGCTTCTCTGCACTATGTATTTGTAATAAATCAAATCAATGAACAATATATTAGATTGTTATTCTAATTTTAATAAAAAAAATATTTACCTATGTTTTAAATGATCTCCGCGCATTCGAGACGCATTTATTTGTATTGTTCACTTAATAATCTATTTTTAAAGCTTGAAAGTTTAGATGAGCTTTTATTATTATCTTGTACATATTCGGTACAATAAAAGAGACAAGAAAAATGCCAAATCAATTTGATGCTGTTTCTATAACAAAAAAAGCGAATGTTCATTACGAAGGACACTCAATTAGTCATGTTATTGAACTTGAAGATGGTACAAAAAAGACTTTAGGAGTAATTCTTCCAACAGAAAAAGCTTTAACTTTTAAAACCCACGTTTCAGAACGCATTGAGATCATTTCAGGGAAATGTAGTGTTCAAATTGGCGATGATCCGGATACTAAAGTCTATTCAAGTGGTGAATCTTTTAATGTTCCCGAAAATAGTAAATTTAAAATTATCACAGATGAAGTGATTGATTACGTCTGCCATTTAGAATGAATTAAAATTACAAAGTCATACCTTTCATAGGATTTGGTTTTCCTATGAATATGTTCATCTTTTCTGAGAACTAGACGAGATGAATTTTAAATTTTTAGTACCTAAGCATTTTTACAATTATCTATAAGCTTCCACCGCCATCAACCTTGAGAACTTGGCCGGTAATAAAACCTGCATGATCTGACAATAAAAAAGCGACTGCATGTGCAACATCTTGTGGAGTACCGATCCTTCCCAAAGGAATACTTTCTAATATTGCTTTTTCAGCTTCACTTCCAACGGGTCTGGTCTTTCTAAAAAGTTCCGTTTCAATTGGCCCCGGCGCAATACAGTTTACCGTTATTCCAAACTCAGCCAACTCAAGTGCCCAAGTTTTAGTACACCCGACCAAGGCACTTTTTGCTGCCGAGTATGCTGTCCGTTGTTTTGCTCCGTAAATTGCTCTGCTGCCAATATTAATAATTCGTCCAAAGCGCTGTTCTTTTAGTTGCGCAACAAAATGCTGAGTTACTTGTATAGCCGCTCTTACATTTAAGTTCCAAACCTCCTCCAAGGCAAGAAAGGAAATCTGGCCTAAAGGTTGAGGCAAGCTAATTCCTGAGTTATTTACAATTCCATGTATGACATGAGATTGAGAAATTAAAGCTAAAGTTTCTTCAGTCTGTTCTATATTAGATAGATCACAACTAAAAAGCTGTCCGCGAAAATCTATATTTTCAATGTTTCTGGCAATACCAATCACCTGATGTCCCTGCAAGGACAGTTCTTCGCTAATTGCTTTTCCAATACCTTTTGTAGCGCCTATCACTAAATAAGTGTTTTTCATAGCGGATCCTTATTAGACATAAAAATAGTTTCTGGTTTGTTCTCCCCTGTTAACTACAAAAATAATAAAACACTCACTATGATTTTTTATGACGATAAACAGATTTATATCAATTCAAGAAAACTATAATCAATATCCCCAAAATGGACATGACTTTATTTTGATTTTCTTATTTGAAATGAAGAAGTGGTTGTATTTGTATACATTAAAAAGTTGTTATAGTCATTCGACTTGAGTTGGTCTTTCAATCTCTTAGTTTAAAGGCAAAATTGAGTGACTAAATTTAAGTAAATACATTAAAAAGAGTAAGAAATAATGAAAAATTCAGTCGATGAGAAAAGAAAAATTTTCCGCGATCTCCATAAAGACGGATGCTTTATTTTACCCAACCCTTGGGATGCAGGCAGTGCAAAAATACTCGAACAACTGGGCTATAAAGCACTGGCAACAACAAGCTCAGGTTATGCATGGTCTTCTGGAAAGGCCGATGGTCAACTCGACCGAGATGAAACCTTGGCACATCTACGTTATATGGTTCAGTCCACTAACCTGCCTATCAATGCTGACTTTGAAAGTGGCTTTTCAGATACAACTCAAGGCGTCATTGAAAATGTTCTAATAGCAATTGATACAGGTATAGCGGGTATTTCTATTGAAGATTCAACCGGAAATGGTGAAAAGCCGCTTCGTGATATTCCTGACGCAGTTGAAAGAATACGAGCAGCTCGCGTAGCGATCGACCAAAGCGGAACTAACGTCATGCTTATTGGTCGTGCTGAAAACTTCTTTGTGGGTGTACCCGATTTAGAAGATACCATTAACAGGTTAAAAGCATATTCAGAAGCTGGTGCTGACTGCCTGTATGCGCCTGGTATTAAAACTCGTGAACAAATCATTGCTGTGGTGAATGCCGTTTCACCAAAACCTGTAAACGTTTTAATTGGTTGGGATAGTGATTTAACGGCAGCAGAACTTGCAGACTTGGGTGTAAGACGTATTAGTCTTGGTGGAGCATTAGCTCGTTCAGCTTGGGATGGTTTTATTAAAACAGCAAGTGCGATTGCCGAGTCAGGTAATTTCCATTCGCTCAATACTTCGGTTTCAAGTGGCGATCTTAATAGTCGATTTAAATAAGATTTGGATAAACCGCTTTATTTAGTACCTTTTAGCTAGGACCTCTGTTATGCCTTTAAACATAACGCTTTCAAGCCATCGTATACGACTACGCATATTAACTATTGAAGATTCAAGAGACTTAGTTACCGCTGCTTCCGATGGAGAACTATGGAACCTCCCTTTCACTGTAGTCCCTTCAGCAGAAACAGTAGATGACTATATTCAGCATGCACTAGAAGGTTACCAAGCGGGTACGGTTCTTCCTTTTGTAGTCGAAGATATTGCTACAAGAAAAATCATTGGGTCTACCAGATTTTGGAAAATAGATAGAAAAAATTTAAAGTTAGAAATTGGAAGTACTTGGTACTCAAAATCGTGGCAGCGAACATACGCAAATACAGAAGCAAAATATTTACTTCTTCAATATGCCTTTGAAGAGCTAAATTGCGTTAGAGTTCAGTTCACAACAGATGTACTTAATGAAAAATCCCAGAATGCGATTTTAAGACTAGGCGCCCAAAAAGAAGGTGTGGTTAGAAATGAGCGAATCATGCCTAATGGCAGAAAAAGAAATTCTGTCAGGTTCAGTATTATTGATGAAGAGTGGCCGAGCATAAAAGATAATCTAATTAAAAAGTTAAATTATTATTAATTTTTCCTACGGCTTTATCACCCACAACCATTGCAAATGAGTCTCATTTATATATACTTTACTCACTTTTTTGAGTCTAGTCAGCACTCTTGTTTGTTCGCTTGAATAGTCGCTCTTTTTTAGCCTTTCACGATTTTTATATCACTTAGGTATACTTATGTTTGCTTTCTCCCCGCGTAAAAATTTAATTACTGTTGAAATTTTAAAACATAGTAGCCCCTTACTTTTATCCCTCATCCCGATCATGTCTTGGGCAGAAACAACCGCGATTCAACCAGCACAACTAGAAACGATTAAGGTTCAGGCTGAAGCAGACTCAAGCTATATCGCAACACAAACAGCGTCGACGCTTAGAGGCAAACAAAAAAATTTAGAAAGCCCGCAAACTGTAAACGTTGTATCGAAGCAATACATGAAAGATTATTTGCCTGCAAACTTGGACAATGCATTGACCCAAGTCAGCGGCATTACGCAGGGTAATACTTTAGGCGGTACACAAGACACAGTAATGAAGCGTGGCTTTGGTGATAACCGTGACGGTTCAATTACCGTAAATGGTATGCCAATTGTGCAAGGCCGAACCATGAATGCGGCAGTTGAACAAGTTGAAGTTTTAAAAGGCCCATCTTCATTGCTCTATGGCATTATGGACCCGGGTGGTGTGGTGAATGTCATTACAAAAAAACCTGAGACTACCCAGAAAACTGAACTTTCCGTTTACGGTTCAAGCTTTGCAGCAGGTAAAAATGGTCTAGGTGCAAGCATAGATACCACAGGCGCAATTAGCGACAGTAACTTTGCTTATCGCTTTATTGCAGATCATTCCGACGCTGACTATTGGCGTAATTTTGGTAATCTCAAACAGACTTTAATTGCTCCGTCTGTCGCATGGGATAATGGTCAAACTAAAGTGAACCTGAGCTATCAATATCGTCACTTTGATGTGCCCTTTGACCGCTCTACCGTTTTTGACCCGAAAACCAATAAAGCCCTACCGATCTCTAAATACCAACGTCTAGATGAAGCGTTTAACCAAATGAAAGGCGAAGATCATTTGGCGCAATTGTTGGTAGACCACCAAATTAATGATAACTGGTCGGCTCACTTTGGTTATACCTACAACTACGAAACTTATGATGCTAACCAATTACGTGTAACCAAGTTAGATACAACTAAACACACCATGACACGCCGTACCGATGCGACTTTAAATGCCCAAAGCGTAGACAGTAATGCTCAAGCATATATTAATGGTTCAACCAATTTGTTTGGTTTAAAGCATGATATTCAATTCGGTTCAGACATCGAATACCGTAAGTATTTCCGTCCAGATATGGTTCGTGGCAATACTTCAACTTTAGATTATTTAAATCCAAGTTATGGAACTGTTGAAGCATCTCAAAATGTGGTCGCATCAGATAGTGACCAAACCGATAAACTGCACACTTACGGTTTTTATGTGCAAGATGCAATTCACTTAAATGAAAAATGGATTGCTGTACTTGGTGGTCGTTACCTGAACTATCAACAAACTGCTGGGCGTGGCAGACCGTTTAAAGAAAATACCAACACTAACGATGATGCTTGGCTACCACATGCAGGTTTAGTTTATAAATGGAATGACCAGCTTTCATTTTATGGTAGCTATACCGAGTCACTTAAACCGTCTTCTTCAATTGCACCTTTGGGTGGCGATGCTGTTATTAACTCTGATGTTCAACCTGAACAAGCCAAGTCTTATGAAGTTGGCGCGAAATATGAGTTAAATGACCGTATCAAAGCTAACTTTGCACTCTACGATATTAAAAAGCGTAATGTTTTAGCTAAAGTCACTAACTCATCAACTGGTGAAGTTGAACTACATACTACGGGTGCAGTTCGTTCTAAAGGTGCTGAGCTTGACCTGACAGGACGTGTAACCGATCAACTTGATGCGACCCTAACCTATGCCTATACAGATGCGAAAGTAACTGAAGATGAAAGCGGCCTTGAAGGCAATCGCTTGAATAATGTAGCGAAAAATACTGCTTCTCTAGCATTGGCATATAACTATGGCGAACTTTACAACGGTAATTTACGTTTTGGCGTAAGCGGTAATTATGTGGGTAAACGCGCTGGCGATTCGGAAAATACCTTTGACCTGCCTGACTACACCCTTGCCAATGCCTTTGTAAGTTATGACACGACTATTGCCAAACAAGCAGTCACGTTCCAATTTAATTTAAATAATATCTTCGACAAAACCTACTACACAGCCAGCGTCAACAATTTAGCCGTGTCTCAAGGTGACTCTCGCCAAGCAGTATTACGTGCAACCTTTAAATTTTAAAACATGGGATCAGAGCAGTGCCTAAATCACTGCTCTTTTGAGAACATTATGAAAAAGCTTCTTTCCGTTGTCTTGTTGATTGGTACATTGTTTAGCTCAGCAGTTTATGCTCAAACACGAATAGCCCTCATCTCTCAAGTTAAAGGTGCATCGGCTGGTACAGATATTGCCATTCAAAAATACTTGCAAAGCAAGGGCTATCAAGTTGAGGTATTAGATCAATCTGTTTCACCAAACACCTTAAAGAACACTGATTTAGTCATTATTTCATCTACAGTTGCTTCTAAAAATCTTCAATCTGGTTGGCGTCAACTACCCCTTCCACTCATGACGTGGGAAAACGATTATCTTGATGACTTGGCTATGACAGGTAAACGCATTAATAGCGATTTTGGTGAAGTCGAGAAAGAACGTTATTTGTGGTTGGTCAATGCGCCGCATCGATTGTCTGCACAGCTTCCTGCCGGAACACGCAATGTGTATAAAGCTCAAGCGCCTATGAGTTGGGGTAAGCCGGGTTTAGGTGCCACCATTATCGCAACGATTTATGGACAACCTGAGAAAGTCGCAATTTGGGGATATGAAAAAGGTGCAACCATGGATTATGAATCCTTAGCGCCAGCAAAACGTCTTATGTTCTTTCTTAACAATGACACGTTTACCAATCTATCTGACGATGGCTTAAAACTGTTTGATGCCTCAATTCAATGGCTCACCAACAAATAAAATCATTTATACAGCTCTCAAGGTCTTATTGATTACACCTTGCAGAGCTGCGATTAGTAGACGACATTCACACGAACCCAGTCTTCATACTTTGTAGCCTGCACATTGGTACTCGACTGAATGACTCCATAAATAGGAATATTTTCTTTCATTCCTGTTGCGATTCCTGAATGCATTTTACTTGCTACATTTCCCCAAATTTGAGTATGTCCTGCATCTTGATACAGTATATATGCGACAGAGGCAGGACTTGTAGCAGATTTAAGTTCAAAATTATTGTCGGAAGTTACGGCCAATTGATACGGTGTATTATGGTTACATTGGACAATTACATCGGTTCTAGCGGCAGCAACTGGTTGCGCACGTACAACAGAACCGAAATCTAAATTTCCTTGAGTTGAGACTTCACAACTTTCTACAATAGTTAAGCTAACCTTTAATGAAGTAGATGCGCTTGCAGCCTCTGCACTATTTATTAAGAGTATTCCCATAAGAGAAAATAAGGCGTGTTTAATGAGTTTCATTTCTTCTCCTTATCTTTATGTTCTAATGTCTTTTCAAATTTATAATGTCATTTTTCTGTTTTACTAAAGAAACAGTTTTTTCAGGTTCGTTTTATTTATAAAGCTTAATATTGCATACTGTCAATCGATAATAATCACATGATTTTCATATTATTCTTATAATTTGTGATGAATTAAACGTAATTCACTTAGTTTAAAAAGTAGTTGATGTTTTTTATTTCTATTAATTACATTTCTTCACTTATTTAAGAATTACTCAATTAATCTTCCGAAAAATTAAAGTTTTATGATTATATTTTTAGATAAAATATTTGTATTCAAGTTATTAAAATGTCGCGCCACAAACTCATATAAAATTTTTATCAATTAGAGGGTTTTACAAATACTTTTAAAGCAATCTGTACAAGACAATAAAAAACAATCAGTTATTCCTTATTGTTTAAAGATTTTAGCTGCTTTATCAATAAGTTTAGAAACTTGATCTGTATGAGAAATTAGGGATGAATGATTCGGATTGACTACTATTGCACTTGAGTGAGTCTGCTTTGAAATTAATTCCTATATTCGAGGCTTCAAGGCATTATCATTAGCTGTGATGAAATACCATGTTGGTTTTACACGCCATGCGACTTCAGAATTTTGAGACTGAGAAATTCTGTACATTCTCGCAATTGCATAAAAAAGGTGATCAAAATAATATAAAGCCCAATAAAATATAACTTTACATATTGTTTAGTTTATAGATTCAATACTAAGAAAACTGTGAAGTTAAATTTAAAATGAATAATTCTAGTGACTAAAATCATCCACCTTTAACTTGAGAAATCATGGATATGAAAAAATATTTATTATTACTTTTACTTAGCTTCTATTCGATACATTCATTTGCTTCGGACAAACTACATGGCAGTGTTTGGAAAACCATTGATGATGAAACAAATCAACCTAGAGCACTGGTAAAATTTAGTGAAGATAAAAATGGGCTTCTTACTGCAAACATTGAAAAAATCCTTGTTCCAAGCGAAGCCAACAAATGTACGATGTGTGAAGGCACTTATAAAAACAAGTCTTTAGTTGGTTTAACCATTGTCAAAAATTTAAAAAGCGTAGGTAAAAATAAATATGACAAAGGATCTATTCTCGACCCTCAGTCAGACAAAACTTATCGCTTTAGCGTCACAGTATCACCAGACGGCGAGAAACTTACCGCGCGTGGCTATATTGGTATTTCTGCAATTGGCCGAAACCAAACGTGGTATCGAGTTAAATAACTCTTGAACTAGCTTGTGACCCACTCTCTTTAGCCACTCACCGATCATAATTACGGTCTATATGTGCACTATATAAATGATGTATGTAGACATTGTTATGATCGGTACTTAGCCTGAATCATCAGCATGATAATGACGAAGAGCGAAGGTATTGCAGCAATCACAAATAAATGGGTAATGACCAAAAATTGAGAGAGATACCCACCAAATAGCGGCCCAATAACGGACCCTAAACGAGCAATTCCAATACTCCAACCTACTCCTGTAGTACGAAGTGAAACTGGATAATAACTTGCAGACAGTGCATTAATAGCAGGCTGCCCACCAACAATTGCGAAGCCAGCTATAAAAATAATTATAAATAGTAAAGCAATATGGCTAACAGCATAACCAATTAAAGCAACACTCATTACGGCAACGATAAAAACAGGAATGAGTACTTTATAGAATCCTGTCTTATCAATTTTAAGTCCCATCACCACACTACCAATCGTCCCGCCTAACTGTAAGGTGGAACCAATCATTAATGCCTGATTTAATGAAAGACCTGACTCTTTGGCTAGAGTAGGTAGCCAATTCGCCAGAAAATAGAGACTGATCATATTTAAAATACTGATGATCCAGATGGAATAGGTAAAAAATGCGCGCTGATTTTTAAACAATTCTAGTGGCGACTTTTTAACCTCAACTTCAGTGTTATTAATGATTTTTATTTCTGAATTGAATGTTAATGCAGGATAAAATTTCTTTAACCAAAATAAAATTTTAGGCGTGTTTTTGTTATCTTCACTCAGAAAATATAAAGATTCTGGCATCTTAAAGTATGTAATAAAGAAAATAATTAAAGGGATAATACCGCCAAAATAAAAAATCGACTGCCACCCTCCCCAAGGAACGAGTAAGGCAGATATACCGCCCCCCAACATTGCGCCGACTGTATAGCCACAAGAAATGACCATCATGGTAAAAATACGAGATTTGTGTGGAACAATTTCGGAGCTATAAGCCATTACATTTGGCATGATACCGCCTAAAAAAATTCCTGTAACAAAGCGGATTACGGTCAATTGCTCAATATTGCCGACATGGGGCGTTAACAGCATCAATACCGAGAACATAAAGGTCGAAATGAGTAGTATCGGACGGCGACCAAAACGATCAGAAAGTGAACTTAATAAAAATGATCCGACAAACAAACCAAATAAGCTTGCACTAAACACCACCCCTAGCATGGTTTTTTGAACACCCCAGTCTTCTATAATCATTGGGGCTGCGTAAGCCATAGACTGAATGTCATAGCCATCCATAATCATGAGTAATAAACAGGTGATCAGAATAAATTTTTGATAACGTCCAACTTTTTGCTGATTGATCAAATCACTTAATGCAACTTCTTTCATGGTATTCCCTTCTCCATGACATGCTTTAAATTAATCCATTTTAATTACGTTATTCGTAATTTATTTACGATTGGCGTAATTAAAAATAGCAATATTACTCCCATAAAGTCAAAAAAATATTTTTTTATAATATAAACAATGGATTAGATTGAGTTTTTAATTTTCTCCAATTCATCATGTCAGCTTATTACAAACGGCCTTTGGTCTGCTTTTCTGGCAAAAATCAAGCAGACCATACATGCTCTTACTTACATTATTTTAAAATTCAGACAGATGTTTTAAAAAACTGCTCGATCACTGCATCTCTTTCTTCCAAACTATTTGAGCTTAAAACTTGTAGCAGCAAACCATCTATCAGGTTTACCACCATGTGAGCATCGAATTTTGGCTCGCGAGTTTCTCCATTAAAAATCAAATCAAAAATTTCATGGAGCAGCCACTTTCGATATTCAACTGCCATGCGATATGCCTGCGGGTAAAGTAGTTTTATTTCAAAAATAGCTTTAAGTAAAAAGTTATACAGACTGTTTAAATTGGCATGGAAAACCACTATTTCTCTGAGTTTATCGATTGGCGTGCGGTAATAGTTTGAATAAATAATAGAGAGCACTTTTTCTTTGAGCAGGCTCTTTTGAAAAGCGATACACATTTCGATTAAGCATTCTTTAGAGTGGAAATAGTTGTAAAGCGTACCTTTGGCAATTTGGGTTTCTTTAACAATCAGGTCCACACCTACATGATGAAACCCATGTATCGTAATGAGTTGTATGGTGGTTTGAACGACATGTAGTTTTTTGGAAGAGGTTTCTAAATTTCGCATAGTTTTACCGTTATAAAATTCTTGTTGTTTCTAAAAGAAAAAAACTGTGCCCTTTTGGGAGAAAAAAAGGCACAGCAAAGCCGTAAGACAGTGCATGGCACATCTCAAGTTTGTTGTTGCTAAGTTTTAAGTAAAAATGACTTAAAGCCTGAAAACCTTACGGCGTTCAAGCTGCTTTAAATTTTTAAGCTGTGTCGTTATAGCTTTTGGCAAGGGCTGCCAAGAAATAATGGATGTGCAAAGCCAACTCCTTTTTTATTGGGAGTTCTGCCGACATTAAAATTATGGTGGCAGAACGAGAAAGGGTTAGCAGACTGGTGAAAGATATAACCAGCACACCCGAAGGTGTCCCTCTCCCGTCCTACCGCTACGGGAGGAGACTAGGAGTTTACACATAAGAGTATTCCTCAGACGGAATAACTCTGATGCGATCTTTCATCACGGTCTGCTAAAACCGACTGGCAATGTGGCCAGCAGGCAAAGAATAGTGCCCAAGTTTATTGGCGTCAAGCACACAAAATGACATTTGTTTTAAATTAGATCATTAAAAAAGTAAGGCTAAACAATGAGTAGGTTATTGTTAAATTGGGTTTATAAAATAGATATTTTTTTCCAATTGAGTTAGAACATTATCTACAGAATTACGCATTAAAATGATTTTTTATCTTCGATCTATATATTCTAAGTAGCCTCGGCCACTCATTTTTTGAGAAGAAAATTCACCTTCCCATTGATAGGCAGAAACAAATCCAGCAGCTAACCCGAAACAATATGGAGTGTCTACATCTGCTGAAATATCTAAAACCTTTTGGTTATTGTGATAAGCAACCCACCGAAAAGTATTTGGTAAATTCATTGAAAAATTATCGGGAGTAATCTGTGGCTCTTTTTGAAGAGTAGTTACTTCAAAAAGAATATCTCCGTTGTATTGAATTGAAGTTCCATCTATATGTCGGTAGTAAACAGAAGTCAAAATTGGCTGGTCTTCGTAGCAAATAAAAGCAAGCAATAACTGCTGTTCATGATCAATATTAATCACCTGATAACTAAAAACTTTAACGGGAAGTTGTATATTTTCAACTAACCATTTGTTCTTTAGCATTGAAGTCGCTACAGCTTTCCAAGACTCAAGTGTGCATAACCCTTGAACTGTCTTACTATGGCCTTTTTGTTTGATATGACCTTCGTACTGCATTAGCACACTAAAGTGCTTATAAAACTTGCTGTAGGCAAACCATGAAATTGCTGGTGTAGGTTTTAAATAAATTTCTAACTCTAAGTCTTCTCTTTTGGTAATTAATAAAAATCCATCACCGTCTTCGTGTATGACAGTTTGATTATCAAAGTTAATCGCAAAAGGGGTTTGATTAAACTGAATATCATTTTTAATTGAAAATGTTCTATAAGCTTCAGATGTGGTAGATAAAGCCGTACCATGCACTAAAGAAGCTGTATCTCCTTTTCCATCTTTAGACATTTGATAATTCATGTCTGTAATGGTAAATCCTACATAACCCAATACTGAAGCCCATGACAAGTAACGGAATGGTTCAGGTAAATCGGGTATCATGACTCCATAATGTGTACTACCAAAGCGTTTATAAAGCGTATGTGGACTGAGTTCAAAATCTTTTGGTAATGTTGTTTGGCGCTCTGGTGTAACAGCTCCCATCAATGAGCCAGAAACCTTTGCAATTGTTTGATTGGCTTTGTCTTTAATACTGCTTGGCACTCTATGGCTTGAGATTAGCATTTTTAAAATCCTTTATTTTTATCTACTTAAAATCAAGTTCTATTTTAGAACTTGATTGGTGCTAGAAAAATATCATTTAGGGACAATCGTTAATTAAAATTAAGATTTAACAATTCCATCCCAAATTTTAAAATTTCGAATGAAGCTCGTTTGTTTGAATTAAGGGCAATAAAATGACATTCACACATCTTACTTTCTGAAATCATTTATAGATTTTTTATCTAAACTTTTGGACGTAAAGCTTTTATTCCTATTCCTAGAAATCCTCTGATTAGTCCCTTACTCACATTTAGCCAATCAAAATAATCACGCCATAAAATTATTTTTCCATCTTCAACTTCGAATGTACCACAGACCCAAAATCCGACATGTAGCGGTCCAATCTCTAAAATATCTGTACGTTCAGTAAGTACAATATTTTCTTTAGCAACAAGCTGATGATTTTTAACTTTTAATTTTCTTGCGCTGCTCAGGGCGAGCTTTATCAAGCCAGCTACCCTTTTTCCACCTTTAAATGTTGGTAAAGAAACATTGGTATAAACAATGTCAGGATGGAGTAACTCGCTGATCGTGACATGATCTTGTTGCATTAGTGCATTTAGAAAGCGTTCTACAATTTCTTCAGATTGCGCTTGGATATTACTTACATCACTGTTTAAGGCTGTTTTCATTTTAGGTATTACTCTAAAAGTTTAAATTTTGAGGTTTAAACGCTGTTGCCACAGGTTTTCTAACTTTTTGGTATCGTGGTCAAAAGGGTGAAAATCTGGTCGGTAGTAATCTAAAAAATCTTTAACGGTTTGCATTGTCAGTAGTCCTTCACTTCCCAAACCTTTTTTAAAAAATTTAGTGATACCTTTTAAAGAAAGTACTTGATCTGCTTTGAGTAGTCTTCGGGTATTATTTGCAATTAAGAAAATTAAAATACTTCCTGCAAATGTCATGTAAAAAATACGTGATAAATATCCCCCGCCAGATGCGACATAAGCATCAAAAAAAACTGCTTTATGTTCATTTTCTTCTACCGCATGCCATAGCCATAGTTCAGCAACTGGACCTACCAGACGATTATTCCAATTATCATTGCGTAATAGTTCAGCCCCCAAGGTTGCGGTGATATGTTCAATCGCGCAGCCAATCGACATGATATGCATACTTGGTAATATTTTTTGCATTAGGGCATATAAGGCTTTAACTTCATTCTGCAATTTATCTATATTGATCTGCTGTTCATCTGCATATCGGTTAAATGCCAAATGTTCTTTAGCATGCATTGCTTCTTGCCCAATAAAAGCACTTATCTCTGCTTGAAGTACAGAATCATCAATCTTATCTCGAACATTTCTTAAAGCTTCAATCAACATTAATTCTCCTTGAGGAAAAATAGCTGACATCGCATTCATTAAATGCGTGAAATAAGGATCATTATCGAACCAATAGCGCTTTGAACTAGTGAAATCAAAACTTAACCGTCTAACTGGAAAAGAAGCTTTTAAGCGATGTGCTATCGAAGACGGTTTAGATTTAGTTGCTTCTAGCGTGGTCATATTTATTCCAATTTGCAAAAGTACCAATTAGTTCTTTTGTAAATTGGAATAGATTTCCCGTCAATAGCTAATTTTCATCCAATTGAAATTCAAATATTTATTTGTAAGGTTCAATGTTTAAAAAAACAATCTTGAGCCAAAAAGCGGTTAATGTTAGTTTTAGCAAGATTTCAAAATATTAGAAGATTTAGTGTGGAAAAACTCTCTGGCGCTTACGATACTCAAGCAGCAGGCTTACCCAGAGGTAGAACCAGCCTGTTAACTGAAGAAACACGTGAAAAGCAGCAACGTCGTTTGGTTAAAGCAGCGATTAGTGCATTTGCAGAAAAAGGATTTACCGCTACAACCATTACAGACATTGTTAAAAGAGCACGTGTATCTAAACAGGTTTTTTATGAAATATTTGAAAATAAAGAAGATTGTTTTTTAGCAGCGGATGATTTAGGTAGAAAAGCTTTATTTGAACAAGTTCTCTCTGATATTAAACTTGAGAGTAATGATGCCGATCAATGGATTAGATCTTCCGTCCGCGCCTACTTACATCTGTGTAATAGCGAACAAGACTTTACCAAAGCTTGGGCAATCGAGTTTCCAAATGCAGGGAATCGTTGTCGTGAACAACGTAACTTATTCTTCGCTGAATTAGGCAAAAGACTTAAATCTATACATACCGTTATTAAAAAGACTCAGCCCGATCAGTGGGTGGCTGTCCCAGATTTATTTTACGATGCGGCAATTGGTGGCGCTTATGAGATTATCTTTCGTTATATTTGCCAGAACAAATTTACTGAACTATTAGACCTTGAAGATGATCTTGTTAATTTCATTCAATTTTCTATTGGCCATAAACGGTTATAAGTTAGAAATTAGTATTTTTAAAACTGTTTATTAGATGTCAAAGTTTATGGAGTCAGATCACCCTCCTCTACTTAGTAAGAACCAATAAGTTTTCGTCTCAAAAACTGAATCTAATTATCTCTAATCAGCCTACTGAAGGGATCTTATCAGTAGGCTAATTAAACTTATAAAATAGCAAAAATCAAAGTTTTATAAAAAAATCTATTTATGCCTTTAAGAAGTCAGATTTTTTGTTATAGTGTTGCGCAACTGATTTCCATAAAGTGATTATTTGGGTGTCAATGGTTTTAGGCAGATTGCTTGGTTTAGCAGCAATCTTGTTACAAATCGCTGTTTTCTTACAGCCATTACTACCAGAGAAATATCAAGTTTCTCCAGTATGTGAGACTATTGCCCAAGCACTTCAACTCAATCACTCTCCAGAGCAGCATTCTCACCATTCAATGCATCATGATGATTTATCTCATCATCAAATGCATGATATGACCTCTTCTTCCGTCATTAAAGCTGAAGCGAAGCAAAATACGACACATCATCATGATGCGGGTCATCAATGTCAGTACTGTGTTGTTTACAGTCACGTGTTGCCTTTGCCAGATCTGGATTTAAAGCAAATTCTAGTCAGAATTCAGGTTCGGTTTCTTGCTTTTCTAGAAAACTTTTTTCATGTTTTCTTTAAGCTTCAACAGCTCTTTCTTATTCCCCAAGGCCGCGCCCCACCTTTATTACTATCAGTCTAACTTGATACTCAAAACTTTATGTTTTGAAAAAAATATATTTTTCAAGAGATTATAGTAATGCTTTCTTTTCAAAATCATGCTCTTAAACGGGTAGAGATAACTACAACTGTCGTTTTAGCAAATCAAATAAAATTTGAGGTGCTCCTATGACTCTAGGTTTAACAGCACTTGAATTGGCTCGAATCCAATTCGCATTTACTGTTTCATTTCATATTATTTTCCCTGCAATCTCGATTGGTCTTGCAAGCTTCCTTGCTGTTTTAGAATGGCGTTGGCTGCGTACTAATGACGCTATCTATAAAGATCTCTTTAAGTATTGGGTCAAAATCTTCGCGGTTGCATTTGGAATGGGCGTTGTCTCTGGTGTGGTCATGAGCTATCAATTTGGAACCAACTGGAGCGAATTTTCAAGATTTGCAGGTGGAGTTACAGGCCCTTTACTCACCTATGAAGTTCTTAGTGCTTTTTTCTTGGAAGCTGGTTTCTTAGGAATTATGCTGTTTGGCTGGGGGCGTGTGGGTAAAAAAGCTCACTTCTTCGCAACGCTTATGGTTGCGATAGGTACCTGTATTTCAATGTTCTGGATTTTATCTTCAAATAGCTGGATGCAAACCCCTCAAGGGTTCTCAATTGAGAATGGCATAATAGTTCCTCAAGACTGGTTTGCAATTGTATTTAACCCTTCCTTCCCTTATCGACTTGCGCATATGGCAATCGCAGCTTTTATGGTTGCAGCTTTACTTGTAGCAGGTACCGCAGCTTGGCATTTAATTAAAGGTCGCCGTGACGAGTTAGTAAAAAAGTCGTTTTCTATGGCTCTTTGGCTGATTTTAATTTTAGCGCCATTACAAATCTTTGTCGGTGATGCACACGGTTTAAATACCTCAGAACATCAACCAGCAAAACTTGCAGCAATGGAAGGTCATTGGGAAACCAATCATAACGAGGGAATGCCACTGTACTTATTTGGTATTCCAGATATGCAAGAAGAACGCACTAAGTATGCGATTTCAATTCCAAATCTTGGAAGCTTAATTCTTACTCACTCCAAAGATGGTAGCGTAAAAGGTTTGAAAGATTTTGCACCAGAAGATCGTCCGAATTCGACTGTAGTATTTTGGAGTTTCCGAATTATGGTCGGGCTTGGCATGCTTATGCTGCTTTTGGCACTTACAGGATTATGGCTAAGAAAAACTGGCAAGCTTTATGAGAGTAAATGGTTTCATCGCTTCGCTTTAGTTATGGGCCCGTCAGGTTTTATTGCTTTACTTGCAGGTTGGTTTACTACAGAAGTTGGACGTCAACCTTGGGTTGTTTATGGGGTCATGCGAACTAAAGATGCATTATCTCCCGTATCTGCCGAACAAGTCGGACTCACGCTCATTATTTTTGTTTTGGTTTATTGCATCGTATTTGGAATCGGCATTTATTACATGCTGAAATTGATCAATAAAGGGCCTGAGTTCATTTATAGCCAAGTTAATGAAGTTGGCGGTGTTGGACACTTTAAAACACCAATGCGCCCGCTAAGTGCAACTGATGAACATATTGACGATCAAGGACAAGGAGCATCTTCATGATTGATTTATCTTTGATCTGGATTGTCATTATTGCAATTGGCGTATTTATATATGTCGTACTTGATGGTTTTGATCTAGGCATTGGAATCTTGTTTCCTTTTATCAAAGACCAGCAGGAACGCGATGTAATGATGAATACCGTTGCACCTGTCTGGGACGGTAATGAAACATGGATGGTACTTGGCGGTGCTGGTTTGTTTGCTGCATTCCCGATGGTTTATTCAGCAGTTTTATCTGCTTTATATTTACCTATTATTCTCATGGTGATCGCTCTAATTTTTCGCGGTGTCGCTTTTGAGTTTAGATTTAAGGCGAATCGAACCAAATACTTATGGGATGCTGCTTTTATTGGAGGTTCTGTTTTATCAAGTTTCTTACAAGGTGTCATTCTTGGTGCGTATATTCAAGGTATCCATGTTATTGACGGTCGCTATGCAGGCGGTGGATTAGATTGGTTAACGCCTTTTTCAGTTTTTACAGGGTTCGGCGTAATCATTGTATATGCAGCACTTGGTTGCGGTTGGCTCATCATGAAAACTGAAATGCAATTACAAAAGAGTATGTATCGCTTAATGCCAAAACTAATTATGACGCTATTCTTAGTTTTTATTGCTGTGAGTGTTTATACCCCATTAGCTCATCCGGCTATTGCAGCACGTTGGTTCAATGCGCATCAGCTTCTTTACTTTAGTCCGGTACCTATTCTGGTCGTAGTCTTTACTTATCTCACCATTAAAGCCTGTCAAAAACAGCAAGAATCTATGCCCTTCTTATATACCTTGGCTTTAGTATTTTTGGCCTATACAGGTTTTCTGATTAGCATTTTTCCATACGTTATTCCGCCATCAATTACGATTTGGGAAGCCGCAGCGCCTGCCAATAGTCAATTGTTTGCGCTTATAGGCGCGCTCATACTTATCCCTATTATCATCATTTATACCATTATGGCTTATTGGGTGTTTAGGGATAAAGTACGTGTAGGTGATGAAGGTTACCACTAAGAGTAAATGACATGAAATTATCTAAATTCCAATGGTTTATTTTACTCTGGGTTGCTGGTTTCTTAAGTCTACTCACTATTGCAATGTTCTTTAGATTACTTTTGCAGCTTGCTTATTAAAGGAGGATCACACAGTGGATATGCCCTCCATCATGCAAATGGACGAGCAAGAGTTTGGCTATGAAATTATCAGAGCACGGCGCCAAATGAAAATTTCACAAGCTCAACTTGCAAGTAAGCTAGGAATATCAATACGCACTTTAGAAAGTTGGGAAAGAGGAATTAGGCACCCTTCTAAACCGTCTCAAGCACTTATTCGGCTATTTATTAAATCACCCGAATTTGTTTTGAAAAATCTGACTTAACAAGAAAAGACCATGCACAAGCATGGTCTTTTCTACTTTATTTTTTACTTAATTAAAATTTATCAAGGTACTTAAGCCATCTAGCAAACTTGCCAGCTATTAATGTTATGTTATAACATAACATTAATTTCATAATTTAAGTTCTTAATAAATGAATCTTGTTCTCCCAGATATCTCTGCCGAGCCAACTTTACCAAATGCTTATAGTTACCGCCTTGATTGGGTCGGTATGGAAAACATCGCCTTGCCAGTCCGTATTGAAAATACTTTATGCTCAAGTCACGTCAATGCTTATGTCAGTTTAGATGATCCCTTAGCAAAGGGCATCCACATGTCACGTCTATATACACGTCTTTTAGAGTTAACATCCCTCGAAAATATTAATATGCTCGATCTAAAATTAGTCTTAGAAGACTTTTTAGACAGCCATCAAAATTTATCGCAGCATGCAAAAATTGAAATTCACAGTAGCCTTTATATCGAACGACCAGCATTAGTCAGCAAGCTTTCAGGGTGGAAAAGTTATCCTTTTGTTTTGTCATGCCAACTCTTTAATGATCAATTCGAGGCAGAATTAAAAGTCGAGATTCCCTATTCTTCAACCTGTCCATGTTCTGCTGCACTTTCAAGAAATATTATTCAACAACGGTTTGAGTCAGCCTTACAAAACCAAGAAATTCGGCTTGATCTACAAGACATTATGAGCTGGTTAAATACCACCGATGCAATTGCAGCAACGCCACATAGCCAAAGAAGCTTTGCCCTCCTTCAGTTTAAATTAAACCAAGACTTTCACGACATTCCACTCATCGCGTTTATAAATCAAGCTGAACTAGCCTTAATGACACCCGTACAAACTGCTGTAAAACGGGTTGACGAACAAGCATTTGCTGTTGCCAACGGCCAAAATTTAATGTTTTGCGAAGATGCATTAAGACGACTTTATGGCTCATTTATACATCACAAATATATTCATGGTTTCAAATTTAAAGTGACTCATGCAGAAAGCCTGCATGCCCATGATGCTGTGGCGCAGGGGTCTTGGCAGTGGTAGGACATTCTATAAGCAACCGACACTATGCGTTATTGGGTTGAAAAAACCTGTGTTTCTCATGAATTAAATAATTTCAGCTTACGCCTCTCGTCATCTCAACTTAAATAAACTGATATCAACGGTAATTCCATGCTACGTAAAAATCCATCTGGCCATCTCCCTGTTATTGATCAATCAGCTTATGTCGATCAAACCGCTATTATTTGTGGCAAGGTCATTGTTCATGCCAATGTATTTATTGGCCCTTATGCCGTAATTCGTGCAGATGAAACCGACGAAAATGGAGAAATGCAACCTGTTATCATTGGCGCAAATTCCAATATCCAAGATGGTGTTGTGATTCACTCCAAAGCTGGTGCATCAGTAGTGATTGGTGAAAGTACATCAATTGCTCATCGTTCAATTATTCATGGGCCTTGTGAAATTGGTCATCATGTTTTCGTGGGTTTCAACAGCGTCATATTTAACTGCAAGGTCGGTAATTACAGCGCTATTCGCCATAACGCAGTCGTCGACGGACGTGATTTACCGAACCATTTTTATGTTCCTGCAATGAGCTACATCAACCCTAAAACTGACTTAGCACAGTACCCTCCGGTTGATATCTCTATCAGTGAATTTTCAGAGAGTGTTGTCTCAACAAACATTGAGTTGGTCAAAGGCTATAAGGCATTACACAATGAGTTTTAAACCCTATTCTAAAATTATTATTCGAGATGCCAATGTAGTGAATGAGGGAAAACAGCAATTTGTAGATGTACTTATTCAAGATGGACGAATCAAAAAAATTGCACCAAGCATTCCTCATGTTGTTAACGCTAAAACAATTCATGCTAATGGAAACTGGCTAATTCCCGGAATGATCGATGATCAAGTCCATTTTAGAGATCCAGGCTCAACCCATAAAGGCAGTATTGCTTCGGAATCTATGGCAGCAGTCATTGGTGGAATTACCAGTTATATGGATATGCCCAACACAAATCCACCAACCCTATCTTTAGATGCTTTAATACAAAAAAAGCAAATAGCCGCCCAATATAGCATGGCAAATTATGCCTTCCATTTTGGAGTAAGTTCTGCAAATTTAGATATTGTTGAACAGCTTAATCCCAAACTTATTAGCGGCGTAAAAGTTTTTATGGGCGCCTCTACTGGCAATATGTTGGTAGATGACCCACAAGTGCTTGAACGTTTATTTGCCAATGTCCCGACCATTCTTTTAACGCACTGCGAATATACACCGCGCATTAAAGAAAGAGAAAAATTATATTTTGAGAAATATGGTGCAAACATTCCAGCACATATGCACCCTAAAATTCGGGATAAACAAGCCTGTTTTGAGAGTTCACGTTTAGCTGTCTCTTTAGCAGAAAAATATGGAACTCAACTGCATGTTTTACATATTAGTACAGCCAAAGAATTATGTTTGTTTAAAGATTTGCCCTTAAATTTAAAGCATATTTCTGCGGAAGTATGCATTCATCACCTTAGTTTTGATGAATCAGACTATGCTGCGCTTAGCCATTTAATTAAATGTAATCCAGCCATTAAAACCCAACAAGACAAAGATGCACTTATCACTGCCATCGCTCAAACCAATCGCTTAGATATTATTGGTACAGATCACGCACCGCATACATGGGATGAAAAACAACAATCCTATTTAAAAGCACCATCTGGCCTTCCTTTAGTTCAACATGCTATTCCTGCACTCATGGAACTTGTAGCAGATAAAAAAATAAATATAGAAACAATGGTTAAGAAAACATCTCACCAAGTCGCTGATTTATTTAAACTCAAAGATCGAGGGTATATACGCGAAGGCTACTGGGCAGATTTGGTTCTGCTTAAAGAAAATAAAGAAGCCATTACTGTTAAAAATCAAAAAAACTATATGCGATGTAACTGGACGCCATTTCAAAACAAAAGCTTTCGCTATGAAGTTGATACAACTATTGTTTCAGGACAGTTGGCTTGGCATCAAAATCAGTTATTTTTAAGTTGTCGAGGTGAAGCATTGGACATAGACAGATAGCTCAAGTGAAAATTTAAAAATAATTAAATTAGATGTTATAACTTGTTCAGATTGAACCATAAAAAACCCGCAAAATATTGCGGGATTTTTTGTAGTTCATTGAATTACCAATGACCGCGTCTGTCATGATGTCGTTCAAAACCACGTTCACGATGTGCTTTATTATGATAGTACCCTTTACCATGATGATTGCCGTGATAGGCATAAGCCTTACCATGATGCATACCGTGATAAGCATGACCATAACCATGATGTGATTCACGATAACCATGGTCTTGTGCAAAGGTCGGAGCTGAAAGCGCAATGACCAATGCAGCGAAAATATACTTAATGTACTTCATACAAAATTCCTTTTTATTGTAGTACTGGAATTTAAAGTAAGACATAAGTCGGTAGCTAGTTACAAGTGATGATCTGTACTAGTGTGTAAGCTACTAAGCAAAGATAAGAAGCAACTCAATCTTAAATAATGAAAGCAAAATCTATCAGTAAAATTTTGCTTCACCAATCGGACGAGTTTTAAACCGTCTATGAAACCACATGTATTGTGTTGGGGCGATTCGAATTTGGTTCTCAATAATTTTATTGACGCGTTCAGCATCATTTACTTCGCATTCACTTGGAAAGTTTTCAAGTTTAGGTTCGACGAGCACATTGTATTGAGGGTTTCGAATATCCCCACTTCTATAAAAATATAGAGGTATTGCAACAGCATTTGAAATATCCATGAGTCTACGGTGAGCTGTTACTGTTGCCGCCTGTATTCCAAAAAACGATGCCATCACACCTTGCTTCAAACCAAAGTCCTGATCAGGGCTATACCAGATTGCATGACCATTTTTTAGTTTCGAAATTAAGCTACGCATGTTGTCTTTCGCAATTTGGTTTTTATAAACTCGAGCGCGACTACGATGAATGAGAAAATCCATAAAAGGATTATTTTGCGGTCTATACACCACATCCATATCAAAAAATAAGGTACACGCAGCGCCACCAGCATCTAGTAAAGTACTATGTGTGCCTAACAACAAGATACCCTTATCCCGATTCTGTTCCAGATGTTCCAAGCCTTCTATACGAACTCTTTTTTTAAACCATTCAGGACAATACCAAGCGTTTAAGGCTTCAAATATCCCTATCATGGTGTCTTTAAAGACTAGCTTTGCTTTGGCTTCAATTTGCTCAGGTGTTTTTTCAGGGAAACAAGCTTGTAAGTTTCTTAATGTTGTTTTCCGTCTCGAAGCTAATAGTATCCAAGCAATTTTTGAGAAAACCTTTGCTAAACGCCACTGGATTGCCCAAGGCAAGTAGGCAAGAAACATGAGAATAAAAGCTGTGAACCAGATACCCCAATATTTTAATGATAGAAAGGAAAATTGAAACTGCCCAGATTGATACTGCGGTTCAGATTTCGTCATACTGTAAATATCTAGAGGTATAGGTCTTCATCCTAACACAGCCCGAATCTACATCCGTTTGCAAAGTGTGTCTTAATATGTAGATTAATTTATTAGAAAAGTTTATATCGCGTAATGACGACCCACCATATTTTATTTAAAAATTATATAATATTTAACAATTACTTATATGGTTTTAGTTAGCTAAATTAGTTTATAAATCATAGATAAAAATTAGAAATCCACACCTCGTATGACTTGCAGAAATTCTGAATATTCATCTTCATTTTCAAAAGTAAACTCTACGTCTGAGCCATCTGCGAATCGAACAAGAACAGAACTTAAATCAGAACTGGTTGTAAATTTAACAACTTGTTCAAGATTATAATGTGTTGAACCTACTTGGTAATATTTATATTCTCTTGGCATAACAATGTTCTATTATTTTATGAGATGTCACCACTATAGAACAAAATTTAGATCTGTTTTACTTATTTATTAAAAGTTGGCAACTGTTTAATAAAGTCATTTAACGGCATTGGAACGCCCCATAAATAACCTTGAAACTCGATACAACCATTATTTTTAAAAGCATAAAATTGTTCGGCCGTTTCTATTCCCTCTACTAACACTCGAAGGTTTAAATCTAGACCAATTTTAACAATACCCGAGACTAATTTATAACTGCGTTTATCATCCAACGCTGCCTGTACAAAGCTACGATCAATTTTGATTTGTCTAATTTGCATTTTTTGCAAATAACTTAAAGATGAATAACCTGTTCCGAAGTCATCAAGAGAAAGCTGAACTCCTCTTTCCGATAAGTAATTCATTTTTTCAATCATGCTCACACAATTGTTCAAAGCAATATTTTCAGTAATTTCCAAGATAAGCCGAGATGGATTTATGTCATATCTATGAATCATGCAAATTACGGTTTCCTCAAAGTTAGCTTGCATGAAATGATCAGCACTAATATTGATTGAAAGTGTCAAATCTTTAGTCTGTTCTTGTTTACTCCAATCTTGTAAAACTTTGCAGGCTTGCGCTAAAACCCATGTACCTATTTCAGGCATTAGTCCTAAAGTTTGTGCCGCAGGAATAAAATCTTGTGTGGGTACAGAACCCAAAACAGGATGATGCCATCTGAGTAAAGCCTCGGCACCAATTAACTTTTCAGAAGCATTGACTTGAGGTTGATAAAACAATTCAAATTGCTCTTTGCCGAGTGCTAAACGTAAGTCTTTCGCCATGGAATCTTCTATTTGTATTTCTAATTGCATGGTATAGATGGATATACAAATCATGAGCGTGGCGACGCAAATTGCGATCCATCGACCATGACTCCGAGTATGTTCCGATAGCGGTATAGCATGATCTAAAGTAAAAGAGCTGCCACTAAAAAATATAAAGCACGCGATTGACAGTAAAATTAAAACGAGTTGTAAGAAACTCGGATTTCTGCGGTAGTTTAAGTATCCTAATATTGCCCCGGCAGGCAAAAACAAATGAGCAACTTGAGGATGATGAGTAGTCGCTATATCAAAAAATACGCAAAAAACGACTGGAAAAACAAGTAGAACAGCTTGAGATAAAAGAATACCCGCTGAAATTCGATTTATATAAATGAGAAAAAAACTAAAAATGGAAAGCAGTGTAAAAACGATATCCATATAAACAATGATCCACATTTTTGAAAATGCGAAATATATGGTCCAGAACAGGCAAAAAATAATACAAATAAAGATATTTGCTTTAGCTGCGATGGTAAGCTGCTGGTCTTTTATGTTGTGGTAATTATTTTTACATTTTTTTAAGTAAGACGAAGCTATCATAGGTAAATCAACCATAAATATAACAAAAGCACCAATATTGCCCTTCATGCTCTATTTCAGAATTTAACAATCAAACTTAATTTCTATAAAGTTTTTATTTATCTTTTATGCGTTTAGAAAGTATTTTATTACACAAAATAAAGTTCATTTGTTTAATAAATTTAGTCAAAAAAGAGGACTTTTCAAAGACCCCATAAGTTTAAATTATGATTCACTCAGGGTACAAGCCTCTGCTACTAAGGTACAGGGCATAAGTTATGAAAAATAGGACAATTGGTTAATTATTTACCGATTTTACAAGGTTATTAGCTCATCGTTTTTTAAGATTATCTAATCAATAGCAAATACGACGACTGAAACGCGCTGGCACATGTCCAGCGCGTTAATGTTTATCAGAGATAAATCACAACTAAAATTGCGAAAACACCATACAGCGCACTTACTGCAACCAATGATCGGTCATCGACTGTGCCACGGCGGAATAAATTCCACAGAAACACAATCGCTAATGCAGTAATAATGCCAGAGGCTAACAACAAGGTATCAAAGCGCCACGGCGTAAAGAAAATACCTAATGCACTTGGTATGGTGGCCTGAATCATCATCGCACCAGAAATATTCGCTAAAGCCAAACGCTCTTTACCTTGGCGTACCCATATCAGTGCATTCATAATCTCAGGTAATTCGGTAGCAACTGGACTCAGTAATAAAGCAACCAAATGTGGCGGCCAGCTTAGCGCTGTACCAATCGCTTCAAGTTGAGCAACAAAAGTATGCGAAGCAACACTAATTACAACTAAAGCGACCAATACCTGTAGACCAGCCCACCCTAGTGACGGTTCGGCTGTATTAGGACGGAACTTGAGCGGTTCAAGGTCTTCTTCATCGGAAGATGTATCAGCTTCCTTAATCTCACGCCAAACATAAGCTGCATAAGCCGCTAAAAATAGAATGCCTAACCAAGGTTTGATGGCAAATGCGACTAAACCAAGCGCTACTTTTAAAACAAAGATAGCAAGGAAAGAGACTTGATCTCGGCTTAAACGGGCATAATCAACTTGAACTTTATGCGAAGTTCGAGCTAATTTTTTGCGATGAAGCATCAATACCAGACCGACTACGGCGTAACCCAAGGTCGCTAAAACCAATGGGCCACCCATTGCAGCACCAACACCAAGGTCTTTTTGTTCTGGGGTATCACCAAATACGACGGCCATAAAGGTCACCGCACTTTCAGGTAACGCTGTACCAAAAGCTGCGAGTACCGAGCCTACTGCTGTTGCACCAAGATTAAGACGCTTACCAAACCATTCAATTCCATTGACGAAATATTCACAGGCTAGGTAAATTGCCGCGGCGGACACAAAGAATAAGATGAACGTGAGGAGCATAGGAATAGTCCAGCCGGGCGAATAAGAAACCATTGGCGCGACAACGCTCCTCGCCCGACTAGCAAAGTACGTTGCGGCCAAAGGTCTCGCCTAGCTCACACTGTGTATACAGTGGCTGAACACGCCATGAGATACTGATCTCAAGTTTGTTGACGTGGTCTTCCTAGTTGGGTACTAGGAATGGCTACTCCCCAATGACAATAGGTGAAGTTTACCAGTGATTGAAAAGTAACTCTACAAAAATGGTCTGACAAAATGATCAAGAGCTTTAAAAATTCACAGTCGGTTTTAAAGCTCTCTTTATCGACTAAATAAAATGTATTTCTACACTGGCATGTACAATTTCTTCATGAATAGACAAAGCCTTTTTAACTGAATCGGGTGTTAAATCTGTTCGGTCTGTTTCTAAAGCCAAAATGCATGAAAATTTTCCTTTACCGACTTTCCATACATGTAAATCTGTAATTTTCACTTGTGATAATTGCTCAATCACTTCTTGGATTTCAGCGACTACTGGATGTGACATTTCAGCATCTAATAACGTTTTTCCTGTGTCACGCAAAAGCCCCCATGACCACTGTGCAACAAGTATCGCCCCTACAATACCCAGCAAAGCATCTAAAAAATTCCATCCAAAATATTTACCCGCTATAAGTGCGGCTATGGCTAATACAGACGTTACGGCATCGGCAACCACATGTAGAAACGCAGCTTTATGGTTTAAATCGTGATGGTGATCATAATGATGGTGGTGACTATGCTCATGGTCGTGATGGTGGTGGTGATGTTCATGATTATCATGTAATAACCACGCACAAATTAAATTGACTGCCAACCCCACAACAGCAATAGAAATCGCTTCATTATAATGAATATCAACAGGATGGAGTAATCGCTCAATAGATTGAAATCCCATTAACAGTGCAACGACCATTAATATGATTGCACTGCTATACCCACCTAAAATTTCGATTTTCCAAGTTCCGAAACTAAAGCGTTTGTCATGAGCATAACGGCGAGCCATTTTGTAAGCGACATAGGCCAACCCTAGAGCAACCATATGTGAACTCATGTGCCAGCCATCAGCTAAAAGAGCCATGGAGTTAAAGATCCATCCACCCACAATTTCAAAAACCATCATCACAGCAGTTAAAATCGTTGCGATCAAAATTTTCTTTTGAGCAAGCGGGTTTCCTTCATCGAACTGATGAGAATGGTAACGTTCTAAATTGCTGTTAATTTCCATATTTATGGTCTTTTGTTAATACTCCCTCATAGTATATATTTTTTTGAAGAAAAATAAGTTACATCACGACCAAGACCAGAAAACTTTTAGAGAAATCTTTACTTAGTCATCACCTAAAATTGATCCACTATATTCAAAACCACTATAGATTGAGGCACTCTGAATGGCTGAGTACATCCATTCATAGAGCTGCATATGAGAGCATCTAGAACACTCCTTGCAATTTTTTCACAAAAAAATCTATATCTGAACCAATCAGATACCCCAGACTAAACTTAAAAAAATTGCTCCAACACCTCATCCCTTTCTTTCAAACTGTTTAAGCTTAAAACCTGTAACAGCAAACCATCTATCAGATTTACCACCATGTGGGCATTGAATTTTGGCTCGCGGATTTCGCCGCTAAAAATCAGGTCAAAAATTTCATGGCGCAACCACTTTCGGTATTCAACTGTCATGCGGTAAGCCTTTGGATAAAGCAGTTTTATTTCTAAAATAGCTTTGATTAAAAGATGGTACTGGCTGTTTAAATTGGTATGTAACACAATAATTTCTTTAAGTTTATCTTTTGAACTGTAGTAACGGTTTGAGTAAATAATAGAAAGCACTTCTTCTCTGAGCAGGCTTTTTTGAAAGGCGATACACATTTCAATCAGGTGTTCTTTAGAGTGGAAATAGTTGTAAAGCGTGCCTTTGGCAATTTTGGTTTCTTTAGTAATCAGGTCTACGCCTGTATTGTGGAACCCATGCGCCGTAATGAGTTGTATGGCAGTTTGAACTACATGTAGTTTTTTGGAAGAGCTTTCTAAATTTCGCATAGTTTTACCATTATAAAATTCTTGTTGTTTCTAAATGAGATAAAAAAGCCTGTGCCCTTTCTGGGAGAAAAAAAGGCACAGCAAAGCCGTAAGACGGTGCTTGGCACATCTCAAGTTTGTTGTTGCTAAGTTTTAAATAAAAAAGACTTAAAGCCTGAAAACCCTACGGCGTTCAAGCTGCTGTAATTTTTTTAAGCCGTGTCGTTATAGCTTTTGGCAAAGGCTGCCAAATAATGGATGTGGAAAGCCAACTCCTTTTTACTGGGAGTTCTGCCGACATTAAAATTATGGTGGCAGAACGAAGGGGGTTCGCAGACTGGCAATGTAGGCCAGCATGCAAAGGATAGTGTGCAACATTTAAGGTGTCAATGATCTATCGACTAAGTTGTAAAGTGATTGTTATTGTTTTGCATTAGATTAGCCTAGCAAACTAATTATTAAGAAAATTTAAGAATAATTTAGTGCGCAGTTAAAGTGTGTCGGTGATTCACTGTATGGACAGGGATATTATAATGAAAATGATGAGTTTATTTTTAAAGACAAACAGACAAGAAAATAGACTTGTTATCGTAAACAGAGTTTAGGCTTCACACCACAACAAGAGTTTTTGTAGCAGAGTCAATTTCCAAAACTATAGCCTATAATCTTGTATTGCAATTAAAAAACTGAGCTCTTTTGGCTATTTATTCACGGAGATTCATGACTATGGTATTCAGAGAGGTATTTTTCAGCTTCCTCGCAGCTTTTTTCAAACTAGAAATTTAAGGAGAGTGTCTAAAGTAAAGGAAGATTTTATTTGAAAGAGCTCTACAATTTCAATTTGCTTAATACTTGCCAATACGGTAATAACGCTGTTTCTCAATTTATACTACCACATTAGGATTTATATATTTGATTCGAATAGCATTTTGTAACAAAATCCAATAAAAAGTTAATAGTCCATGATATTATTTCATCAGACCTAGTTAATCTATATTCTTGAATATCTAACCACAACTGGAAAGCTACTAATGCAAGACGTATTTTTTCATAAAAGATACTGAACTGCCAAGAATAGCTAATTAATTCTTTAATGATTCTAAAGACATCTTTTGCGTAATACCTCTTTATCTTCTTATTTACGAATTATAAATATGACTTATTGCGTATTATTGGCAAACCATTCACCATAAAGTGCTCAATAACTTTATAAAATTCTATTTATTATTATCCTATCTAAAAAAGCTCAAGTCGAAAGCAATATCAACATCTTATGAACTTTGTTAAATATTTTCAGTATCAAACAACTCCATAACAATAAATTTAAAGAAACCAAACTACATTTCCAATAATATTTTTAGGAAAAACAACTTTTTCTTTATAAGAATTTTATGACAAATCTACCATTCTCAATTAGTTTAAATGGAATACTTTATGCATAAAGATCATTAGATTTTAAATATAAATTTATAAGAAAAGCGACTTTTTAATATGATAAAAAAAATTAAATATCAAATAAATTCAAAGACTTATAAAATATAAATATTAATAATTTATAACCAACTCAAAAGAAATTTTGAAATTAAATATTTTTCTCAAATTGCTAGAATAATTCATAAAATTAAGTATAATACGCAAAAACCATTAGGATAAATATAATCTATGAGAACTTTAACACTTGAAGAAATGAGCGTAGTAGCAGGAGCTGCTGGTGATACGAATAAACCGGTTCCTTCTAATGATTTTAGATCCGCTTTAATTGGATGGGCTGTTTCTGAGGGTATGAATATGGCGGTGGACCAAGTGAATGCATATGTTGCTGCATATGAAAAAAATGGATTATCTGGTGTTGCAGCAGCATCTCCAGCAGGGAAAGTAATTACATCTGCTACCTCATTCCTTTCATCTCTAAATGAACCAGAAGATGGCAATAACTATTGCGCAGATGGTGGCAATTATTGATAATGACATTATCTCATTAAGTTTTAGAAATTAATATTTATGAAATTAGAATATATTGGTTATGGCCTTTCTAGAGTTGTTGTCTGTATTGTTTTTGGCATAATTTTAGGATCTTTTTTAAGGTTATTAAATGTTAACAATGATATAGCAACAATTGTTGCTATTGTTTTTGTTAATATATTATTAATATATTCTGGATATTCTTTTGCAAAACATCCAACTCATAAAAAATATGTAAAAAGCTTATTATTGTCTTTTATAATAAGCTTTTTATTTTCCATTATTTTCTACTTTTTAAAAAACTTCAACATTACACTTACATTGGAAAGTTTTTTAAATTTATTTATATGTATGTCTTTAGGAGTTTTCCTACACTTTTTAAGGTTTAATATAAAAAATAAATCTTAATTCTTGTCCACACCAAATCCAGTACAAACTTAATTTTTTAACCTTGAAAGAATATGATAATAAGTTTCAACATGACTAAAGAAAATTTCAAAAAAAATTTTCTTTATAAAACTCCCTATTTATTTAAAAACTCCATAGATCCAATACAATTATCATGGAAGAATGTAAATGAACTCTATAGTCGTGGTAATATTGAACATCGTGACTTTAAATTAATGAATGGTTATGAAATTCCTAAAAATGAGTATGTAGAAACTTATGACAACCTAGGAGTAACAGAATATCGCTGTATTACATCTGTTCTCTATGAATATCTTAGAAATGGTGCAACCTTAGTCCGCAATCGCATTAAAAATGAACCATTTGTTGATCAAATTAGTAAGCAAATTGGTAATTTCGCTGAAGCTCGTACACTCGCAGGTAGTTATGCTGCTTTTAGTTCAAAATCATCATATAAAAGCCATTGGGATACACGTGATGTATATGCAGTGCAATTATTAGGTCGAAAGCGCTGGATATTAAGAAAGCCTAACTTTGAATTTCCTTTGTACATGCAACAAACAAAGAATTTTCCAGATATTAAAGAGCCTGAAGAAATTTATATGGATGTGATCTTAGAGGCTGGTGATATCCTTTATATTCCTCGTGGCTGGTGGCACGATCCATTGCCTTTAGATGAAGAAACTTTTCATTTAGCTGTTGCAACATTTGCACCAACAGGATTTGAGTATATGCGCTGGTTACAGAATGTCATACCAAGTATTCTAGACAGCCGTAAGAACTTTACTAATTTTGAAAATGATGCAGAGATGATAGATAGCCTTAGTCATCAAGTTGCTGAAATTATCAGAGACAAAGGATGTTATCAAAATTTTATGATGCACCATCTGGCAGAACATTCGATACCGTCTATGTTATCACTAGATGTATTGGGTAATGGAAAAGTAAGTCAATTGGATAGCAATCAAAAACTTTTTTTGAATGCAAACTTACTGTATTACTTTAATGAAGGTTTTGTGATTATAAATGGCAATAAAATTAATATTGATCCGATTAGTTTGAATTTAATTCAATACTTATTTGAACACCCCTATTCAAGAGTAAGAAATATTTTAGATCAGTTTAAAGAATATCCATCAGAAAAAATAAATAAATTGTTATTTCAACTATCAATAGAAAATATTATTGAGTTGGTTATGTAAAACTATAAATGAGTTCAAATTTATTTCGTAAAGAAGCACTTGATGCAAAACAGACTACATGGACAGGCAATATCATTCTAGCCCGTCCATTTAGCTTCACCTTTTTTACAATCTGTGCCTTATGTATTGCTTTGGTAATAATAGCTTTTGCAATATGGGGAAGCTATACCAAACGTAGTACGGTACAAGGCCAACTCATTCCTCAATCTGGGCTGATACAGGTTTATACAACACAGTCAGGTACAATTCTAAAGAAGAATGTATACGAAGGACAAACAGTTCAAAAAGGTGATATCCTTTTTATCATTTCAACAGCGAGTTATGGCGAACAAGGTAGCATCGCAGATGCTTTAGCAAAGCAAACACAATTAAAAGAACAGTCTTTACGAAACGAAATAACTCGGATGCATTTCATTCATCAAGATGAAAAACGAACAATCAACAATCAAATTAGTTTGCTTAATGGAACCTTGATTAAAATTAAAAATTTAATTGCCAATCAACAGGAACGAGTCAATCTGGCAAAAAAAAATCAACAACGTTATGGCAATATTCTTCATGACAATGCAATTTCTCATGAAGAATTTGAAGCAAGAAAAATAGACTATCTGGATCAGTTGGCTCAATATGAATCATTACAACGTGAAAAAGTATCATTAGAAAAACAGCTAACAGAGCAGCAAATTAGCTTATCAGGACTGGAAAATAGGCAAAATAATGAGATCGAGCAGCTAGAACGTTTGTTATCGAGTAATACGCAAGAATTAATCGAAATGCAATCTAGGCAGCATATTGCCATACAAGCAAACTCATCTGGCGTTATAGGTACAATAAATGCGGAAGTTGGACAGTTTGCTGACTTATCTAAGCCATTATTAACTATTCTTCCCCAAAATATACCCTTGATTGCACAACTTTATGTACCTAGTAGAGCAATTGGATTTGTCAAAGAGGGTGATCTGGTCTTACTACGTTATCAAGCATACCCTTATCAAAAATTTGGTCACGCAAAAGCACAAGTCTTATCTGTAGCAAAAACGGCATTAGCCAGCCAGGATTTACAAACTATCGGAATTATTTCACCACAAGAACAGCTTAATAATGAACCTGTGTATTTGGTACGAGCAAAACTCGATAAGCAAATGGTGAAAGCTTATGGTCAGGATATGCCTTTACAGGTGGGAATGACTCTTGAAGGCGATATCATGCATGAAAAACGTAAATTGTATGAGTGGGTTCTAGAACCATTATTTAGTATTACAGGAAAGCTATAGTCCATGCGTTATCTTGATGGTTTATCTTTAGGTATTGGTCGAAAAGTTCCTGTAATATTACAAACAGAATCATCAGAATGTGGACTAGCCTGTCTCGCTATGATTGCAGGCTATTATGGGTATGAATCAGATCTTTTAACCTTAAGGCAGAAGTATCCTATATCTCAAAAAGGGGCAACTCTTACGACTTTGGTTAAGATTGCCAATAAGTTGCACCTTACAACCCGTCCCTTAAAACTTGAACTAGATGAATTAAATCAATTAAGGCTACCATGTATTTTACATTGGGATTTAAATCATTTTGTGGTTCTAAAGAATGTTTCGGCAACAAAAATAACAATTGTTAATCCAGCTTTTGGGGAAAAAGTATTCACCTATGATCAGGCTTCATCACATTTTACAGGTATCGGTTTAGAGTTATGGCCTGATTCTAATTTTGAAGAAAAAAAAGATAAAACAAGTATTCGCATTTTTAAATTATTTGGTGAAATTAGTGGTTTATGGAAATCTTTAGGGCAAATTATTATCCTTGCTTTAGTATTAGAAGTATTCTCACTGATCAGCCCATTTTTCATGCAATGGGTAATTGACCACGCGATTGTTTCCGCTGATCTAAACTTACTCACCACATTAGCTGTTGGATTCGGTCTATTGATGCTATTGAGTAGCTTAATCAGTTTATTACAAGCATGGGTAGTTATGCATATGGCAACCACATTGAATGTTCAATGGAAAGCCAACATTTTTCATCATCTCATTAACTTACCAACTAATTTTTTTCAGAAACGTCATCTAGGCGATATTATTTCTAGATTTGGCTCTATTGATTCAATTCAAAGGACATTAACAACATCATTTATTACAGCCATTCTAGATGGCCTAATGACGATTTTTACATTAATTTTAATGTTCATATATAGTTCAACATTAGCATGGATCGCTGTGCTCACTATGTTGTTATATGCGATTATTCGTTGGATTTGGTATTATCCCTTAAGACGCGCAACAGAAGATCAAATTGTCCACACTGCAAAACAAAACACCCATTTTATGGAAACCATGCGTGGCATAAAAACCATCAAACAATTTGAAAAGCAGGACTATCGTCAAGCTACATGGTTAAGTTTATTTGTAAACCAAATTAACGCAGGATTAACTACACAAAAACTTAGCCTCATGTTTGGGTTTGTAAATACATTATTGTTTGGATTACAGAATATTATTATCGTATGGTTGGGTGCAACTCTAGCCATTGAGGGTAAATTTACTGTTGGTATATTAATGGCTTTTATTGCTTATAAAAATCAGTTCGGTGGCCGAGTCAGCTCTCTGATTGATAAATATATTGAAGTAAAGATGCTCAGTTTACATGGCGAACGTCTAGCAGACATCGTTCTTACAGATCAAGAAAAATCAGGTAGTGATTTATTTGCTCCCGAATCATCAGAACAACAAAAAACTGAAATTGAAGTTAAATCAATCAGATTCAGGTATTCAGAAGATGAAACTTGGATTATCCACGGGGTTGATCTTAAGATCCCAGAAGGACAATCAGTCGCGATTGTTGGTCCGACAGGTTGTGGCAAAACCACGCTGATGAATCTTCTATTAGGTAATTTATCTCCTGAGCATGGTGAAATTAAAATTGGTGGGCAAAGCATAAAGAATATGGGCCCTAATAAACTTAGAAGTTTTATTGCCTATGTTGCCCAAGATGATGTTTTATTCGCAGGTTCCATTCTAGAAAATATTAGTTTTTTTGATGATAGTGCTCAACAAGATTGGGTAGAACAATGTTCAAAGATGGCATCAGTACATGATGAAATTCTAGCGATGCCAATGGGCTATCAAACATTAGTTGGAGATATGGGAAATATTCTGTCAGGAGGACAGAAACAAAGAATCTTATTAGCAAGAGCACTATATAGAAAACCCAAAATTTTATTTTTAGATGAAGCAACAAGTCATCTAGATATTATTAAAGAGAAAGAAATTAATAGCATGATTAAGTCATTAAATATTACTCGAATTATTATCGCTCATCGCCCAGAAACAATTTCTTCTGTAGACCGTATTATTGCTTTAAACAATGGTCGTATTGTGAATGATCAAATATTTGATTCTTTATCATAGACATCCAAGTTAATTCAAGAATACCTAATATTAGTATTCTAACAAAATGATAACTTATGTGTAGCATGTGGGCACACGTTTAGTCAGCTTCTTTTGTAGAATGATAACCAATATTGGGAACCCTGCTGCGGAAATTGCACATACCGCCAGTAACGTATTTACACTTTGTGGCGTCATGCCATGAGCAGGTAATAAAAAGGCAGATAAGAAAAATGCAACTGTTGTCAGCAAATACATGATGGATGTCTGTAATGAAGAAAATCCAGCTCGTTGTCGGTCGTTAGGAAACTGCATCGTAACCACTGAAGATGACACCAAACGACTATAAGATGCACCGAGAAATAAACTAATAAATAACGCTGCATGCTGATAGCCTAGCATTGGTATAAGCAAACTCAATATAAAGACTAGAGTCGAAGCTGTAGCCAGTAGTAAAGCAGAAAAACGGGAGGTTAACGCCCCTGTAATTTTTGTAGATACATAGCCCATCACGCCCCCGCTAAAAAATAGCCAAGGCAGTAGGTCTTGCGAAGCGCCCAACTGTTGAATCATTAAGGGTGCCAAAATAGGAATAACCAGCATAGGGCTAAACTGTACGAGCGCATTAGCAGAAGCGAAAAGTATTGTATCCACATCTAAAGGCGGCGCACGAAGCGTATCTAAAGAGACTTGGTCTTTGGGTATAAACGATACAATAAGTGGCAATGCCAACACACACAATGCACTTATGAGCCACAAAGCCACATGCCAATCATAGTGAGTGCATAGAAATAATATGGTGGGCATTCCGACAATACTTACTATTGAAAATGATGCGATCACCGTCGCTAACATTTTCCCCCGTAAATTAGGCGGTGCGTTGTTTATTAATATACTGATCCCCACTCCCATGGTGGTACCGCCGACCAACCCTGCACAAAATCGAAGTGCAAGTAGAAGACTAAAACTAGATGTGCAGGTAGTTAAAAGTGTTAGTAGACCCAACAGCGCCATATTGATAATTAAAAACCGCTTTTTATTGAAATGATCAATCCAGTAAAAAGCAATAATTCCTGAAAGGACCGCGCCAAGCGTATACATCCCTGAAACATAACCTGAGAATGATACTGGCACTGCAAAATCTGTCGCCATAAAAACAAAAATAGGATTAAACACCATATATTCCAGTGCATTCGTGAACTGGACGAAAGCAATGACAGTGGCTATCCACATGAGGGCTTTATGATTAAACGTCTGTTTGGCTAGGGACATCGCAGTAACCTATAGATAAAAGATGTCCGAGTTTAACTGCTATCAATAGTATTGATTATATGGTAAAAATTGCATTTATTATTATCAAATATGGGACAATTGATGCGTCCGACTCTGGATTTTAATACCCTGAAAGTGTTCGTTGCTGTGGTCGAAAAAGAAAGTTTTGTGGGTGCATCGAAACTCCTTGAAATGCCAACATCAAACGTGAGTCGCTGTATTTCTCAGTTAGAAGAAAAACTCGATCTTCAGCTCATTGAGCGCAGCACCCGACATATGAAAGTCACTCAGGCGGGGCAGCTACTCTATACCAGAGCAAAGCCATTACTCGAAGCGCTTGAGCAAACGGAGACAGAGTTAACGTTGCGGCAAATGCAGCTCAAGGGTCCTTTACGAATCTGTATTCCCACTGAAATAGGCCCTGCATTGCTAGGTTCTGTTATTGCAGAATTCGCCTGCCAGTATCCCGAACTACAAATAAGCTGTGTCACAAATTTGTCGGGTTTTGAATCTCTGCGAGATGATCTGGATTTAGCTATTATTATTAGCCGCGGTCAAATGGATAACAGTGACTACATCGCTCGTCATCTGGTGACTATCCCTTGCACCATTGTGGCAGCCCCTTCTCTCATTCAGCGTTATGGCACCCCTACTCATATCCAGCAATTTGAAGAATTACCTTGTATTACAACAGTCAGTGCACTCAAAGGTGCTCCTTGGCAATTTGTTAATAAAAAGGGTGAGTTCGAGACCATCAAGGTTAAAGGACACTATCGGGTGAACAGCGGAGAAATGGCGGGCCAAGCTGCTGTAGCAGGTATCGGATTTGCAATTTTATCGAAACACGCTTGCCAACCTTATATTAGTGACGGTCGCCTGATCGAGATTGAGTTTGAACAAGCAGTAGCGCCACTGCAATTGTTTGCACTTTATTCAGATCGCCGCTATTTGCCTGCTAAAACAAGAGCGCTTATAGATTTCATACAGCAGAAATTGGGGCATGTATCCTTATAAAATCTGTCATTGCACATGCATTCTGAAATCGGCATATTTACCTATGTCAGTTTTATAAGGACTGTCAATCGTCACCCTGTCTTCTACTCAAACTGCTCAGGTCGCTTTCTTTTTGTTGCTTATTTCCTCGCTCATTTTAGGAATCCTTTTTGCGAATCAGTCTCAATTTGTTAAGATGGCAACCGTGAGAAATTAAGTTAAGCTCTTACACACTGTTGACTCAATTTTGACATAAAAAAGGTACATGAAAAGGTATACTTTTTTCTTAGATTAAGTCCAATTCACACAGAAGTTATTAGAATTGGTTAGATGACCAACCGTAAAATATTATTGCTTTTTTTAAGGGTTTATTACGCATGAATAGCGCTGAAATCATGGCCGATCTCTCTAACCACACTCCAATGATGCAGCAATATCTCAAGGTCAAAAAAGATTATCAACATGCGTTGCTGTTTTATCGTATGGGCGACTTTTATGAACTTTTCTTTGAAGACGCACACTTAGCAGCCAAACTTTTAGGAATTACCCTAACCCATCGCGGTAAAGCAAATGGTAACCCGATTCCAATGGCGGGTGTTCCTTACCATTCAGCCGAAGGTTATCTTGCTCGCCTTGTCAAAGCAGGTCGCACAGTAGCCATTTGCGAACAAGTCGGTGAAGTCACTGGTAAAGGCCCTGTTGAACGTAAAGTTGTTCGTATTCTTACACCTGGTACATTAACCGACGACGCACTACTCACAAGCTATCAGTCGTCTAACCTTGTTGCGTTATGTATTCATCAAAATCAAATCGGTTTTGCTTTACTCGACTTAAGCGCGGGTATTTTTAAAGTTCAGCAACAAGACTACAAACCTGAACAACTTCCAATTGAACTTGCTCGCCTCATGCCAAGTGAAATCTTGATTGATGAAGATCTGGTTGACCCGAATATTATTGAACAAATTAAAAAGCATTTAGATTGCCCTGTAACCAAGCGTCCAAATGTAGATTTCAATTTAAATAACGCACAAAAAACCTTATGTGATCAGTTCTCAGTATCAACGCTTTCTGGTTTTGGACTCGACACATTACCGTTAGCTAAGGCTGCCGCGGCAGCTCTGATTCACTACGCTAAAGAAACTCAGAAAACGGCGTTACCGCATATTCGTTCTATTCTTTTAGAACAAAGCACAGACTTTATTGCGCTTGACCCGATTACACGCCGTAATTTAGAAATTATTGAACCTTTATTTGAACATGGTACGTCATTATTCCAACTGGTAAATGACTGCCAAACTGCAATGGGTGGCCGTTTACTCAGCCGTACCCTCATGCAACCTATTCGTGATACGGCATTACTCGATGCCCGCTTAGATGCAATTGAACAACTCATTCAAGGCTATCACGAAACTCCAGTTCGTTTAGTGCTTAAAGAAATTGGCGATATTGAACGTGTTCTTAGCCGTGTTGCGCTTGGTAGTGCTCGACCACGCGATTTAGTTCAGCTTCGTCATGCTTGCGCACAAATTCCATTTTTAAGAAATGCTTTAACGCCTGTTATTCAATCAAAAAAATCCAAGTTATTAATTCAACTCGATCAAGAACTTGGTGACTTTAAATCGTTACACCAGCATTTAATGGCAGCTATTGTTGAAAACCCACCTGTATTACTTCGTGATGGCAATGTAATTGCAGAAGGATATGATGCAGAACTTGATGAACTGCGTAAAATTCGTGATCATGCAGGTCAATTCCTGATTGATTTAGAAATAAAAGAGCGTGAACGCACGGGCATTAACACCTTAAAAATCGGCTATAACCGTGTGAGTGGCTACTACATTGAGCTTACGCGTGCTCAAGCTGAACAAGCCCCTGCCGACTATATTCGCCGCCAGACTTTAAAGAATGCCGAGCGTTACATCACACCTGAGCTAAAAAGCTTTGAAGATAAAGTTTTATCAAGTGAGTCTCGTGCATTAGCACGTGAAAAAGCGTTATTTGAAGCTTTACTTGAAAACCTCCGTGAAAATATTGCTCACCTACAAATGATGAGTTCGGCAATTGCGCACATTGATGTAATTGCAAACTTTGCTTATCAAGCACGTTTAAACAATTGGGCGCGACCTGAATTTACCCCAGAAACCGGTATTAAGATTCAAGGTGGTCGTCATCCTGTTGTTGAAGCATTAAACAAAGCACCATTTACACCAAATGATACTTTCCTTGATGCTCAGCACCGCATGGCAATTATTACTGGCCCAAACATGGGTGGTAAATCTACCTTTATGCGTCAAACTGCATTAATTAGTTTACTTGCTTACTGCGGTAGTTATGTTCCTGCTCGAGCTGCCAAGCTTGGCCCGATTGACCGTATTTTCACACGTATTGGTTCAGCCGATGATTTGTCGACAGGTAAATCAACATTTATGGTCGAGATGACTGAAACTTCACAAATCTTGCACCATGCAACCAATCAGTCTTTGGTGTTAATGGATGAAGTTGGCCGTGGTACCAGTACCTACGATGGACTTTCTTTGGCATGGGCCTGTGTGGTTGATTTAACCAAGCGCGTAAAATGCTTATGTCTATTTGCCACGCACTATTTCGAATTGACTGAGTTAGGTAGTGAAGCAGGTATCGATAACTATCATGTGACGGCGCAAGAGCTTAACGGCAACCTGATTTTATTGCACAAAGTTCAACAAGGTCCTGCAAGTCAAAGTCATGGTTTACAAGTTGCGAAATTAGCTGGTATTCCTGCTAATGTCATTAAAGAAGCTCAAAAACGTTTACGCATTTTAGAGAAGCAACAACAGCAACACTTACAAACTAGTGTTCAAGATGATTTGTTTGCAACTTTAGATTCAAATGCTAAACCAAGTACGCAAGTCATAGAGAAAGTGATTGAAATTGAAGTGCCTTCACCTGCCCTAGATTTGCTTAAGCAAATTGAAGTCGATAACTTGACACCTCGCCAAGCACTTGAACAACTTTACGAACTAAAAGCTGCACTTAAATCATAATCATTGATTGAGCAAACATGTCTATGGGCATGTTTGCTCTTACTTTAAGGAGAATAAAATTTCTATTTTCTTAAGGCCACTACAATACACAGAGATCGATTTAATTTGGCAACAAATTAGTCGACGTGAACTCATTACCCAACTCTATATACAAAAACAAGAACAACTCGAATTAACAGATTGTTTTTACGATGTTGAAAATTGGGATGACTATCATTTAGAAAATGACCCACCGAAGTTAAAAGAACTCTATCAACAAGGTGCTTCATTTGTAGGTGCTTTTAATACATCTGAAAAATTAGTTGGCATTAGTGTCGTGTCGAATCAACACATTGCTGATTATCCAGATGCAAAATTACTGCAATACTTTTATGTCGATGCAGACCAACAAGGTCAAGGTGTTGGTGCAAAACTCATGCAGGCAGCCAAAGAGTCAGCTAAGCAACTGGGCGCGCTGCAACTTTATATTTCAGCCACTCCGAGTAAACGTACTGTCGACTTTTATATCAAGCATGGCGCAGTAGTATTAGGACATCCAGATCAGCACTTATGGGAGCTTGAACCAGAAGATATTCATTTGCTTTGCTTACTTTAAGTCTCGATATTTAAAGTTTTTTTGGATATCAGTTCGGTATAAAAGTAAAATTTAAAACTGAAAGTTGTATTTAAGGTATCTAATCAAATAGATACCTTGACCTAAATGACATTTGCAACTAGATGCAAAAATTTATTCAAGCTGTTGTTTTTTAAAACATATTATTATCTTAATTTTACAATTTGGCTAATATCAAGCTCACAACATTGTTTTAAATATCAATGTATTAACTTATCTTCATATGTATAAATAAACAATATCAATAAAAGCAATTGTTTGTTTACCCCTTTTTTGCCTAAAATAAGCTATTCGAAATGAAACCATATTTTTTAGGTAGCTGTCGCCATGACCTTTGTTGTCACTGAAAATTGTATTAAATGTAAATACCAAGATTGCGTAGAAGTTTGTCCTGTAGACTGTTTTTACGAAGGTCCGAATTTCCTAGTGATTAATCCGGATGAATGTATTGACTGTGCATTGTGTGAACCAGAATGCCCTGCAAATGCAATTTTCTCTGAAGATGAGTTACCAGAAGGTCAGGAAGTATTTATTGAATTAAATGCAGATCTTTCTCAAAAGTGGCCTAACATTACTCAAATTGGTGACCAACCTGCTGACCGTGAAGAATGGAACGGCAAACCAGATAAGTTACAGTATCTAGAAAAATAATTTCAAAAAAGATCAGCAACCGCTGATCTTTTTTATACCCTATTCAAACATTTCATTGCAAATTCCTCGTAATTTGTGCACTGTTTTGCATTAAAATAAGCGCAATATTTATTAAGCTTTTGATTTTTCTTATGCGGAAGTTTTTGCAGAGTATGTTGCCCTTATGCATAATCCCAGCGATTATGGTAGGTTGCGTCAGCTCTCCCCAACACACAACAACAGGCAAAACCTCTCCAAACGGTAAACGCATTTTTATTCCTCAAGAGCGCGTTATTATCGAACGTCCTATTCCACCTAAAGTTGAGCCTGCTTCTTATCGGGCTTGGTTAAATACTGGCGATCATTATGAGCGTGTACGAGAATATGAAAAATTTCTAGCGCGTAATAATGTTGCAGGCATTGTACCAAGCTTTGAATTATTAAGATCAGCGCGTGATTGGCAAAAGTGCGGCAGCTCGGAATATGCTGTACCAAACCGCGAACTTTGGAATAATTCTTTATCGACCTTACGCGTCTTTAAATATTTAATTGCGGCAAAAGTTCTAACTGACTTTGAAGTAACCTCGGTGTATCGTGATTTACCTTTAAATCAGTGTGCTGGCGGTGCAAGTTCGTCTAAACATTTGTTTAACTCAGCCATCGATTTTCGTATTGGACCAGAAATTCCACAGCCACAAGACTACGCATTTATTGAAAATACAAAGTTTAAATTGTGTCAATTCTGGGCTCAACATGGCCAAAGTTTAAACCTAGGTATTGGTTTATATAGTTCAGGACAAATCCATATTGATACTCAAGGCTATCGTACTTGGGGGCCTGACTTAACCCGTAATACTTCAATGTGTAATTTTTAAAATTAATATCCCCTAATACACTTTTGTATTAGGGGATTTCTGTTGTTCTCATTTATATAACCTAGTAAGAAAAACACTTAAATTAATTACAAATTTGTACATTCCATAATCAACCAAAATTTCTTAATCCGAAGATTTTTGCACTCTAGTCATAAACGTTTAAAATAAGCCTATCAACATACAGGTAAATTTGACTATGCAGCAGTTGTGGACAGACATTGACGAATATATCGACTCACATTTAATTCCCGAAGATCCTCGACTCGACTTTGCATTAAAAAATACCGACGAACACGGCTTTTCAAATCATCTTGCAGTTGCTCCAAACCAAGGGATGTTCTTGCAAATGCTTATTCAGATGAATAATTGCAAGCGTGTTTTAGAAATTGGAACTTTTGCAGCCTACAGTACCATTTGGCTAGGACGTGCCCTGCCTGAAGATGGTTATTTACTGACTATTGAAGGCCGTGATACTCATGCAGAAATGGCCCAAAAGAATATCGACCATGCAAATCTTCCTGTAAAAGTTGAGCTAAAAGCAGGCCGTGCTGCAGATATCCTTTCAGCAATTGACCCACAGTCAATTCAACCTTTCGATTTTATATTCATTGATGCAGATAAACAGGGTTATCCTGAATATTTGGAACTCAGTTTGAAGTTTTCAAAATCAGGCACGATTATTGTGCTAGACAATGTCATCCGTGGTGGCGATATTTTAAATCCTGAAAACAAAAAACCGAGTATTGAAGGTATTCGCGAAACTTTTAAAGCCCTCGAAAATCATCCGCAAATTCTGTCTTGCACAGCTTTACAAACGGTTGGCTCAAAAGGTCATGATGGTTTCGCTATAGCGATTGTGAAATAATGATCAAAAAATCATCTTTTTTATTTTATCATTTATAATCAATAGATTACTTTTATTACCCTCGCTTTTCCATATAGTTATCCACAACATTTGCGGATAACTATATGCAAATCTCATCATTTAGCCACAAGTAAAGGTACAGTTGCATTTCGGAATATCGTCGTTGCGATACTTCCTAAGAAGAACTGATGAATCTTGCTATGACTAAATGCACCAAGAACAATAATTTGAATACCATGCTCTTGTTGATATTCAAGAATATTCTGAGCTACATCACCATATCGGTAAACAGTGACAACCTCTAGACCAGCTTGTTTAAGATAATGCTCAGGTTCATTTAATATTTCAGGATGATCACCCACATACACTAAATGGCATTGTAAAGTCCGTAATAGGTCACTTTGGGCAATACGGCGCATCATCTTTTGACATGTTGGTGAATATTCATAGGCGAAAATAAAACGTGTTGGCACTTTAAAGTTTTCACCAATGGTCAACACTGTACAATTCGCGCCGCGAATGAAATTTTCAACATTACTACCAATAGGTTTGTGCTTTTCAGCTGCTCTTTCGCCAACTCGACCTAAAATAACAATGTCATTTTCATCGAGGAGATTAAAGCTTTGCTCTAAAAAATCACCCTTTTCTTGAATTTTTGAGCATGTAATTCCGTGTTTTTCTTTAATTAAGTCAGAAATATGTCTGAGTAAATTATTGCTGTAATCTAAAGCGAGTTCACTTTGTTTTTGCTCTAATTCAGCTAACTCTTTAAGCAACATCGCATTGCTTTCAAAGCCGATTACCCCACTAATCTCACCAAGGTGATAACTTGCTGGGTAGTAATCTAGAATTTGTAATAATACAAGCTCTCGTCCAGTTGCTTTTGCAACCCACGCTGCTGCATCTGCAATAGCATTAATACAAGGTGATGAGTCAATACACGCAATAACACGGTTCATTGTTTGCCTCTCTTCTTCAGGTCTATTTGCCTTGGAGATTTTTCTATAACTTAGCTTTAACTTAACATAGATAAAAATCTGTATGTTAAGGTTTATGTATTAAAATCCACTTTTTTGTTTAAAGATCAAACATTTTATTACACTCTTAAGACTGTATTACTCTCTTAAGCGAATAAATTTTGCTGGGTTTCCCCCCACAATATGATAGGGTTCGACATCCTTAGTCACCATACTATTCATACCAATAACAGCATGTTTTCCAATTTTAATACCGTCTTTTATTCCTACATGTGCACCTAACCAAACATCTTGCTCAATTTCAATTCCCTGAGACCGAACAGGCTGTTGGTAAAGTGGACGGTCTAATTGCATACCATGATCAAATGCATAGAGATGGCAATAAGCAGCTATACGAACTTGATCATGTAATTTGATGCCAGCTCGCCCACCATCTAAAATACAATGATGGTTAATTGCGACTTCGTTACCAATCTCAAGCGGCCCATGCAAACTACAGTCGGCTGCAATAAAGCAATTATCACCAATCTTAATTTTTCGACCAGGCTCGGCAAAAATATGAGCTAAAGGTGAAATAAAACAGTTCTCACCAATCTCGACTGTTTCCATGTCCATTAAATAAGTCTGATATTCTTTTTGCCACTCTTCAGCCCATGCACGGTTTTTAGGTTTTAGCGTCCAATATAACCACGGCATATAATTTAAACGGTGTTTATGTTGCTCACGGTACTTGAGTAAGGAGTCAGTCATCAGTTAATTCCTCCTCAACTTTTAATTCTTCACGGCCACGCGTCACGTCGCGAAGTTTCAAAGCAAGTGGTTCAATTTGGTGGACTTGTAGTCTAGCTTCAATATCTACACCTGTTGCGGTATAAGTTTCTTGGTATTCTATTTGATGCTGTGAAAGTTCATATTGAAAAATAGCCCATTCATTAAAATGACAAGAAAAGTGAATGGTTTTCTTTGCAATGAGTTCAATCCGTTCAGCTAACAATAAGGATTGCCCTGCACAACCGCCATAAGCCCGTACTAAACCACCAGTTCCCAGTTTTATACCACCATACCAGCGGTTCACCATGACGATGATGTTAGTTAAGTCGTTACCTTCAATAGTCGCCAAGATTGGCCGCCCTGCCGTACCAGATGGCTCGCCATCATCATTAAAGCGGACGTTATGTCCAATTTTCCACGCCCAACATTGATGTGTGGTCGATATATCTTTATTGAGTTCTAAAAATTCTTTTACTTGTTGCTCATTTTCTACTGGCGCAGCAATTGCCTGAAATCTACTTTTTTTAATTTCTTCTTCAAATGTAACAGGTGACGCAATCGTAAAAGCCATAAAATAAATAAAGCATAATAAAAATCAAATTATAGCGTGAATTTAATAGAAGCAAACCCATAAAAAAGCCCCGAATTTCGGGGCTTTTACTATTATCTTTCTCGTAATGCTTCTTTCGCTTTATTAAACGGTTTCAGCAAGTAATCCATTACAGTTTTCTCACCCGTACGAATATCTACAGTTGCCACCATACCTGGTGTAATACCGAAAGCTTTACCTTGTTTGTTGTAGAGCTTATCTGTATCAGTGCGGATATAAACACGATAGTAGAACTGATCTTGTTTAACTTCATCACGAATCGTGTCTGGAGAAATAACGGTAACTTTACCTTTTAAACCGCCATAAATTGAATAGTCATACGCTGTGATCTTCACCAAAGCTTCTTGACCCGGACGAATAAATGCAATGTCACGTGGCAAAATACGCGCTTCAATAAGCAATTGTTCATCAATTGGAACAATTGTCATTAACTTACCATTTTGCGGGATAACACCACCATGTGTTGTCACAGTAATTTCTTTTACAACACCTCGCACAGGCGCTCTAAATACAGCACGATCTAAACTGTCACTACGGCCTAGTACGATTTGTTGTTGAGTTTGGCTATCTGTATTGGCTTTAGATAACTCTTCACGAGCCTTCACATAATACTGGTTACGTGCATCGTTCATTTTATTTTGCAAATCATTTGCTTCACGACGTAAACGTAAAACCTCAACTTCACTCGCTGCGCCTTTAGCAACTAGCGGCTCTGTCATTGCCAACTCTTGTTGAACCAATTTTAAGGCTTGTCTTAAACCAGATAATGTCTGTTCAAGATCAGCTCTACGGGACTCATACAATGCTGTTTCTTCGTGTACAAGCTTAGGGTCTTTTGCAACGATTTCAGGGAAGACTAATGGTGTGCCATTCACTTCTGCACGTAAACGCGCTGATGTGGCCTGAGCTGCAATTAATAAAGATCTAGACTCACCCACATTTGACGCAAAACGCGTTGGGTCTAATTGAGCAAGAATTTCACCTTTTTGAACAATGTCGCCTTCTTGCACATTCAGTTTAGTTAAAATACCGCCTTCTAATGATTGAATCACCTGTTCTTTAGATGATGGAATTACTTTACCTGTACCTGTAGATACTTCTTCTAACTGAAAAAACCATGCCCAAACAAACAAGCTAATGAGTCCAATACCTACAATCCAAATCACTAAACTGGCACGTGGTAATGGTGGTTCAGTATAAGATACATTCATTGAACGGGTGAGTTCTTGTTGTGGTTCGCTCATGAATTATCCCCCTTGGCTTACTTGTTTTTGTTGGGCTAATGATTGATTAAGTACTTGATCTCTTGGTCCATCCATCACGATCTTGCCCTCATTCACGACAATAATACGATCGACCAGTTCTAAAACAGCGCGACGGTGTGTTGCCACAACCAATGTTCGATGTGCCAACCACCCTTTAAGGTGATCAATCAGTTGCTTCTCTGCCACATCATCAATCGCTGCTGTTGGTTCATCAAGTAAGAGAATATTAGGTTGACGGATTAATAAACGTGCAAGCAATAAGGCTTGTCTTTGACCACCAGAGAAACCAACGCCACCTTCTAAAATGAGGTGATCAAGTCCTTCTTTTTTCTCTTGAACAAAAGGAAGTGCCCCTGTCACAACCAATGCACGAAGAATGTCTTCATCCGTTGCAAGTGGTGCGCCTAAGGTTAGATTTTCACGAATCGTACCGTAAAATAAATGAGCATTCTGGTTAAGTAAGCCCATATCACGACGTACATCAGATGGGTCAATTAAAGAAAGATCCAGACCATCTAAATGCACAGCGCCTTGCACTGGAACCTGCATACCAGATAAAAGTTGAAGTAAGGTCGACTTACCTGCACCATTACGACCTAAGATTGCAATTTTTTCACCCGCACGAATCTGCAAATGGCGAATAGCAATACTTGGTTTTGTGTCATCGTCAGTGTATTGGAACAATAAATTTTTTAATTCATAATTTCCGTTTAAGACAGCCTTATGTACTAAATGAGAGCGATCAGCCTGATCGATCGAACGTTGCATAAGTTCATCTAAACTTTGTTTGGCAACTTTCGCTTGCTGTAAACGACCTAACACCCCTGTAATTTGGGCAATCGGCCCCAGCATACGTGAAGATAAAATTGAACATGCCACTAACGCACCTGTGGTCATTTCGCCATCCATCACTGCAAAACAGCCAACTAAAACCACAATGGCATAAGTTAGACCTTGAATCATTTGGGTCCAAGCCATCAAAGTACCCACAATTTTACGCTGTTTCATACCAATATCGGCTGAAACTTCATTCATGTGATTCCACTGGTTTTGGAAACGTGACTCAGCGCGTAAAAGTTTAATGTCTTCAATACCTTGCACAGCTTCAACAAGAATTGCGTTACGGATTGAAGATTCTCTCATACCCTCTTGTGCCAGTTGTGCCAGCTTCTTCTGTACCAAAATACCCGGCAAAATCATGAGAGGCACAACAAGCAACATTACCCAGAATAATTTGCCACCAATAATGGCAAAAATAGTAATGAATAAGAAAAAGAATGGAAAATCTGCAATTGCACTAATGGTGGTTGAAGTCACCAGTTCACGAACACCTTCAAGTTCACGAATCTGGGAAATAAAACTACCTGTAGATTTTGAACGTTCCTTATTTTTAATTCTTAGGGCATGGCCAAACACACGATCCGAAACACGTAAGTCAGCACGTTTACCGATAATATCGGATAAGTAAACCCTTGAAACTCGTAAGGTAAACTCAAAAAGAGCTGCAATCAGCACACCACCTGCCAAAACCCACAAGGTCGGAATTGACTGTGATGGTACAACACGGTCATAGACCTGCATGGAGAAAATAATGGTTGCCAGTGCCAAAATATTGGCAATTAAAGAGGCAAACATAATATCGATGTAACGCTTCCAGTCTCTTAAAACAATTGACCAGAACCAGTTTGCTTCGTATGGCTTGATATATTCATCAATACGCGCATCTGGAATAGACATTTCAGGGCGCAAGATATAGACATTTTTAAGTGTCGTTTTCAATGCTTCTAAAGATAAGTTCTGAGAAAGACCTTGATCTCCACTGAACTGAATACTGACATTTCCTTGCGTATCCGCCTTATCAATAACCCCGACTTGTCCATCATTAAACTCCACCATAACCGGTAAACGCCATGGGTTTAATAAGTCTAACGAGAATGGTGCCTTACGAAGGTTTAACCCGACCTGACGCGTCATTAACTGCAAGATGTCATCAAGATTCTGGTTTTGGTTCCAATCAAGTTGTAAGCGAATTCTTTCTTCTGACGGTTCTATTCGGTAATGTTTGGCAATAGTTAAGACCGCCTGTAACCAAGGCTGGTAATTTATTTTTGTCATCATGGTTGTACTTCGAACCCCTGAATTGAAATATTATTTAAGCCGTAGGCTTGGCGGGAACGTCCTGTTGCTTCAATGTACTGAACAATGCTGTTATAAATGTCATAGCGTGCTGATTCGAGTTCTGAGTTGGCACTGTGAATGGCTTGTTCGGCATTTAATAAATCGACCAGTGAACGAGTACCAAGCTTGTATTGTTCTTGGTAAAGTTCACGTGTACGAACCGTGGTTGCTTGGCGACTTACCAAAACCTGCATTTGACGCTGTTTATTCTCAATCTGTTCGCGACTGGTTCGAATTTGATCCAGCACATCCATATATACTGAATTTACTTTAGCTTTCGCAGCTTCTTCAGCGTAACTTGCCATTTTTACCTGTGAAGCAGTTGCCCCACCTTGATAAAACTGACTCGTTGCTTCTAGCATGACTGAACTATATAAACCGTTATCTTTATCGTTGTTTGGATTTTTACCATTAATGGCCTGACTAACTGAGCCTTTTACAGCTAAGGTCGGATAGCGAGTTAAACGGGTTTGTTCTTTTTGCGCTTTAGCAACCTCAACACTTGCCTGTGCGGCAATCATTTTAGGAATAGTATTAAACTCAGGCTCACCATATAAGTCAGATTGCTTCACTAAATCATCAGAAATAATCCAACCTGTACGAGTAACATCAGCACCCAATAATGTTCTTAAATGCTGTTGATACTGACGTAACAATGATTGTTGGGCAATTAAAGTTGACTGTGCAGCTTGTAAGTATGACTGCGCTTGAATAGGGTCGGCTTGACTCGCAACACCTGCATTTGCACGCAGGTTAGCAATATCTTGAATTCTTTGAATACCTGCAATTTGCTGCTCAGCAATTTTATTAAGTTGCAGATAACGCTGAATATTGACGATAGTCTGCGCAACATCAAGCGCAAGGGTATCTACGCTGACCAGAACGTTTGCTTGTTCCACCTGAACTTTAGCTTGTTCAACGCTTACACCTGATTTGATTTTACCAAAATCAAAAAGCATTTGAGTGGCAGTTAAAGTGAGTAACTGCCTTCCTCGTTCTCCAGTGGTCAAGTCACCAGTTGAGACGCCTCCGGCAAGCTGAGGATAGTAACCAGCTTTAGCAACGTCAACACCTGAATTTTGACCTGCTAAAGTTGCAATAGATTGTGAAATATCCGGACTACGCTGAATCGCAATTTTTACTGCATCTTGTAGTGTCAGTTTTTTAGAGGGCAAGGCGTTAAAAGATGAAGCCGAATTGTCATTAAGTTGAACAGTTGGAAATTCCTGCGCAATAGAACGATCTAGCTTAAAATTACTAAGCTCTTGCATCTTGGCTACTTTAAAATCATCACTACTTTTCGGGACAAAAAGTTGTGACAAGTTATCTTTCAGGGTGTGATATTGCTCACTTGGTTTAGCAGCGTATATCACGACAGGTACATGTAGTGAACTTAAAAGCATTAGCCCTTTCAGGAAAGCTTGCTTTCTACATTTCCCTTTCTTTCTTTTCTGGTTATATCCAATCATGCTTATCTTGTTGATGTTGTTTGTTATCGTTTAAAAGCATCTCCATTCTACAGAGTTTTTTAGTTAAAACAGCATAATTAGCGGAATAAATCACACATTATTTTTTTATTAAATGAGTGGTATATATTATTGTTTTTATTTACAAAACCTCCAAAAATGAAAAAAGAGGCCTTGACCTCTTTTTAACCAAACAGATTAGTGGCTTTAATTAAACTGTAAAATCATCACCCAAATAGACTTTACGAACTTGTTCATTATCTAAAATCTCTTGTGGCGTACCTTCTGCAATTACTGAGCCTTCACTCACGATATATGCACGCTCACAGATTGCTAAAGTTTCACGAACATTATGATCTGTAATGAGTACGCCAATGCCACGATCTTTTAAGGTCTGGATAATGTCTTTAATATCACCGACTGAAATTGGATCGACACCCGCAAATGGTTCATCTAAAAGCATAAATTTAGGGTCTGCTGCTAAAGCACGCGCAATCTCTGCACGGCGACGTTCACCACCCGATACACTCATTCCTAATGAATCTTTAATATGACTAATTTTAAAGTCATTCAATAACTCATGAAGACGTTGTTGACGTTGCTGTTTATTCAAATCTTTACGCGTCTCTAAGATCGACATAATATTTTCAGCAATTGTCAGTTTTCTAAAAATAGAGGCTTCTTGAGGTAAATAACCAATACCTTTACGTGCACGCTCATGCATCGCCAAATCGGACATATCTAAGTCGTCAAGATGGATCTCGCCTTTATCCATGCGTACCAGTCCAACGACCATATAGAAGCTCGTCGTTTTACCAGCACCATTAGGACCAAGCAAACCAACAATCTGTCCACTTTGCATACTAAAAGAGACGTCTTTAACTACCCAACGCTTACTATAGTTTTTTGCTAAGTGCTTAATACACAAAGTTTGCGGTTGTTGAAGAGCTTGCTGCATTAGTCACGCGCTCCTGGGAAACTTTTTGAACTTGACGGTGGAATAATAATTTGTACACGGTTTGAAGAAGAGCCTTGAGCTTCGACATCACCTTTATTCATACTATATTTCAGAGAGTTACCACGAATACTTGAACCATCTTGATATAAATATGCACCACCAGACAAAGTAATAATGCCAGTATCAGCATTATAAACAATGGTCTGACCCTCACCACGCGCTAAGCCTTTATTCGCATTCACTTGCTGCTGAAACTTAGCAGGTCTACCCTTTGCAGTGATAACCTGAATTTCACGTTTCGAGTTAAGATTAGCAACAATCGAATCTGCTTGTAGCTTCATCGTACCTTGCTCAATCACAACATTACCGGTATAAGTCGTCAAACCAGTTTTTTCATTATATGTTGCGCGGTCTGCAACCAATGAAATTTGTTGATTACGGTCAGACGGCAAAGCAAACGTCGAAGCAGATGTTAAAGCAACGAATGTAATTACCGCAGCTTGTTTTAGGAAAGCTGAAGAACGTTTTAAATTAAGACTTTGGTGCATACTTTCCTCGAATATTAAAAAATTCGTACTGACCGTTATTCAAATTGCCTTTTAATCCTTTACTCACAAACTCGCCTTGTGGAGACTGAACAATCACTTGATGATTGGTTTCAATATCTCTGTTTTTGGGATAGGCAGTTAACTGATCGGTTTGAAACTCAATTGTTCCTTGAGGTGCAATCTTAGTTGCAACCACATCACCCGATAAGACAACCTTTTGATTATCATCATAACCATAAGCTTGTTTAGCAAAGAATGTTGCATCAACTTTACCTAATTTATACATAGAGGCATTAAGTTGATCCAACTTCGACGTTTTTTGTTGCATATCCTGTTCAAGCTGACGAACTTCAGCACGAACATACAAATTGCCTTTGTCATCAGTTTGAGTCAAATGGACGCCCTGCGCTGAATAAGTCATATTCTTCGCCGAACCAATGTCCAGTTTTTTTGCCTTGCCACTATAGTAGTAGTAACCACCACTTACAGCAGCAACCACTACAGCAACAATATATAAAACTCTGGTATCCATAAGCAGGAATAGCCTACCTTTTTAAGTAATCTTGTTATTAATGCGGTACTGCAAGATATTTTTCAAGAAGTTCTTGGTAAATGCCTTTTGCGATCAGCAACATATCACAGACTTCACGTACAGCTCCACGACCACCCATCGCTTGGGTAACCAAGTGTGCACGGCGACGCACTTCTTCATGTCCATTTGGCACAGTAACGTTCATTCCGGCAATCGCAAAAGCCGAAAGATCAGGCCAATCATCGCCCATATACAAGCAATCAGAAGGCAAAATATTAAACTGTGCACAAGCTTCACGAAGTGCTGAGCCTTTGTCTTCACGACCCTGAAAAACAAGGTCTACACCCAAATCAGACATGCGTTTGTCAACGATATTACTTTTCCGACCAGTAATGATAATGACTTTCATACCTGCTTTTTGAACAAGTTTCATGCCTAAACCATCACGAATATCGAATGATTTAATTTCATCACCCGTATTGGTTAATGTAACAAAGCCATCGCTCAAAATACCATCAACATCCAGAACCAATGCCTGTAAATGACGTGCTTGTTCTAACAATGCATACGATGCCATGAATTAATTCACCCCTGCCTGAATAAGGTCATGCATACTAATTACACCAATCACTTTGTTTTGGTCATCGACCACCACAAACTGACTAATTTTTTTCTGGTTAAGCTGTTGTAACGCTTCTACAGCACGTGCTTCTTGTGAAATAGTTGACGGTTTTTTTGTCATCACATCAGAAACAGGTAAATTCACATCAAAACCTTGCTGTTTATCAATGAGGCGACGTAAGTCCCCATCTGTAAAAATACCGAGCAAATGATCTTGTTCATCAACAATCGTCGTTAAACCCAAACGCTTATTCGAAATTTCATAAAGCACTTGATTCATTGGGGTTTCTGGCGAAACTTTTGGTAGCTCATCGCCTGTATGCATTAAATGTTTTACATGTAAAAGTAAACGCTTACCCAATGCGCCTGCTGGATGTGAACGAGCAAAATCATCAGCAGTAAAACCACGTGCTTCTAGTAATGCAACGGCCAAAGCATCACCTAACACTAATGTTGCCGTCGTACTTGATGTGGGTGCCAAACCTAAAGGACAAGCTTCATCAGACTCACCTAAAGTTAAAGCAATATCAGCATTTTGTGGCATTGGGCCTTTATCAGTACGGCTAATCGTAATCATAGGTACGCCAAGATGTTTAATCAGTGGCATGAGCATCATGATTTCATCGCTTTTTCCAGAGTTGGAAATTGCAATAAGCACATCGCCACGAACCAGCATACCTAAATCGCCATGGCCTGCTTCACCAGGATGCATAAAGAAAGACGGCGTCCCTGTAGAGGCAAATGTTGCCGCCATTTTTCGACCAATATGCCCAGATTTACCCATACCTGTAATCACAACACGACCTTTGCACTGTAAAAGTACTTCGCAAGCACGGTTAAAACGGTCATCAATTTGTGTTGCTAATACATCTATGGCTTGTTGCTCAATGCGCAATGTAGCTAATGCACTGCTTTGGAAATCTGTAGGATTAGGCATACGAGTGTGACTCAAAATAATTGATCTGATCTCTCTATTGAGATCGGTGATTTTAATCAAAAGATTTGGGGGCATTCTAGCATAACTCAATCAGTTACACGTTTTTAAATGTATAAGATTTCACAAGCTTATAAAATTAATGCATAAAACTTTTTTAAAAATGATGCATAAGTTATGATGTAACACTATTTTTGTTGAGTGTTTGAAAACCCTTATGCAACCATTTGTTTTATATAACTCTGAGCAACGAAAAAAAGTTGAATTTGTACCTCGCAAAGAAGGTCACATCGATATGTACGTCTGCGGTATGACCGTTTACGACTACTGTCATATCGGGCACGCTCGAGTTATGGTTGCATTTGACTACATTATTCGTTTCTTGCGTAGTCAAGGGTGGAATGTTCGCTACATTCGCAACATTACTGATATTGACGACAAAATCATCAAACGTGCTCATGAAAATGGTGAAACCATCCAACAGCTCACCACTCGTTTTATTGATGCAATGAATGAAGATGCAGCCAATTTAGGTTGTGCTGCACCCGATGAAGCACCTAAAGCGACTGAATACATCGACCAGATGCAAAATATGATTGGCAATTTGGTCAATAAAGGCGCTGCCTACCCTGCTTCAAACGGCGATGTTTATTTTGAAGTGACCAAATTTGAAAAATATGGTCGCCTTTCTGGCCGTAAGCTTGATGATATGCAAGCTGGTGCAAGTGAACGTGTCGATGTAGAAGTTGAAAAGAAACATCCTTTTGACTTTGTACTTTGGAAACATGCAAAAGAAAACGAACCATCTTGGGCATCTCCTTGGGGTAATGGTCGTCCGGGTTGGCACATCGAATGTTCTGCAATGTCGACTTGCTGCTTAGGCAATCACTTTGACATTCATGGTGGTGGTTCAGATTTAATGTTCCCACACCATGAAAATGAAATTGCTCAAAGTGAAGCTTCAACTGGCGAGCAATATGTGAACTATTGGATGCATGTTGGCTTTATTAACGTTGATGGTGAAAAGATGTCTAAGTCTTTAGGCAACTTCTTCACGATTCGTGACGTGATGGAGAAGTTCCACCCTGAAGTGATTCGCTACTTTATTGTGTCTTCACACTACCGTAGCCCTGTGAACTTCTCTGATGTAGCGCTAAAAGAAGCAAAAACTTCTTTAACTCGTTTCTATCATTCATTTAAAGCTTATCAACAAGTATATGGTCAAAAGGCAACTGAAACGCTTGATCAGAGTTTTATTGAACGCTTTAACAACGCAATGTGTGACGATTTCAATACGGCTGAAGCAATGGCAGTATTGTTTGAACTCAACAAAGAGTTAAACCGTGCTGTAAAAGAAGAGCAAGCTGACCAAGCAACTGTGCTTTATTCGACTTTACGTCACCTCACCAACATTTTAGGTTTGGTACAACACAATGTAGATGATTTCTTAAAATCAGATATTGGACAAGAAGCGCTTGCTTTGTCTGATGCTGAAATTGAAGATTTCATTCAACAACGTGTTGATGCGAAAAAAGCTAAAGACTTTGCGAAAGCAGATGGTATTCGTCAGTCTTTGCTCGACCAAGGTGTGGTACTTGAAGATACGCGTCAAGGTACAGTTTGGCGTCGTGCTGATTAAACGTTCAATTAGATCACAAGAGTGTTGACACTTTAATGAAACACTCTATAATGTGCTCACATTGCGGGAATAGCTCAGTTGGTAGAGCATAACCTTGCCAAGGTTGGGGTCGCGAGTTCGAGTCTCGTTTCCCGCTCCAAAATTCAAAAACCACTTAATTCGAAAGAATTAGGTGGTTTTTTTATTGTCTGGTAATTAGCTTTGACTAATTAAAAATTTACATCAAAGAAATGCTTTATATTCTGTTACAACACCACGAAATTTGCAGTGTTATTATGCAAAAGCCAGTTAAGCGCGGGAACGCATGGCGCATCACTGTTCGTTACTTAGGCAAACGTTATACAGATACTCGAGATATTGCGAGTGAGTGCGAACAATGGGCCGCAAAAATTATTAGAATGACAATCTGACTTGGCTAACCCTGAGCGAATAAATCCATATCTCCTTCTAAGCCCTTTTAAACAGTACTATCAAAAAGAAGGCAGAAAAATAAAGAATGCCCATTTAATTGTTCAAATGCTTAAATACCTCAAGAAAAACTGGGGGAAATTAGCAGATGAATCAATTCACGACCTAACACCAGCATTAGTTAAACAATGGCGTGATAAACGGTTAAAGCAAGTTAAAGGTGCAACAGTCATTCGAGAAATGGCTATGTATAGTTCAGTTTTTGACTTTGCACGGAAAGAGCTATTTTTAACAAAAGAAAATCCTTTTAAAGAAATATCAAAACCTACTGCTCCTCCTCCTCCACGTAATCAGCGGACTTATCAGAACTATATAGATAAAATTTTAGCTGGGCTTGATTATGAATGGGGAAAAGTGCCTATTCAGCCAAGACACCGAGTTGCATGGTCGTTTCTATTTGCACTTGAAACGGCAATGCGCAAAGGTGAAATACTTAGTGTAGAGAAGCAATTAATATTTCCCGATTTCATTCTCCTATTAGATACTAAGAATGGTACTACTCGTGATGTGCCTTTAACTGCTAAGGCAAAAGAGCTACTTTCTTGGCTACCAGACGATCCTGACGATAACCGTATGGTTCCTCTTACATCTAATGCCTTTCGATTAATATGTCAACGTAACTTACGCCGAGTTGGCTTAGACGGTGTTATTACGTTTCATGATACACGTCATGAAGCTATTACACGTTTTGTTCATGACTAGCGTTTACCTGTAGAGATCCTAGCAAAGATTACTGGCCATAAAACGATTAGTGTTTTGGTGAATACTTATTACAATCCTAAAGCATCTGAAATTGCTAAGATGTTGAGTGCTGCGTAGAAAAAGTCCTCATTAGAGGGCTTTAACACAAATTCCTATACTCACATTATTATTGATCGTATGAGCTGTGCATCCTGAAAATAGAATGCACAGGAATGTAATTGTTAAAGCTATCTTTAATCGTCTGCAATGAAAGACTTTCATATAACAACCCGATTGGCGATCCAGCCATAGAAAAAATGTTCCTGACTTGGATTTCGTTCACAGATTTCAATATAGCGCTGGCCTTGCATAATATTTGGAACTCGAACAAGCACTTTCTCACCTTCTTTGCCACGCTTGTCCAAGTAAATTTTGAGAGCTCCTAAAGTGTTAGAACCATAAACGCCATCAATCTTTAAATCTGCATATCCTGCTTTACCTTGGTTGTTAAGTAAATTCAAAGCACGTTATAAAAGTGGCTTTGCAAAGTTGATACCGCAGTTCACACCAGTATCTAAAAGTTCTTCAGCTACTGCCGAACTGATTGTTCTCACCTGATCAAAGCGCGGGGCTGTCCAATAGTTTTCTCGGTAAATCTTTCATGTTGCCTTTGTAGCCTTTTTTCCGTGCTACAGCTTCAGTAATACCGTACTTTGTTACACCACCTTTATCCACTTGGTTATTTACATAACCGCCTTCACGTTTAATTAATTCATCAAGATATTCTTCAATATTCATTTCACTTTCCTTTAGACGTAAAAAATCCACCCGAAGGTGGCTGTTGAAAAAATCAGTTAATTCAATTTGCTTTTTACAAAGCGACTCCACAAATATCCTTAGTACCTGTTGGATAAGTTTGTGTAATTTTTGATTGATCCAGTAGGAACTCGATCGAAACATCTTTGTTCGCATCAGTTGCTGCTAAATCATAAAAATTAGAGGTTAATGAAAAATACAAGTTATCTAGCTTAGAAGGAAATGTTGCAAAATAGCCTTTATTAACTCCATTAAAAACTAAGCCAACTTGATTAGAGTTCTGATTAATATAGATACCAATCTTTTGGTAACCATCAGAAGTAACTTCTGGGGCTAAGTTAAAGAGATCAGAAACTAATGCATCATCATTTGATGTAGTTTTAATATAAAAGTTATTAACTGTAGGCCCATGTTGATATGCAACTATAAAATTCACAGCTTTACCATTCTGCATAATACCTGCTGCTAGAGTAGGGAAAATATTTACATACCCTGTGTTACCTAACGTAGGAACTTTAATTTTATATTCAAAGGCTATAATTCCAGAAGTTGGTATTACTTTATCCCCTCTGGTGTATAACATAGCAGATGAATCATTTGCTGCTAGAAATCGTGAAAGGTAATCTTGGCTGTAAGCCGAGTAAATGGGACTTTGCTGAGATGTCTTATAAGAAAACTTATTGCCTGTAATATTTGGGAACTTCTGAATAGAAGTATTACCTAAAGATTGCAATTGGGTTGTTGTTGCATCAAAGTTATATGTACACTCAGCAAATACACTATTGATTCCACTAAAGCCAATTACTGTTGCTAAAATAATTTTTTTCACGGCGTTATCCTGTTTTTATTTTGAACATTTAGTATAAACAAGTCTCTAAATCATTTAATTAAATCCGACAGATGACAGAAATATATATGAACTATTTAATGATACCGCCCTAAGGTGGTTCACTATTTTGAATATCATCTTTGGCTTTTTTAACTTCTTTGATTACTTCAACAATGGTCTTACCTTCCTGTTTATCAATAAAGTTAAAGATCCAGCGAACTAAAGCCCAGCCAGGAATACCGCAAATAAAGAAGAAGCCACCTAGTGCTATCATCCCCATACATCAGTCCCCCATTAATGAAGCCCCCACTTTACGATAATAAATGAGCCACCAGCCAGACTTGATACGACGGTACAAATCAGACCTACGGCCCATTCTTGAGGTGATCGTGGCATACGGGTCATTAATACAACTGCTGCAACCAAAGCAACCGCTAAAGTCACCATGATTGCTGCACCATAAAATTTTAAAATTGCAGTTAAACCGCTAGTGGAAACTGGTTCCATGCCTTTCTCCAGATCATAGGCAATAAAAAAGCACTCGAAATGGGTGCTTAATTTTTAGTAATAAAAAAACCCGACTAAAAGTCAGGGCTTAGTAAATTTTGTTGAGCGTTGTAAGCGCTTAAACTTGTTTAAGTAAAAATTTTAAGATTTCTTTAAAGCAAAATACTTACACTTTAGTAGAAATAAATTTTTAACAACCATCTATTGGAGTATAAACAATGGAATTAAAAATAATCCCTTTAATATCAATAGGTTTGTTTTTAAACTTATCATTAACCGCTTGCGTCGACCAAACAGTAAAACCAACACTAGCAACCACATCAATACCAACAAACGCCCTGATTCGTGATGACATTCCTGTCAAAGAACTTACCATTGTTGAGCCATTTACTGGTAACAAAGGTGAAATCCAAAGAATTCCAGCAATATTAAAATTAAAAGGTAATCGCATTTTATATTTTTGGGGTGGTGGTGTTAAAGGCTATGATGGAGATATTACTGGGGTAAAATTATATAAAAGAATTCTTCAATATAATTCTAAAGGACAAATTATTGATAGTGGAAAAAAAGAATTATTTTATTCATCTCCTGATTTAAACGGAGTTGCTAAACAGCCCATGTTGGGCAGAACTAAAGATGGTAGAATTATATTAATGTTTAATGTAAGACAGCCATCTTTAGAGAAAAATGGATATAGAATCTATAAGATTATGCTTGCATTCTCAAGTGATGAAGGAAAGACTTTTACGAAACCAATAGAGATCCCTAATAACCCTATTGCAAAAACACAATCTCTTGGAAGTACCGGCACTATTTTAACTCTACCATCAGGTCGCTTAGTTTGCCCTGTTTATTACATTGATTATTTAAATGCGGCAGGAATGTTATATTCTGATAATTCTGGTGTAACTTGGAAATATGGACAAACATTTAAGCCAGCATATACAGCTCCTTATGAACCTTCTATTACCCTAGATGAAAATAATCACATTATTATTTCAGCAAGACCATCCAATCAGCCTTACAGAGAATTATTAATTTCCACTGATGGTGGTGAAACTATTCAAGATTTAAATTTAAACAAAGATCTTAGGACGCCAGGTATTGGGGCTTCAATTTTATATGATGCTGATAATAAGTTTTTTTTACATAGTTCCCCAACTGGAAATGGACGTGATCACTATAAAATTCAGTTGAGCTTTAATGACACCAAAAATTGGGAGAAAAGTTATTCACCCTTTCCTCCATCTTTTTATGTAGGGTATTCACAAATCATAAAATTAGATAAAAATAGCTACGCTGTTGCTTTAGAAGGATTAATGGATAAAGTTGTTTTTAATACTTCTGAAAATGTAGGGATATTTATTTTTAATAAAAAAGAGTTATTTGATCATCTTTCAAAATAAAAATTTTCTCATATATCTCTAACATAGAGGATTGCTTAAAAATATAAAATAATAAATAAAAGGATGTATATACATCCTTTTATTTATTTTAGTATCAAAGAAATTATAACTACTAAAATATATTTAAGTAATTAGCTTAGCTTTTTACTCATGCAAGTTCATATTTCCTGCAAATATTTTTAATAAAAAATGCACTTAAATTAAGCTTCAGAAGTACTTTGACTAATCTGATTTGTATAGTTCCAGACAGTATTTTCCCATACATCACGTGCAGCAACGCGGATGTAATAAGGGGTAGTTGGTTGTAAACCTCCAATCGTAGTTGTTAGCGTTGTGCCGGTCCAAATTGGCTGCGTTTGGGTAGGATCAAAATTAGGTGTACTACTGAGCCATACCGCATAATCTTTCAGGTCTGGAACCTCGCTAGCTATCCATGACACAGTGATTGCATTGATTGTTGCTGACGTATAAACATTGAGTAGCAACGGCGGTACTGGATTACTAATACTTAGCTTAGCAAATGTACTGATCTGGTCGCCGTTCTTACTAGCAACACGTATTGTATAAGCGCGGCCGATCCCATCTTGTTTAGCATCCTCTATAGAGTAGCTATATTCAGTATTGGTTATATCAACTTCTCGAATCATTGCTCCATTCGACCAAATTTGCATACGGTAGCCATTTGCACCGGTTGAGCTCTGCCATTGGACTTTAAATGTAGTACCGATGACCTGACGACCTTGCTTTTTAAAACCAGATTTAGCCCACATCGCAGCAATATCTGGCCAACGAAATGGCCGTAAGTGCAAATGGTCAGGGTTAAATAATTTAGATTTTGGATCTAGAAAAACTCGACTTATCCATTCCCACATTTCATAAGGTTCAGCTTTTCTTGAAATATCTTAAAATCTGCAGCTCTTATTGATTTTAAAATTTTTTCATCTTGCACTGGATCACCACTACTCTTTGTAAGAACTACCTCAAACGAACCATTTTTATATAATTCTATACGTGCCTCCGCCGTTAGATCTGTTGGTCCTGGTTTAGTAGTCTGAGTACTTAGAGTTTCCTCATTTGCATGGATATTCATGCTGAGACTTATAGCAAATAGTCCACTTACTAAATATTTTTTTATCATTATTTATCCATAAAATTTTTAATTATTTAAAGGCTAAAGGTCCCAGCTTTATTCCCCGACAGACATTCAGCTAATTTTACTGTGCTGCCTAATCCATAATATGATTTTACTTCTGAAGGACTTATAGTCTTGCCTAAAAAGGTATAGCAATTATCAAAATTATTTTCTAATTTACTTTCTTCTAAATATTGAAAGTACTTATCTGATAAAATTTCTATTGCTTGATTTGACCAATTAAGTTTATTTGCCTTCAACATGATTTTCTTCGAAAATTAAAGATATGCTAAATTTTATAGGCTAATCTATTCAATTAGAAGTAAAACACGCAAGTTTAATTATTACTTATAATGATATTCACTGCTCAAGACTATATAATAAACAATAATTTTCAAATACTTGATTTTATCAAAAATGAAAAAACATTTCTTAAATGTTCTTGATCATTATCTATATGCAAAACAACAGCCATATAATACCAACAAGTTACAGGGGCATTATCAAGCGCTGTCTAAGGACATCACAAGTACAGTTAAAACCTGGCTTAATAAGTATTCTGACTCCTCTATTGGCTATGACGTCAACTGGTCACATGGAAAAGGTAATTGGGCAGAAATACCTTGGGTTTTATGTACAAATACAGATATAACTAACTCGGCGCAACGTGGTTATTACCTGGGTATATTGTTTTCAGCTGATATGAGCTCATGCTTCATGGGGCTATTGCAAGGAGTGACAGATGCAAATCAAGATGATTTAGTAGATTTCGCTTCTCTTGCATTAGAATATGTAGGCTCAAACTCTCCTTACTCAAATCTAAAATTAGGTAGTATCGACTTAAAAGCGACTAAAACCTTAGGTAAAAAATATCAAAAATACGCTATTAAAAATTTTGAATACAAAAAAGATTTATTAAAAACTATAGATGACCAAATTATCGAAGATCAATTCAAAATTCTAATTAAAGATTATGAAACACTATATGCTAATGCAAATAAAAATCTTGCTAATTTAGTTCCAGTATCAGATCACTCATACCAGGCTTCATTGCAAAGTAATGAAGAACAATTTGATATAACACAGCTGATTGAAGTTAAAGAGACTGTACCTGGTACTTTATCCATACTGCAAACTAAATTTAAGGTTTCAAAAGAAAAAAGCAGAAAGGCCTTAAAACTTGCTAACTTTCAATACGAAATTGATCCATGTCATATGACATTTATAACAAAAAATAAGAGGTTTTATGTTGAGGGGCATCACCTAATACCCATGAGTCAGCAGCTAAATTTCAACGTCTCACTCGATGTTACTTCTAACTTTATTTGCTTATGCCCAAACTGTCATAGAGCCCTACATTATGGCGATAAAGGAGTTATTAAAGAGAAGCTTCAGATTTTATTTGAATTACGCAATTCCCGTCTGATCAAGCAAGGAGTTTATTTAACTCTTAAAGAATTGCAGAATATTTACCTTAAGACTGGTTTAGATCAACTATACGATTAGATTGAGATTTTTTAATATGAACAATATAGATATTACTTTTTTTACTCCAAATATTCTTACCGTTATTTCAATCGTTGTTGCATTTGCTGCTTTTTATTACACAAGAGGATCCTATCTACTTACTCTTCAACAATTTAAAAAAGAGAAGAACAGAAGAGAAAAAGCAACTGAATATTTCGAAAAGTACATTAATAGGGCTCCCTCTTATAAGATAAATACTTTTTTAAAAAAACTTGATAGTGATGAATTAACAGAGAATGTTGCTATTCCCTCTGAATTTACAGATTTTTTTATTAAAAAATTTCCTGATCAACTCTACTATTTTCTTAGTTTGTTAAAAAACAATCAGAAGCATTTTGTTATAGTAAATGAAAAAAATAGAGAGGAACTAATTAGTAAAATTAAGCTGCCAAGAACAAAAAGTTTTTTATTCCTCTTTGCTTATTTTATATTAGGAATGTTAAATGTAGGTTTACTTGAATTTTATCAAAATTATCTTCCCCATATTCAACCTGAACTAAGAACCACTATGATAGTCTTCTTAGCAATTCTATGTATATTGACAACTTTTTTTGCGTTTCTCTCGCTAATACAAGCTACTAGATATTTATATATTTCTAAAATTTTAAAAGAGTTAAATAAGAATCAAGTAAAACAGTACAACTTTTCATCTAAATCTTTACTAAAAAAATATAACCCACTTCGAACTAGAAGAAAAAAGAAGAATACAAATGTATGTCAACTCTGTGAAAAACCCGCTCCATTTAGAGATAAAAATAGTAGTCCCTATTTCGAAATTTATAGTATTAAAAAACTTTCTCCAAGTGAAACAGATACAGTAGAGAAGACTATTTTACTGTGCCCCAATTGCTATAACAAAATGGATATAATAAATACTGCGGCAAATTGATTAAAATTGAATAATTAAAAAAGAGAGATGTATAAATTAAAAACTTCTCTCTAATTCAAACAACTAATACAGTATTAGAAATACTTAATAATTTTTTTCATAACAGCTTCAATATAAAGTGATCTTAATATTTTAGTTGAAAGCATTTAAATTGTAAAAATTTATTCGACACCACTTCGGCACCATTAAAACATAACCTATTGTTATTTAATATTTATTATAACCTTGCCAAGGTTGGGGTCGCGAGTTCGAGTCTCGTTTCCCGCTCCAAAATTCAAAACCACTTAATTCGAAAGAATTAGGTGGTTTTTTTATTGGCTATGTATAAATTTAGAGAAGTTTTACCACTCTTCTTTCCATACAAACAAAAGCTTTTATATTTGTAAGATTAAAATTTTTGAATTCTTTATATGTCCAACTTGTTGTAAATAAGCGACGACCATTAATTTTAAATGAGACTCTAATACCTGCTCCACTTTATCTGTTACCTGATTTTCAAGCACTCTTCTTATTAATCCCATAATTGCACCTAAAACAAACTCAGCGACGATCTGACTATCATCAAACTCAATATCCGACGCACTCTCCAATAAATTTGAAACAGCGGCTAACATACGGTCATTCATTCGCTTTGAAAGATCCAATCCCCCTCTTTCTCCTGAAATAGCATATAGCGCCTTTGATTCCTCGGGATTACTTAACTTTGCCAAGATTATTTCATCGACTAAAGCTGAGATTAGGGTCTTAATTGAAGTCTTTTCATATTTCAGGCAAAGCTCTTCAATTTTTTCTGCAACACTATCAAGATGACGTTGCAAAACTGCAGCTAATAAAGAATCTCGGTTTGGATAGTATTGATAAATACTACCGACTGATACACCCGCTCTTTCAGCAATACGTGTGGTATTACATTTTACAATTCCTTCTTTGAGTAAAACCTGAATGGTTGCTTCATGAAGAACTTCTATTGTTGCTGTTGAACGCGCCTGAACTGGTGATTTTCGTGGCTTCAGAGCAGTTTTATTTATAGACATAAAATGCGAATTCTAAATGTGAAGGATTCTTCATAAACTTTATCTTTAACAATATTGAAAGTAAAGTCTGAGGAAAACTTATGTCCTATCTTATAAATCTTTCCGACACATACAAACTTGGAAATAAAATTGTAAATAGAATGGGCTATGGTGCAATGCAACTGGCAGGTCACCATGCATTTGGACCACCAAAAGATAAAAATGCTGCAATAAATGTCCTAAAAATCGCTATCGAGTTAGGTATTAATCATATCGATACCAGTGATTTTTATGGTCCTCACATAACCAATCAAATCATTCGAGAGGCTCTATATCCTTATCGAGATGATCTTACCATTGTCACAAAAATTGGAGCAAAGCGTGGAGAAGATGCTTCTTGGCTAGCAGCTTTTTCTGCAGAACAAATAGAAAAAGATGTACATGATAATTTGCGTAATTTGGGTTTAGAAACTTTAGATGTTGTAAACTTTCGAGCAATGTTTAACCCTATGATGCCTTCCGAAGGTTCCATTGAGGAAGTAGTTGTTGTACTGGCCAAATTAAAAGAAGAAGGTTTAATTCAACATATTGGATTAAGCAATGTTACAGAAGCTCAAATTATTGAAGCTGAAAAAATCACAGATATTGCTTGTGTACAAAACCAATATAATTTGTTCAATCGTCAAGATGATGTATTAATTGATCAACTAGCTAAGAAAGGAATTTGTTATGTACCCTTTTTTCCGCTAGGTGGTTTTACACCTTTTCAATCAGATACATTATCTGCTGTAGCAAATGATCTTGGTGCAACTCCAAAACAAGTCGCATTGGCATGGTTATTAAAACGATCGCCTAATATCTTATTAATTCCTGGCACATCATCGGTAGCTCATTTAGAAGAAAATATTGGTGCTTCCAAATTAATATTGTCAGATGAAGTCTACAATTTACTAAGCTCTTTAAATAACAGCTAATTGTTTGGCTGGAAGTGAGTTCCAGCCAATGCCAAGATTCCAAAATTTAAATCACTTAATTTGAGAGAGAATTAGATGGTTTTTGGCCATTAGTATTAAAAATCTATGTAAAGCCTTTTATTACTATTAGGACACTACCACCTTCTTTATTGACTCAATTTCATATATACTGGCCTTAGTATGAGATGAGCCTTATATAGTTCATTGCTAGATCAATGAATGACTAAGCCCTTAGCTTTCGAGCAAGGGCTTTTTTACGCCTAAAATAAAATATTAACAATATTTTATTTAACCTTTTGCACTTGAGTATCTGAACCTCTGAGCACTTTTCCATCTTGTCCAACGGGTGCCATAAATGGAATTTGCTGACCTGTATTTTTATCAATTAATAGCGAATGACGCTCACCACTTTCAAATAAGTTATGCTCTCCCCATTGTCGTAAAGCTACCACTACTGGAAACAAACTTTCTCCTTTAGTAGTCAGCACATACTCCTGATAAGCCGTACCATCAGAAGCATCTTGCATTTCAAGAACACCAGCATCTACTAACTTTTTCAGTCGATCAGAAAGAATATTTCTAGCCACTCCTAAGCTCTGCTGAAAATCTTTAAAACGGCGCATTCCATCAAAAGCATCACGCACAATAAGCAGTGACCATCGGTCTCCTATAAGGTTGACGCAGCGCGCAACAGGACAAGGCTCATCTTTTAACAATGTAGAGTTCGTCATTGAGTTTCCTTATCAATAATCAGTAACAAGCCATCTAGTTGCATTTTAAAACTAGTAGACTTAACATTCAACTGGTTGCATTTTAAAACCAGATTAAATGGATTTAGCCATGAAAGCTTCTCTTGCATCTTCTACTTCACACGCCAAAAGTGATAAACCGCTTTCAAGCATGCCTCGTGGCGTAATTTTGCTGTTTGCTATAGCCAGTGGTGCGAGTGTGGCAAATGTCTATTACGCGCAGCCTTTGCTCGACATATTGGCTAAAGACTTTAATGTTAGCCATGCCTCAATAGGTGGTGTAGTGACAGCTACACAAATTGGCTGCGCTCTTGCCCTATTGTTTCTAGTACCGTTGGGTGATCTTGTAAATCGACGTCGATTAATGACCCTACAATTACTAGCTTTAGTATCTGCATTGCTCGTGGTTGCCTTTGCTCATTCTGTAAGTGTTCTATTGGCAGGAATGCTTGCTGTCGGTTTACTCGGCACAGCCATGACTCAAGGACTAATTGCTTATGCTGCAAGTGCTGCTGCCCCACATGAGCAAGGACATATAGTAGGTACTGCACAAAGTGGTGTGTTTATAGGTTTACTGCTTGCCCGGATATTTTCAGGAGGAATTAGCGATATTGCCGGTTGGCGTGGTGTGTACTTTTGCGCAGCAATACTTATGCTCATCCTTGCATTACCACTTTGGAAATGCCTTCCTCATTTACAAACTCAGCCTGTTAACATGCGCTACCTACAGCTTTTAACATCAATGTTCAAACTGCTTCGCCAAGAGAAAGTTTTACAAGTACGCGGTGTTTTAGCTTTACTCATGTTCGCGGCGTTTAATATTTTTTGGAGCGCGTTGGTACTGCCGTTAAGTGCACCACCATATAGTTTTTCGCACACTGTAATTGGGGCTTTTGGACTTGTCGGGGCTGTAGGTGCATTAGCTGCCGCACGAGCTGGGTACTGGGCTGACCACGGTTACGCTCAACTTACAAGCGCCATAGCACTCTTAATATTGCTAAGCGCATGGGTACCACTCTCGCTCATGGACTACTCACTTTGGGCGCTCATAATTGGCATAGTACTGTTAGATTTAGGTGGACAAGCTCTGCATGTAACCAACCAAAGTATGATTTTTCGTACTCATCCAGAAGCGCATAGTCGGCTCGTTGGGCTATACATGCTCTTTTACGCGGTAGGAAGTGGGCTAGGTGCAATTAGCACAACCGTTACTTATGCTTATGCTGGGTGGCTGAGCGTATGCACACTTGGTGCAAGTGTTAGTTGTTTCGCGCTATTATTTTGGTGGATAACACGTAAAGTCTCTTAAATATCGATAAAATCTAGCCTCAAATAAAAAAAACCACATCACCCAACAGAGTAATGCGGTCTTTTTTAAGAGTTAATTTAATGAGCTGTCTGGGCTGCTTTAGGTCTAAAGACCATTAAACAAATCACAATAAAAACCAACAAAACGAAAGATGCGCTAAATCTACTTAGCTCTAATCCACCATGTGCAATGGGTTTATCGAGGAAATCTCCCAATACTGCACCTAGAGGTCTGGTAAGAACAAAGGCTAACCAAAATAATAATGTTCTTGAGATTTTGGTATAAAAATAGCAAATTGCTAGTACCAATAATAAAGTACCAAAAATTAAAGCCGCGCTCGTATAGCCCAACGCTTGGGTATCTGCAGTCCAGTCACCTAATGCTGTCCCTAATGTTTGAGAGAACATGATGGTTAACCAATAAAAAGCTTCGCTTTTAGCAGACTGAATGCTTTTTACCGAAATTGTGCCGCAACTTAAATACCAAACAAACAGAGAGACGCCTAATAAAATAAGTAATATTAAACTACCCCCTGCATAGCCCACGCCTAAAGTTCGGTCAACAAAATCGGCAATTGTGGTTCCGAGCGTGGTCGTAGCAATAATAGTCGCCCAATAAAAAAATGAATTATATTTCTTAGCTTTAATTTGCAAGCCAACAAAAACTGCAAATATCACCGCGAAAATGGCTGTACTAATTACATACCCCAAATTCAGGGACATAGATAGCGCATCTCCAGCTGTCTCGCCCAAAGTTGTGGCAGCAATTTTAATGATCCAGAATAGCAAAGTGACTTCCGGAACTTTACTTAAACTTTTAGATAAACTTTCATGACTTATCATTGTATGTTCTCCAAACATACTTACTGATTCGCCCATATCTAAGAGTTCCAGCCTTAAGCCCAAATTAAGAGTAAAAACAAACTACAAATTTTGCCTATAATGAGTACTTTTAATAACTAGAAGACATAATTAGCCTTTTATTTGTTGTAAACATTTTGCGATGCACAACCGTTTAATAATCATGTCATAAAAGCTAAATGAGCTATAAAGATAGTGGAATGCGACACCTATTTTTATAGTATCCGATGCAGCATTTTTTTAAATTCTTTAGTTAATTGAAATAAAAAACCTACTCAATGAGTAGGTTCGATTTACATGTAAGTTCAGCTTATAGAACTTTTGATTAAACATTTTTCATGCCATGCCGTTTGAAAGTCTTCGACAGCTTTTGTCTTAGTCAAAGGATCTTCAAATAACTTTGAAGAATATGCTGTATCAATAAGCTGTTGATACAACTGCTTTGCCTCTACTTCTTCAAGATGACTCGCAATCTCTTGTAGTTCAATCACTGGCACATCATGCTGTCTTGCATCCATCACTCCTTTTGCAGCATTTTTCACAAGCTGACAATAGTGGATCTCCATTGTTTCTGATGCCGCATAACATGGAAGTGTGATAGCGCTCATAAAGAGGAATATAAATTTCATAGTCTCACCTTAATTTCACGCGCAAGGGTAGCAATTTATCCTCTAAAATTTAAGTCTCAAAAGATCAACTTTCAAATCAGACAAACTTATTCATCACAATATGTAAATGAATTCCTAGATTTTTCAGCTAGATTCTTTATCAAGATTACGACCTACTGAATGTATAATTTCCAATTAATTCAAAAAATATATTTTATGACTATCGATTATTTTTCCTCTAAAAGTCATTAAAATTTAAAAATAAATATCGTTTTAATTGCTCTACAGCATATTATTACTATTGCTTACCTTTCTGAAAATTTAAGAAAAAATTAATTAATGAGTAAATTATAACAGTCTTCTTATCTGTTATATTTTTTTAAAAAAATTCTGTATCTATGATTACACATCGAATCTGTTCATGATGTACATATCTAGACACGAGGTAGCTAACATGAATTTTTTGAGAAAGAAAAATAAAGCTAGTTTTGTATTATTTATTATTACTCTCTACTCAATGTTAGGGTTTGGCATCGGCTTTATTATTTGGGAATATTTTCTTAAACTTCATTGATTTAAAAGTTTGAAGTTACGAAGTGAATTTAGAAGAGCTTTCGTTAAGATTAAATACACTAAAATGTTTATTCAGCAAGCACATGGTTAAAGTGACTGTATCAAGTACCTTTCAACGATATGTTATTTCAGTGTTAAAAGGTACTTGGTTAGAAACAAAAACTAGTGTTTGATAATTTCAGCGTTAATCTCTGCACTTATTTCTTTACTACGGTGATACGCTGCTTTTAAAGCGAGTCGAATATCATCAGAAAGATTGCCTAATTCAAACATCCGTAATGCAGATTCAGTGATTCCATTAGCCAATGTCACCTTTCCACATAACTCACTTGGCTGAACGTTACTTTTGCGTACCATTTCTACAGCACCCGATGCAGCTTGTAGTGCTAGATCTAAAGCAAACTGCTTATCTAAACCCATAGCCGTACCTGTTTTGATCATACTGTCGAGAATATAAAAGAAATAAGCTGGCCCTGAACCTGATAGCGCAATAATCGCATCAGCATCTGATTCAGAATGCGCCCAATACGTCTTACCTGTTGCTGAATAAATTACCTCAATGACCTCTTTATCTAAAGGTTCCAAGTATTCAGAACCAATCAGCACATGTGTACCGCTATAAGTTAATACTGGGGGGTTAGAAATAATTCGTATAATTTTTTGTGAGCCCGTCATACTCATAAGTTGTTTAATATTCACCCCTGCCATCATCGACACTATAGTTTTATCTACTAACCATTTTTTTAATGGCGCTAGTATGGCTTTTAAGTTTTTGGGATCTAGTAACAGAACAACAATATCAGCCTTTTTTACCTCATGCTGCTTTTGCTTCAGAATGATTTCATTATCAAACTTTACTTCCTCTATAAGATTAATTTTTTCTTTTTGAAATCCCTTTAAAACTAAACCTCCAATCAAAGCTAAAGACAAGTTACTGCTGCCAATAAAGCAAATATTAGGCTGTACTATATTCAACATTTAGAGTTATTTCCTTCCTTTAGATATACTACAAAAAGAAATATTATTTATGACTTAAGTCATAGACCGTTAAAACTATAAAAATTTAATAAACTTTTATAAATATTAAGTTTAATTTTACAACAAAGTTATATTCTGAGTTAAGAGTACTCTTCACTCATGACTTTATGAATAACAAAATAACTTAAATTGTTAAAAATATGTAATTAAAAATAATATTTAGCTTATCTCATTTGAGAAATTGAGTTGTTAAATTTAAAGTACTTTTAATTAATATTAACTTAAAAATCTTTCTTATTTTTTAATAAAACTCTCGGCAATTTTTAACGCTTCTTGAAATTTTATGTCACTACACACCCAAAAAGATAAAAGCTTCCCATTTAAATGAAAATACTGCTTCTCATATTTAGTTACTTCATCTGAGTGAGGATTTCCCGCACTAAAATAATTTTCGTTATTCTTGCAAACTTTGCCATTTAAAATACCGCCAATGCAAATATCCATTTTTATACCAATTATTGATTTAACTTTTTAAGCATAAGTTTAATTTTTATATTATATAAATAAAATAATCAACTTATTTGATTGTTCATGTAAAAAAACCCACAAAGGAAGAAGTGGGTTTTTTAACTAAATTAATGATTTTTAAAAATTACTTGAGCAATTTACTCTAAAGATAACCCAATAAAATCATCAAATTATATAAATTTAAGCATTATTCACAATAGTGATATTTGACGCTTGTGGGCCTTTTTTACCCTGTGTCACAGTAAACTGAACACGTTGGCCTTCTAAAAGAACTTTGAAGCCTTGTGTTTGAATTTCAGAAAAATGTGCGAAAACATCTTTACCTTCATCAGATTGAATAAAACCAAAACCTTTAGTTTCATTAAACCATTTTACTGTACCAGTAGTATTAGACATAAATTAATCCTAACTTTTAAAAAATTATCATTTGTTATTGGAGAAACCAATTAAACTCAAAAATATGCGTTTACTTAAATATCTTATAAAATACGGAGGATTATAAATAAAACTGCGAAAAGAAAGATTTAGGTTAACAAGAATATTTTTGTAGTTATGCTCGACTATACACGCTTCTTATCGAATTGCAATCTCTATCTCGATTAATTGATTTTTTACTCATTTCGATCACAGACACCATCTCCTTATTTATTGATTTTAAATACTATTTACAAGAAATTTAATTGATTTAATATTGATATATTCATTAGATATATCTCATTTTTTTACACTCTGAAAATTTTTTCTTCTATAGATTTTTAAGGCTTACTATAAGCTTCATAGTCATTTTGATGAATGACTAAAATATTTTATTATTTTACAAAATATACAGACTTGTATATACATATTATCTCTTCTACTTTAAAGTACGCGTGCAGCTTAATATGTTGATGATAAAACAGGAAGTAACCACGTGAACGGTCTTTTAGTATTTATAACCATTGCTTTTCTCACGTTATCCAGCCCCGGACCAGGCGTTTTATTTACAGTAACAAATTCAATTAATTATGGTGTACGAACAGCTTTATTCGGTATTAGTGGTTTAATCATTGGTATGTTTATTATCGCTGTAATTTCTGCAAGTGGTGTTGGGCTTATTATTACCAGTAATCCCACTATCTTTACTGTTTTAAAGTTTATTGGAGCCTTTTACTTGATGTACTTAGGCTATAAAAACTTTATCAAAAAGTCCCCTACTCAAGATTTACTAGAAACTGCACATGACGAGAAAGGTATAAAGAAATCAAAACTTTTCTATCAGGGATTATTTGCATCACTACTGAATCCCAAAACAATTGTCTTTTTTATCGCACTTTTTCCACAATTTATTGATATTAAAAAAGAAATATTAAATCAGTTTTTAGTTTTATCTTTAACATTTTGCTTTATTGGTTTTTTAATTCATTTAGTCTATGCCAATTTTTCTTCAATTTTTAAAGAGAAAATGCTCGCTGGGAATAATTTTGCAAAACTAAATAAAGTGAGTGGCTGTATTTTCTTCCTTTTAGCGATTTTACTTATTACTCAGTAAAGTAGTTTTATTTATATAAACCAAACAAAAAACGACCAACTTGTTAAGTTCTTTACAGCCCTTTTGCTTAAAACAGCTTTAGCAAGTTGGTCTTTTTATAAGCTCACACGATTGGCAATCCATCCGAAAAAAAATTGCTCATATTTTGGATTCTTTTCTGTAATTTCAATATAGCGCTGACCTTGCATAATATTAAGGAGACGTACGAGTACGTGCTCACCTTCATGACCGCGCTTATCAATATACATTGATAAAGCCTGCAATGTAGATGGTCCATATTCCCCATCTAACTTAAGATCTGTCCAGCCCTCTTTTCCTTGGCGATTTAACAAGTTCAAAGCCCGTTGCAGAAGCGGTTTTGTAAAGTTGATTCCACAATTTACCCCAGTATCAAATAGCTCTTCAGCAGTGGTGGGACTGATTAAATTAACTTGATCAAATCGTGGTTCAAGCCAATATTGTTTCTTATAAATCTCTCTAGCAATTTCTAAAGGTAAATCCGTCATTTCACCTTGATATCCATAACTACGAGCAACTGCTTGAGTAATTCCAAATCTTGTCGCTTGGCCAGAGTCCAATGGGTCATTTACATATCCACCTTCACGTTTTATAAGTGCATCTAAATATTGTTCAATATTCATAAGACTGTCCTCATTTATATCACCTACTGTTAGATATTAATTTTGAATATCATCTTTTGCTTTTTTTAAGTCTTTCATCACTTCAACAATAGTTTTTCCTTCTTGTTTATTAATGAAGTTAAATATCCACCTCACAATCGCCCAGCCAGGTAATCCACAAATAAAGAAGAATCCACCTAAAGTAATCATTCCCCATATATCTGTTACCCATTCATGCAAATTCCATTTCATGATAATGAATGAGCCACCTGTCAAGCTTGAGACAATCGTACAAATCAAACCGACTACCCATTCTTGAGGTGAACGAGGAAAACGCATGATTAGAACCACTGCTACGACTAAACTCACAGCTAAAGCAATCATCATGGCCGTACCATAGAGATTAAAAGCAGTCACTAATCCATCAGTCGTTAAAAACTTTCCCATAACTCAATCCTCACACGCTCTAAAAGGATAAAATTTTATAAACCAATGTTATTTAATACCTTTTTAGAGAAACTATTTAAATAAAATCGCTCAATCTCATAGACCTTTTACCAGCATTTAAGCATTGGCATAAGAACAAGAAAAAAGAGTAAAGTTGATGAATTGCTTCACTTTTTTGACCAAAAATTTGACATAACATGCTGCCATATATCGGAAACTTTTGTGAGTCATTAAATTCTTTGTTAGATTCTTCATGTTCTTGATACCCTTTATCGACGAACATTAAGCCTGATCCACGGAATCGGGCTTTTTTTATTTCATTTTTTGTTTTTAATAGCTGATCTCTATCACTGATTCACTATCGCCATTTTTTATATTCTGTCGTCCATTGAGGCAGAATAATAATCACTACTTACTAAGCCATTGATAAAAATTAAAAATATATTTAAGTAAAATATTTAGGTCATACTATCAATGGTTCCTTACAACTGATAATATAACTATAGTTATTATTAGTCAATAACTATAGTTGTTTTACTAGATATAACTTAAGTTATATATTTGTTATAAATTAGCTGGTGCGATCACTATGGCTCTTAAAGACCGTTTAAAAGATTCAAGGATTAAAGCTAAGAAAACTCAGGCAGAAGTTGCTGAAGCAGTAAAAATGTCTCAGCCTGCCTACCAAGCTTTAGAATCGGGAAAGAACTTAAAATCTGCTTTTCTTCCACTTATTGCACAGTTTTTAGGTGTAGATGCTTATTGGCTTACCACTGGTAACTCAGAAGATTCTTTTAAAGAAAGTGATGTGTTTAGTCCTACTGTGGTAAGTCATGATGCAGTAGACCAATATCTTTGGATTGATGTGGTTGAAGCAAGTTTTTCTTGTGGTACAGGTGAATCAATCGAATTTCATTTTGATGCAATTAATGGAAAAATTCCTTTTCCTGCTTCTTTTTTTAAAGAAAAGCGCGTTCCTCAAGAATGTATGCGGATTATTAAAGCCAAAGGCGATAGCATGACCGATTACATTAAAGATGGGGATTTGGTTGGCATTGATATTTCTCAGACTGAAGTCATTGATGGTGAGATTTATGCTGTTTATTTCGCTGGTGAAGGAATGATTAAACAAATTTTTAAAGAGGCAGATGGTTCTTTAATTTTGCATAGCTTAAATGAAAAATTTAGAGACCGCCGTGTAACTGAAGAGAACGGTAAAAATTTTAAGGTTATGGGCCGTCAGTTCTGGCGAGCAGGTTAATTAAGTTATTAAATATAGTTAAAATAATAATTTCAAAATTTACTTAGACTTTACCTTTTTATAGTTTTAATTATTTCTATACTCTATAAATATAAAAAAACCTATCTCCTTTAAAAGAGATAGGTTTTTACGCTTTAGTGCCATGTGTTATCAACAATATGTATTTAAACGATAAAGTTGATTAAAACCAGCATAGAAGCTTTTTCCATCTTGGTTTAGCTCAATTTCTTCACCAGACTGAAGTTGAATTTTTTTACCAACTTCAACCCAACGATATCCATCGAGAGAGTTTTGTTTACGCACATGAGGAACAATCCTCACATTAATCTCATTGCCATTTACGGCTGTGGCAATGTGCCACTCATTTACTATATTCACAATCATTTACTCATTACTGAGCTCATGTGATTTTACGGTATGTAATTAGAACGCTAGATTTAAGGTATGGACAGTTCGTCTAGAATTTAATATTTAGCTTGATATAGGGTTATTTATAAGCTAATTGCTTTTCATGAGTTCGTATCATGAAAAGTGATACATCACAGAGCATAATATTTTGGATGCGGGAGTCGGATTTGAACCAACGACCTTCGGGTTATGAGCCCGACGAGCTACCAGACTGCTCCACCCCGCAATTGGAAGTAAGCTTTATACGCCTATATATTTTATAAAGCAAACTTTATTTTTTAATCGGTTGTAATTATTAACAATTATCTTTTTATTAATTTTTCAATTTTTATCACTTGCTCTAAATAGGCATATCAATTTCCAACTTTTAGCTCGTTAAATTGTTGTATTTATTTTAAATAGAACCCGATATTTATAGACACCAATTGCCTTGCTTGGATAGCTTTTATACTATCTAGATTCTTTCTCTCATTAATACATTTATAGTTTATATGTCTGATCCTCAGTTCTCGCTAAGTGAATATCTCGGCACTGTGCAGGAAGTCATACGCCTGACCTTTGACGATCCCGTATGGGTTAGAGCAGAGATTCGGAATTTAAATATTAAAGGTGGACATTACTATTTAGAACTTGCAGAGAAAGACGCAGATACAGATAAAGTCATCGCCAGTTGTAAGGCAACCATCTGGAAATTTTCAGCGAGTAAAATTGTTCTTAAGTTTGAACGTGAAACAGGAATTGAGTTAGCAAGTGACTTAAATGTTTTAATTAAAATTAGAGCGCGTTTTGATCCGCAATATGGATTTTCAGTCAATATTGAAGAGATAGACTCAAGTTTTACACTTGGTGAAATTGCAAAACGTTATCAACAAATTGTGGAACGTTTAACTCAAGAAGGTTTAATTCATAAAAATAAACTCATCCCTACTCCTTTTGATATACAAAATGTTTTAGTGATTGCTCCTCAAAATGCTGCGGGCCTCGGTGATTTTAAAAAAGATGCAGACGCTCTTGAGCGAAATGGGGTTTGTCATTTTGTTTATCAAAATGCAACCTTTCAGGGCAATACGGCTGCCGTTAGTCTGATGGAGTCGTTGGCAACTGGTTTAAAGCAATGGGCAAACCGTTATAACTTCCCACCCGATCTGATTGTAATTATCCGTGGGGGTGGTGCTGTAAATGATTTAGCTTATTTAAATGATTATGAGCTCGCTGCCCTACTCTGTAAACGCAGCGTACCAATTTGGGTTGGTATCGGACATGAAAAAGACCGTACCATCCTTGATGAGATTGCACACCGTTCGTTTGATACTCCAAGTAAAGTGATTGCTGGTATTCGCAACCATATTGTTGAACGCGTACAAGAAGCACTAGATAGTCTACAAACGATTAAGCTGCTTTCTCAGCATCAAATCACGACGTACCAAAGCAAAAATGATCAACTACTTCAACACATTAAGTCTTCGGCACAAAATCAGCTTAACTCGGCGCATCGTCTACTTGACCAGATGAAAGAACGTATTCAGTTTAGCTCACAGCAACAAGTTAAATTTTCATTCGCTCAAATCGAATCTTTAATGAAGGAAATTCTTCTGCAAAACCCGAAACAGGTTCAAGCCAAAGGCTATGCAATAGTCAGATCTGAAGGAAAAGCTATTCGCTCTATACAGCAAATTTCAAGCCCCGCCATTGCAATTGAAATGCAAGATGGTGTGATTGAAGCCAACATTACACAGGTAATTCCAAATGAAGAATGAAGAGTTAACGTTTAAAGATGGTCATGATATTTTGAAGAAAAATGCTGAGTTATTGGAATCTCAAGAAAGTCCCGATATTGATAATTTAATGAAAGTTGTTGAAGAGTCTATTAGCGCTTACAAAGCTTGCAAGTCTCGAATTGAAGCTGTTCAACAAGCTTTAGATGAAACTTTCAAAGAATAAGATTTCATAAAAAAAGCCCATTCCTACTTCTCATTGAAGGAATGGGCTTAGTGAATACCACTTAGTCCTGAAATGCAAAAATGAGGATTATGTCACATTTTTGCAAAAACATAGTCCCATAATGACTACCAATGTTCAATATTTTAATTGTGTCTATACGTTAGTTTGGCTTAATTTCCACCATTGAGACTCTAATAAACACAAACTATGTAACTGGTTATTGTTAAATTTAATTTAATAGTTATTCCTCACTGAATGCACCGATTAACTGATAAATTTTGCCGTCTTTAGGGTTTTCATATAACAAATCCATATTGGGCAAAATGATATCGTCATTAATTTCAATATGTTCAATGCTTTTATGAAGTTCAAGTGCATGGTCATTCATTGGTCTAACTTTTGCCAAAGCAATTGATTCTTTGTCAAACTGATCCTTGATAATTACTTTTAATCTTTTCATAAAAATCTCCTGAAAAATAAATTTTTAATATAAATAATCGGTTAAGTTTAAAATGAGCTAATCGCAGAATAGCCGATTGGCATCGCAAAAAAAGTTAAAATAAATGCAGCCGTACGTTGTAAATTACGTTGATTCAACCAAGTTACTTTATTTGAAATCAGTACTGTTCCAAACATAATCCATAAAAAAGCAATTGGGGTAATTAAAGATAAAAAGACAACAATGTGAATAAAATACAAATTCGGATTTTCCCACGCTGCATGTGGAAAAATCGCTGAAGCAAACAGTAACGCTTTAGGGTTTAAAAGTGTCGCAACAAATAAAGCCTTTGGCGTGATCAGTGGTCGATCTAGCTTAATATCTTCAGTGGATGTTATCCAAAGTTTAAAAGCAAGATAGAGAATGAAACTCGCGCTCATCAATTTTAATATAGCTGGAAGCCATGGAATAAAATGAGATACCGACTCAAGTAAAACACCCCATGAGGTAATCGCGATCAGGTAACCTATTACCTCTGCTGGAATTAACTTAAGAGAATGCTTTACCCCTGCTTGCAAGCCAGCCGAGGCTAATAATGTATTTGTTGGTCCTGGAGTCAGCAAGATAGTGACTACAAGTCCTATAAATAAAAATGACACCATAGGCCAAAACTCACTGATTGCTCTAGGCGAAATATGTCAAAAAAGAGCATCTATTGTCGACAAAATCGTTGTAACAAGAAATATTACAAATACTTTTTTATTTTTAAAATCATAATCATATTAAAAAGTGAACTTAGATTCATTATAATTTGTTTAATTTTTAATTTGCAAAATACGTCACACATTTTTTAAATGAGTTTCAGTCAGATTATATTATTTTTTAACTATTGCACAAAATGATCACACGACTTGAAATTGTTAAATTGATCAATATACATACAATTAGAAATCGTGATTTTATTGAATAGATGTATCGCTCCCCATCAATTCATTGATTGTCGCTTTCATCGAATTAAATAGTTGATGGAGGATGCATGATGAATGCTTATGTTCGCCCTCATCCCGATGGGTTTAAAGCTTATTTAGGTAAAAATCAAAAAACAGGTCTCTACATTGTTCGGCTTGGCTGGACAATATATGAAACCAATGCAAACGGTTCTGTTCTATATTTAGTCAAGAATGAAGATAAGATTCCATTGGATGTAGATAAGTTTAAAACTGACCGACCAAAAATTTATGCTGCTCTTCTTAATGAAGTTCAGTTTCAACGCAAGAAACAACTGGCGATTGATCTCCAGCAATCAAATATCCCTTCTTATGACCGTAAAGCCTACAAAAAACGGCGCGGCTTTATAAGTTCTTAAAATTATCTATTTCGTCGCTATATACAGAAAAAGCACCCTCGGGTGCTTTTTCTTTTAACGACCAGTTGTAATTAATACGAACATACTCAGTATTAATGTGCTTAATGATCGTTTGCAATGGATGTGGACTTCATGCTCAGCTCCGTGAGCGTATTGATTAACGTTTTCCATTTCGTGTCCTTCAAAGTTCACATTCCTAATTTGCCTAATATTCACACAATAAGAAATTAGCCAAAAGTATTATATCGAAATAAAGTTTATGTCTTGTTTGAGAAATTTTTTCTTCGTGCTTCATCTTCTTTCAAAAATTGAGTGAGCCAAGTACATGTAACATTCTTATACGAGGTTAATCACTTATTGAGCATTTGTAGACCTTTCATTTCAAAAGTCCCTGTAGGAGAAATGATTTTATAAAATGAAAAAAGATAACAATATTCGGTTTTTTAATAAAAGCCTTTGAAAAGGAGAATATTAAAATGAATAGCTCGCAAACCCCTGATCCTTCTTTATTTAGTCAAGCATCTAATTCTATTCAAGCCTGCATTGAATGTATGTTTGCTTGTAAACATTGTGCCTCTGCATGCTTACAAGAAGAGCATGTGCATATGATGCGTGAATGTATTAAGCATTGTTTAACCTGCGTAGAAACCTGTCAGTTATGTACGTCTTTAGAATTAAGACATTCCGAGCTTGCTGAACAAGCCATGCAATTATGTGCGAGTGCATGCCAACTCTGCGCTGCTGAATGTAGTAAGCATGAACATGAACATTGCAAGATTTGTGCAAAAGCATGTTTAGCATGTGCACAAGCCTGTCAGGCATATCGTGCTTAACTTTCTAGTGAGCATAGAAACCTACGATCTATAAGGCTCGTAGGTTTTTAAATTTAAAAAAACTAAGAACTAGAAAATTAAAATTTTAGATGAGATGAATAACTACTTTTCTTTAAGCATAAAAAAAACCCGCATCTTGGGGAAAATGCAGGCTCTTAGATCTCCCACAACGACCATGAGTTCATTATTAAGCTTGAACTTTAAACCGTTGATTAAATGTACCCTTAATAAAAACAAATTACAATACAGAATAGTCTGTTTATTTAAAATATTTTGTTATTTTTACATTAATTTTTCATAAATAGTCTAAAAATTTATGCACTTCTCAAATTAGAAATAGCTTTCTACAGGCATTAAAAAAGCCCGTTTCACGGGCTTTTCTGCAACGGTGAGCAATCTAAGATTTGTGTCTATCCATCTCTTACATGCTCTTTGCTAGCTATATGTAAGGTCCTATCGTATCTTTTGCCCTGTCCCAAGTTTCCCTGTGGATCGAGGAGATATTACGATTACCTTAGGTACAGTTATAGCACATTATTTATTCATGGCTAGTCTTGTTCACGTTTTTTTACAAATGAATAAAATACGATCCAACCTTAATATTTAAGGGTTTTCTACCGCATTTGGATATTGGCGAGCACTATCGCAAATTGGATACCACTTCACTTTTGAAGACACAAAAGCATGAGAAATTACAGATGTCGATATTTCTTCATTAATAAGGCCTACCCTTAAACGCACTACTTCAGGCTTATCTAAACGTTCACTCCAGATCGGCGAACCACAAGTTTTACAGAACACTCTCTTTTTATTAGGTGATGCAAAATAAGCCTGTAAAAGATTTTCACCCTGCACAATATTTAAGTCACTTTTTTGTACTTGAGTAATGGCAGCGAAAGCAGTACCTTGAGCTTTTTGGCACTGTGTGCAATGACACACCATGATGGGTTCTAATTCGCTATTAATTTGTAGTTGGATACCATTACATAGACAAGATGCCGTATACACTATGATTTTCCTTTTTTATTTTAATGAAACTTAGCTTACACCCACACCTTTTTCAATGTGATCTAAGATCGCACAAGAAGCTTGCTGGTTGCCGCAGCAATCATCGGCTGAAGCCTGCAAAATATTGACCATTTCTTGGAGATGGGCAATTTTCTGTTTTAATTCGGCAATGTGTTTTACGGTTAAGGCTTTCACCTCTGCACTCTGCCGGTCTGTATTTTTCCAAAGTGAAATAAGCTCTTTCATCTGTTCAGATGAAAAACCTAACTCTCGAGCATGCTTTAAAAAGTTTAAAGTTTTAAGGTCTGTTTCTGAATAAATGCGATAGCCAGAAGCAGAACGCTGAGCTGCTTCAAGTAAACCGATTTCTTCATAGTAGCGAATCATTTTCGCCGAAATGCCCGAATGTTTGGATGCCTGACCGATATTCATCTCACACCTCAAATATTAAATTTGGTTTAAGACCTGTTGTCATGATCTTAAACCAAAAGTTGATTTTCAGCACCCTTACTGTACTGGCGCATGAAAACGTTTTAAGCGTAATGCATTGCCTAAAACAAAGACCGAAGAAAGTGCCATCGCGCCTGCTGCAAACATAGGTGAAAGTAACACACCAAATGCTGGATATAGCGCACCTGCTGCAATTGGAATAAGTGCAACGTTATATACAAATGCCCAGAACAAGTTTTGACGTATGTTTCGCATGGTGGCTTTACTTAATGCAATTGCGTTCGGTACACCTTTTAAACTACCTGACATCAACACAACATCGGCTGCTTCAATGGCAACATCTGTTCCTGTACCAATGGCTAACCCAACATCTGCTTGCGCCAAGGCTGGAGCATCGTTAATACCATCACCTACAAAGGCCAAACGACCATATTGTTTTTGCAGTTGGCGAACTGTGTCCACTTTGCCTTCGGGTAAAACCTCTGCCACAACTTCATCAATATTCAGCTTTTTAGCAATCGCTTGCGCCGTATGACGGTTGTCTCCTGTAATCATAGCAACCTTGAGACCTAATTGATGCAATGCCTCAATCGCAGCATAGGTTGTTTCTTTAATTGGGTCTGCCACGGCAATAATTGCAGCAAGTTTTTGGTCAATGGCAACATAAAGCGGTGTTTTGCCTTCTTCACCTAATTGAGCAGCAATCGCTTGGAATGAGTTGGTGTCTAAACCAAGTTGGTGCATATAACGGTCTGCGCCAATTTGTACTTTTTGGCCTGATACTTCTGCCTCAATACCTGATCCTGTAATCGAGTTAAATGCTGTTACGGGTAATAAGTTTAAGCCTTCACTTTCTGCTGCTTGAACAATCGCAAGTGCAATTGGGTGTTCAGACTTGGCTTCGACCGAAGCAACTAAAGTTAGCACTTGTTCACGCTCAAAACCTGATTGCACATTAAAGTCTGTTAGTGTCGGTTTACCCTCGGTAAGTGTGCCTGTTTTATCAACGGCAACGACCTGTGCTTCTTGTAAAAGCTGCAAAGCTTCACCTTTGCGGAACAAGACACCTAACTCAGCACCACGTCCAGTACCGACCATAATAGAGGTTGGCGTTGCAAGTCCCATCGCACAAGGACAAGCAATAATCAGTACCGCAACAGCATTCACCAAACCAAAAGTCAACGCAGGTTCTGGCCCAAAAATAAACCAAACTAAGAAAGTGATTGCAGCAATTAGCATGACAGCCGGTACAAACCACATGGTGACTTTATCGACTAAACCCTGAATCGGAAGTTTAGAACCTTGGGCTTGTTCAACCATGCGAATAATTTGTGAAAGTACAGAAGAAGAACCAACGGCGGTTGCTCGAATGTTTAAAGTACCGTTTTGGTTGACCGTACCACCGACCACCTGCTCTCCTATTTTCTTTTCAACAGGAACAGGCTCACCCGTAATCATAGATTCATCAATATAGCTATGTCCTTCGACGACTTCACCATCGACTGGCACACGTTCACCCGGACGAATTTCTACAATAGTTCCACTGACCACTTCAGCAACTGCAACTTCCACCACTTGACCATCACGCTGGATACGAGCAGTTTTCGGCTGCATTCCTACCAAATGTTGAATCGCTTGTGAAGTACGCCCTTTAGCTTTGGCTTCAAAATAACGTCCGAGCAAAATTAAACTGACAATAACGGCAGCCGCTTCAAAGTAAACATTGACCGTGCCTTCGGGTAAAACCTGCGGCATAAAGGTTGCCACAACTGAAAAGCTATAGGCAGCTAAGGTGCCAACAGCAACCAGCGAGTTCATATCTGGCGCTAAACGCAATAAGGCTGGAATACCTTTTTGGTAAAAACGGCGACCAGGAAAAACGAGTACTAATGTGGTCAAAACAAACTGTAAAAGCCAGCTATTGTATTGCCCAATCGTGTGCATGACCCACATGTGAAAAGCTGGAATGAGATGTGAACCCATTTCCAGAATAAACACAGGTAAGGCTAACACAATCGAAATGATCAAATCTTTTTTAAGCTGATCTAACTCTGACTCTTTTTTGTCGAGCTGCTCATCTTGATTTTTTTCAGATGCTTTTGCATCGTAACCTGCTTTTTTAACAGCGCGAATTAAGTCTTCGACATTGACTGAATTATCTGCCTGCACCCAAGCCTGCTCTGTTGCTAAGTTGACTGTGGCTTCTTGAACGCCGTCTACTTTTTTTAGGGCTTTTTCAACTCGTGCAACACAAGATGCACAGGTCATGCCCTCAATAGACAACTCCACTGGCGCAGCTTTAGGAACATCATAACCTGCTCGTTCAACTGCTTTAACCAATGCTTCACGCTGAATCGGTTGATTTGAATAAACAACGGCTTTCTCTGTTGCCAAATTAACATTAGCAATTTCTACATTTTCAACTTTCTTAAGTGCTTTTTCGACACGACCTACACACGAGGCACAGGTCATGCCTTCGATTGGAAGTGTTTCACTATATGCTGGCAATTTTGTGTTTTTTGAGTCCATCAAACACCTCTGCAAATCTGCAAAATTTAATATTCTGTATTGAGCATATAGATTCCCATCATGGGAAGGTCAAGCATATTTTTTTAAAAAATTGGTCTTGACCTTACAATCATGACAAGGTTTAGACTCAGTGTTATCCAAACAAACATCTCATTCTTGATGGAGTATGAATATGAAACTACTTATTGAAAATATGACTTGTGGTGGCTGCGCTCGTGGCGTGACTGCGACGATTCAAGATATCGACCCAAATGCAAAAGTAGATGTGGACTTAGCGACCAAAATCGTAACTGTTGAAAGCAGTGAAAGCATCGATAAAATTACTGAAGCACTTGAAGAAGATGGTTTCCCTGCTCAAGTGCAATAATGAATAAGGCCTAACATTTAAAGTTAGGCCTTTATTTTTGAGCGTGTTGATATTGACTCAAAGCTGAAATTTTTTAATTCGATAATCCAGTGCTGCCCGAGTTAGCCCTAATAAACGTGCCGCTTCAGACACATTATGATTTGCCTTTTTTAAAGCCGTTAAAATTAACTGCTTTTCGTGTTCTTCTAAATTAAACTCTGCCTGTAATAATTGCTCAAAGTCAGTTTTAACAGCTACAGCCTGCTCTAGGTCATGCTTGATCTGTGGAAAAATGGCATTTAACTTAATCAGTTGCTGATCGTCCGTTAATAAAACCGCCCTTTCTAATAAGTTTTCCAACTCTCGAATATTTCCCGGCCATTCATATTGCTGCATAAAAACTTTGGTCTTTTCACTTACACCTTGAATGGTTTTGCCGTACATTTTTTCAAAGCGACGAAGAAAATGTTCAACCAGTAAAGGAATGTCTTCACGGCGCTCTCGCAAAGGCGGAATCTGCACTGGGAAAATATTTAAGCGATAATACAAATCTGCCCGAAATCGTCCTGTTTTCACCGCTTGCTCAAGATCTTCATTGGTTGCTGTAATTACACGAACATCTAAAATACGAGTTTGTGAGTCTCCAACTCGCTCAAATTCACCTTCTTGCAAAATGCGTAATAGTGCCGCTTGTGCACGAGGTGAAAGCTCAATCACTTCGTCTAAAAAAATCGTACCACCATTGGCTCGTTCAAACTTACCCAAGCGAGATTGATGCGCTCCTGTATAGGCACCCTTTTCTACGCCGAATAATTCGGACTCAATTAATTCTGGTGGAATCGCTGCACAATTTACCGCAATAAAAGGATGGTCTTTTCTTTGGCTATTTTCATGAACCCCTCGTGCAAAAGCTTCTTTACCAACCCCTGTTTCGCCTTGTAGCAAAATAGAAACTTTCGAGCCTGCTGCTTTGGTTAATAATGCACAGACCTGTTTATAAGATGCTGACTTACCCACAGAACTAAATAATTGGTAATCGGCTTCACTGTCACTGTAAATTGATTTTTTAAGTTCAAAAAGTTCAGCCTGCAACGCAATCAGTTCTTTTTCTATGGGTTCGGGAGACATGAACTGAATCAGCTCATCTGCATTTTCCCACTCTTCTAAAGGCTTACCAATAATACGGCAATGCTCGTGGCCACACGCTTTACACTCTATTTCTTGATAAATAATGGTCATGCCCGTCGCAAAACTACTGTAGCCGCATGCATAACCCAGAAGCATCCAGCACGCAGGTTCATCACTTGGACCAAAATGCTCTAAATGCACATCAGCTTCAAAAGAGTTAAGCCAATTTAAATCGGCATAAAACTGTTTTTTATCGTGGCTTAAATTGAGCTGGTTGGCCTGTACTTGCACCATTCCACGAATGGCGTGCATTTGTGGGCCTGCCATAAAAGCATCGTGTTCATTTAGATCTGGACGCATTTTTGTTGTCACTTCTGCATCCTTTAACCCTGCTTGATACCCTAAACGAATAAAGAAACGCTTGGTTCGCTCAAGTCCAATCATGTGCGCTAAATCTTTACGCAAATATCCCATAATGCTGGTGTGTAAAAGCAGCATCCGATATTCATCAAACCAGATTTGACCGTGGGCAGTATCAAAGTGCAGTTTAGATAGCAAATCATGAATTTCTTGCGGATGATCTGCGTATCGTCCCGTTGTATCGTATTTTACTCGAGCCATGAGTGATCTGTTTTAATCCATTAAACACATTTGGGTGCTATCTCATCTTATCGAAGAACAAGATAAATGTCCTAGTACCTTAAAGACATAACTTCATACTAAAAAAGTATTTCTAAATTTCTCCTTTTAAAGCCCCAAACAATCTAAAAAGAAATTTTTACGACCCTCTTCATCAAATCATGAATATCTCTTTTTCACCATTCAAAAAAATTCATGAAATGGTGAATTTTAAAAATGCTGCACTTTTAATAAAAATACTAAGCAATTGTTTTTAATTATAAAAATAAAGTTGGCATAGCTTTTGTAAAGCTTATAGCGAGAGCAAGGAGCATTCATCAATTTCGAGACCATGTCTTGATGGAGTACAGCATGACGCAACCTCAAGTCGAAGCATTAACCAAATATATCCGGGTCACTGGCGACTTAAACGCAGAGTTTATCGAATTCGATTTTGCCATTCACGACCCAAGTCTATTTGTGGAACTGGTTTTGCCTAAACATGCATTTAATAATTTTTGTAAAACCAATCAAGTGGTTGAAATGACCCAAGAGCAACAAGCTTTTAATGATGCTCAGGAAGAAAAATGGCGCTATGGCACTGAAGTAACCTTAGTCGGCACGCAACGTAATAGCAACGATCACGATGATCAGATGTAAAAAATATAAGGAGATAAAGCCATGACTTTAGAAATCAAAACGTCAAATGTCGAACCTATCCGCCAAAACTACGCCTATATCGAAAGACGATTTGGTAGTAAGCCAGCAACTCGATATCAAGAAGTGAGTTTCGATGTACAGGCAGAAACTAACTTCCACTATCGTCCTTTGTGGAAACCTGAAAAGACTTTAAATGATAAAACCCATACTGCCCTGCAAATGCAAGATTGGTATGCATTTAAAGATCCACGTCAATTCTATTATGGAACTTATGTTCAACACCGTGCACGTTTGCAGGACACAGCCGAAAGTAATTTTGCTTTTTTTGAAAAACGTCAGCTTGCAGAACATTTGTCTGATGAAGTCAAAGCTAAGGTCATTGAATGCCTATTGCCATTTCGCCACGTTGAACAAACTGCAAACTTACACATGATGTCTGGCAGTGCCTATGGTTATGGCACCGTGATTACCCAAGCTTGTATTTATGCCGCGATGGATCATTTAGGAATTGCGCAGTACATCTCACGCATTGGCTTAGCTTTAGATGGTAATAGCGGCGATTCATTACAGCAGGCAAAACAGGCTTGGATGCAACATCCTGCATGGCAAGGCTTACGCCGTCTGTGTGAACAAAGTCTCACCGAGCAAGACTATTTCAAACTTTTCCTATTACAGAACCTTGTGATTGACGGCTTTGTGACAGAGCTTGTTTATCAACAGTTTGATCAGTGGTTAGTCACTCAAAATGCTCGTGACTTAGCCATGCTGACTGAGTTTATGAAAGACACTTTAGGTGATTTACGTAAGTGGTCAGACACCGTCATTAAAACTGCGGCAGCAGAATCCGATCACAACAAACAGCTATTAAATGAATGGTTCACCCAGTCTTTAGCTCAAGTAAAAGCAGCTTTTATACCTTGGGCAACAGCAGCCTTAAGAGCAGATGCAGTTGATCAAGCAGAACAAGTTGTGATTGATCGTGCAAAAAAACTCGGCCTACAACCACTTACAAATGCTTAAGGAGAAGCAACATGTCTAAAGTCTATCTCGCATTACAAGACAACGATACTTCACGCTACATCCTCGAAGCGATTGAAGAAGATAACCCTGAAGCTTCAATTCAGTATTTGCCTGCCATGATCCGAATTGAAAGTGAAACCGACTTAGTGATTAAAGCCGAAACCGTTTCTGAAAAATTAGGCCAAGATTGGGACATCCAGTCGTTACAACTCAACATGATTACGCTAGGCGGCAACGTCGAAGAAGATGACGATACTTTCCGTCTTCATTGGAATTAATCACAACATAGATGTTGTTTAACAAAGATTTAAGGATGATCAATCATGACAACTCAAACGAAAGAAACCAGCAAAAAATTAAATGCTAAAGATCGTTACCGTGCATTAACCCGTGATTTGGACTGGGACTTTTCTTATGCTGACCGTAAAGACGCCTTCCCTTATGAAGAGTTTGAAGGTATCAAAATTACCGACTGGTCTAAATGGGAAGATCCGTTCCGTTTAACTATGGATGCTTACTGGAAATATCAGGCAGAAAAAGAGAAAAAACTTTATGCCATTTTTGATGCCTTTGCTCAAAACAATGGTCAGATGAATGTCAGCAATGAACGCTACCTCAATGCCATAAAACTCTTTTTAACGGCAGTTACCCCACTTGAATATCAGGCTTATCAAGGCTATGCCCACGTAGGCCGCCAGTTTAGTGGTATTGGAGCACGTATTGCTTCTCAGATGCAGTCGATTGATGAGCTGCGTCATGTACAGACTCAAATTCATGCTATGAGCCATTACAACAAGTTCTTTGATGGTTTTCAGGACTGGGCACATATGCATGACCGCGTTTGGTATTTGTCTGTGCCTAAATCATTTTTTGAAGATGCCCGTTCTGCCGGACCTTTCGAATTTTTATTAGCGATTAGTTTTGCTTTTGAATATGTACTTACCAACTTACTGTTTGTGCCGTTTATGTCAGGTGCAGCTTATAACGGCGATATGGCAACCGTGACCTTTGGTTTTAGTGCTCAGTCAGATGAAGCTCGTCACATGACGCTTGGACTTGAAATCGTAAAATTCTTGCTCGAACAGCATGAAGACAATGTGCCGATTGTGCAGGAATGGATTGATAAATGGTTCTGGCGTGGGACGCGTTTGCTTTCAATTGTGGGCATGATGATGGATTACATGCTGCCAAACAAAGTGATGTCTTGGAAAGAAGCTTGGGAAGTTTATTTTGAACAAGCAGGCGGTGCGCTATTTAAAGATTTAAGTCGTTATGGCATTCGCATGCCGAAATATAGCGATGTCATTGTGAAAGAAAAAGAGCATGTCTCACATCAGGCATGGTGGATTTTCTATAACTTTGGTCATGCTGCTGGTTTCCATACTTGGATTCCAACCGACGAAGAAATGGATTGGTTATCTGCTAAATATCCAGACACTTTCGATAAATACTACCGTCCAAAATGGGAGTTGGCTCGCAAAATGGAAGCCGAAGGTAAACGCTTCTATAGCGCAGGTTTACCACAGCTTTGTCAGGTTTGTCAGATTCCAATGACCTTTACTGAAATGGGCGATGACCCGACTCAGTTTAGTTATCGCCATAGCATCTACCAAGGCGAACGCTACCACACCTGTTCAGATGGCTGTCATGACATTTTCGAGCGTGAGCCTGAGAAATATATACAAGCATGGTTACCTGTAAATCAAATTTTGCAAGGCAACTGTGGTGGTGGCGACCTCGAAACCATGCTCCGCGATTATTACCGTATGAATGTCGGTGCCGACAATCTGGATATTGAAGGTTCACCAGACCAACAGCGCTGGAAAAAATGGAAAGGCAACGCAGCTTAAGCACAAGGAATTGTTCAGGCAGTCATCAAACTGCCTGATAGGAAATAAGGAGATTGAACATGACTGTTCGCGCGATACACAACAACTATCAATTTGAACCGCTTGATCTGCAAAAAAATTATGGCGATCAATTCTTACTTTACGTGGGTTGGGATCATCACACCCTTTTTTGCTCGGCACATGCCATGCTTGCCTCGCCTCAACAAACTTTTGAACAGTTGATTGAGCAACAAATTACAGGTGGTTTTGCCCAACATCCAGATTTTGACAAAATTGATTGGTCAAAAGTGCAATACACCTTAGATGGCCAAACAATTAGCCCAGAGAGTACACAAAGCTTGGCAGAGCTTGGTTTTGGGCATAAGTCATTACTTCGTTTCGTTACGCCAGAATTAAATGGCTATAACGACAGTTACGTTTAATTCGGAGGTGTGTCATGAGTTATCAAGTCACCATTGAACCGATCGGAACAACGATTGAAGTAGAAGAAGACCAAACCATTTTAGATGCCGCTTTACGCCAAGGCGTTTGGTTACCCTTTGCCTGTGGTCATGGCACTTGCGGGACATGTAAGGTTCAAGTCACCGATGGTTTTTACGATGTTGGTGAAGCTTCACCATTTGCGCTCATGGATATTGAACGCGATGAAAATAAGGTGCTTGCCTGCTGCTGCAAACCACAGTCCGACATGGTCATTGAAGCTGATGTCGATGAAGACCCAGATTTCTTAGGTCATTTGGTTCAAGACTATCAAGCGATCGTCATTGACATAAAAGACTTATCGCCAACCATTAAGGGTATTCGTCTACAACTAGATCGCCCAATCGAATTCCAAGCTGGCCAATATATCAATGTCCAGTTCCCAGATATTGAAGGAACTCGAGCGTTTTCAATTGCTAATTCACCAAGTGAAGTGGGCATTGTTGAGTTGCATATTCGTAAAGTTGAAGGCGGTGCAGCGACGACTTATGTACATGAACAACTTGCCACAGGTGATCAGCTTGATATTTCAGGCCCTTACGGTCAATTTTTCGTACGCAAGTCAGATGATCAAAATGCCATTTTCATTGCAGGAGGTTCAGGTCTTTCAAGTCCACAATCGATGATTTTAGATTTACTTGAGTCTGGAGATAGTCGCACGATTTACCTCTTCCAAGGAGCACGAGACTTGGCAGAGCTATACAACCGAGAATTGTTTGAACAACTCGTGAAAGACTATCCGAACTTCCGCTATATCCCTGCTCTCAATGCACCAAAAGCAGAAGACCAATGGACTGGATTTACCGGATTCGTGCATGAGGCTGTTGCCGATTACTTTGAAAATCGATGTGGTGGACACAAAGCGTATTTGTGTGGCCCACCCATCATGATCGACTCGGCAATTTCAACACTCATGCAAAGCCGCTTATTCGAACGAGACATTCACACTGAACGTTTCTTAAGTGCAGCCCATGGCGCTGCTGGACAATCGCGTTCGGCTTTGTTTAAGCACATCTAAAGATAAACCGTTAAGCACGCCACTTTTTCAAATGAGCTTTGTATTTGTAATTTAGAAAGCAAATACAAGGCTCACAGGAGTTTTGCATTCAAAATTTACAGGTTAAACAGACTTAAGTTTTTAAAGACCGTTAAGGAATAACGTTTTTTTAGTGACAAGCCAAACAACACAGAATAGGACATTCTATGAATAACAAAATTGCTGCAATCATATGTGGTGTAATCAGCGCCCTTTACCTTCCCTCTGCATTTGCGACAGAAAATGGCTCAGACTCTTTTGCATTAGGTGCCGAAGGTATGATGGCGGGTGCCTTACCACCTGCTGGGGTCTATCTACTCAGTTATTATCAAAATTACCACGCATCAGATTTTCAAAATGGTCCCGACCAGTTCCATGTTGATGTCAACGCTGTGGTTCCGCGGTTGGTCTGGATGACCAATCAAAAAATTATGGATGGACAACTCGGGTTTTATGCAGCCCAGCCATTGGTTGATCTAAGACTAAAAGTAAATGGAATGGCTGACTCAAACCAAGGACTCGGAGACTTAATTTTGGGTGGTATGCTTGGCTGGCATCAAGGAAATCATCACTGGATTGCAGCCCTAGAAACCGTACTTGGAACAGGTGATTACGACACTCCAAGTACGACACATCCAGTTGAAGCCAATCTCGGGAAAAACTATCACACCATTCGACCTATTCTTGCATATAGTTATGCCAACGCGGCGGGCTTAGATCTTTCAACTAAACTGTCTTATAGCTGGAATACACGTAACGACGCGACCGACTATAAGTCTGGACAATACATTGCGGGTGACTATAGCTTAGGTTACCGCATTAACCCCAAACTCAAAGTTGCAGTTGAAGGCTATGCTTTTAAACAAACCACAGATGACAAAGTAAACGGAAGTGACATTGGGTTTAAAGGACAGGCTTTTGCAATTGGTCCAGGCATTCAATATGCCGATAAAAACTGGTCTATTGAAGCCAAATTTTTAAAAGAAACCGAAGTCGAATATCGTCCCGAAGGACATACCAGCTGGCTAAAACTAATTTGGGCTTTCTAAAACACATCAACGCATAGCTTCAGCTTTTGAGGCTATGCCCAGCTTTATTTAAAAGTCGATGCCGTTTGAATCATCTATCGGGTTCTGATCGAGCGTGAAAACGGTACGTTTATATGGAATACCTTCAAGATCATAAACCTGATAAATACAATCAAATAAAAGCTGTAAGTCTTCACTTCGGTCCATTGCGCGTGCCGTAATGAAAATCGGACTGACTGCGCCGTTATCTAAAATCGGAATGTAATTTAAATGAGGAAAACGAATGGTATCGGCACTGGCAGGAATAATACACAAACCTTCACCCGCTGCTACCAAGCCCAAAGCCAGCTGAATTTCCCGTATTTCATGCATATTTTTTGGAACCAAACTATGCTCGGCAAAAATATTTAAAAGCTGGGTCGAAAAATTAGGCTTTGGAGAAGTGGGATACATAAACATCTTTTCATCAATGAGATCAGCCAAATATACCCCTTCGGTACGCTGAGCGATGGGATGACTCGTATGTGCAGCAACCACCAAACGTTCTTTACGTAGCAGAATACGTCTTACCGCAGGATCACTAATTCTTAAACGTCCAAAGCCAACATCAATACGTCCTTCTTTTAATGCCTGTAGTTGTTCAGTGGTACTTAACTCCATCAATTGAATATTCAAATGAGGTTGTTGTTGTCGAAATAAATAAATGATTCGAGGCAGTAAACCATAGAGTAAAGACCCAACAAAACCAATCGTCACACTACGTTCAATCAGTCCAATACGTTTGGTCATACTTTTTATTTCTTCAGCATTCGACAAAAGTTTAAGGGCGTGCTGATAAAAGAAATGTCCGGCTGGGGTTGTCTGTAAAGGACGGCTTCCACGCTCAAACAGTTGAATTCCAAGCTCACTTTCCAAATTTTGAATCTGTCGACTCAAAGGTGGTTGAGCAATAAATAGTTTTTCCGCAGCTTTTGTAAAGCTCTGCTCTTCAACAACAGCCACAAAATACCGTAAATGTCTTAGTTCCATAAGGCATCCATACCTTTAAGATATAAAAAAATGCAAATTCAGTCTTAGACACAGTTTAACCATTCTTTTAAGGTATATACAAGCAACAAACCGATGAAGTGATGAATTGCTTTGTGAAAAAGCCCTCTTGCCAATCTTCCAGTGATTCATCTTCATCAATTCACGGTTAAACACCCAGCGCACTCATGCGCTTCATTGACAATATTAGGATATCAAGACCTTGTAGATCGTAGCTAAGGCCTTGGTGACTTCCACACTTTTGGAAAGTCGGAGAACGGACATGCCACGTATTCCTGTAATCAATACTAGCCATCTTGACCGTATTGATGAATTACTTGTAGATAATATCGATACAGGTGAATTTAAACTTCATCGCTCAGTGTTTACTGACGAAGCCCTATTTGACCTCGAAATGAAATATATCTTCGAAGGTAATTGGGTTTACTTAGCGCACGAAAGCCAAATTCCAAATAATAATGACTACTACACCACTCACATTGGTCGTCAGCCAGTCATTATTGCCCGCAACCGTAACGGCGAACTCAATGCCATGATCAATGCGTGTTCACACCGCGGAGCACAACTTTGCCGTCACAAGCGTGGTAACAAAGCAACATATACCTGCCCTTTCCACGGCTGGACGTTTAACAATTCAGGTAAATTACTCAAGGTTAAAGATCCAAGCGAAGCTGGTTACTCAGACTGCTTCAACCAAGAAGGCTCACATGACCTTAAAAAAGTGGCTCGTTTTGAGAGCTACAAAGGTTTCTTATTTGGTAGCTTAAATCCCGATGTTCCTTCACTTGAAGAATTCTTGGGTGAAACCACCAAAATCATCGACATGATTGTTGATCAGTCTGAACATGGTTTGGAAGTTTTACGTGGTTCATCTACCTATACCTATGAAGGCAACTGGAAACTCACCGCTGAAAATGGTGCCGATGGTTACCACGTTTCTGCTGTGCACTGGAACTACGCAGCAACGACTCAACACCGTAAAGAAACTCAAGCTGCCGATAACATCCGTGCGATGAGTGCAGGTTCTTGGGGTAAACAAGGCGGTGGATCGTATGGCTTTGAAAATGGCCACATGTTGCTTTGGACACAATGGGCAAACCCTGAAGACCGTCCAAACTTCCCGAAAGCAGACGAATACACCGAAAAATACGGTGAAGCGATGTCGAAATGGATGATTGAGCGTTCACGTAACTTGTGTCTCTATCCAAACGTTTATTTGATGGATCAGTTCGGTTCGCAAATTCGTGTACTTCGCCCACTTTCTGTCAATAGAACCGAAGTCACCATTTACTGTATCGCACCTAAAGGTGAAGCACCCGAAGCTCGTGCACGTCGTATCCGTCAATATGAAGATTTCTTTAATGCATCAGGCATGGCAACACCAGACGATTTAGAAGAATTCCGTGCTTGTCAGGCAGGCTATGCAGGTATTGCACTTGAGTGGAATGACATGTGCCGCGGTTCAAAACACTGGATTTATGGACCAGACGATGCAGCGAATGAAATCGGTTTAAAACCAATGTTAAGTGGTATCAAAACTGAAGATGAAGGTCTTTATCTTGCCCAACATCAATATTGGTTACACACCATGAAACACGCGATTGCATTAGAGAAAGAAATTGCTGATCAGGGAGAAACAGCATGAGCACTCAAGACAAAGCAACTTTAGAAAATATTGCTCAGTTTCTCTATCGTGAAGCTCGCTTTTTAGATGATGAACAATGGGAAGAATGGATTGAATGCTATGCACCGGAAGCTTCTTTCTGGATGCCAGCTTGGGACGATGACGATAAATTAACTGAAGATCCACAATCTGAAATTTCACTTATTTATTATCCAGACCGTCAAGGTTTAGAAGACCGCGTGTTCCGTATTAAAACCGAGCGCTCATCGGCAACCATGCCGGACACACGCACAAGCCATAATATTGCCAACGTTGAAGTCGTAGAACGCGATGGCGACAAAGTCACTGTTCGCTTTAACTGGAATACCTTGAGTTTCCGTTACAAGACAAATTACAGCTATTTCGGTATGTCACGTTATGTGATCGATTTTTCAGGTGATCAACCAAAAATCTTGAGCAAGTATGTCGTTTTGAAAAATGACTACATCAATCAAGTGATTGATATCTACCACCTTTAAGACATACCCCCTCAGTTAAACGGACTGTTGGCTGAGGGTAAAAGTTTCAAATATTTTGTAGGATACATGCCATGTCAAACCACAATATCGCACTTCAATTTGAAGATGGTGTTACACGTTTCATTAACGTAGCTCAAGGCGAAACCCTATCTGACGCAGCCTATCGCCAAAAAATTAATATTCCTTTGGATTGCCGTGATGGTGCATGTGGAACTTGCCGCGCATTTTGCGAATCCGGCAGTTATGACATGCCAGAAGAAACCTATATTGAAGATGCACTAACCCCAGAAGAAGCTGAGCAAGGCTATATTCTTGCTTGCCAGTGTCGCCCAACTTCAGACGCTGTATTCCAGATTCAAGCATCGTCAGATGTTTGCAAAACTGCAATTCATAGCTTCCAAGGTACATTAGCCCGCGTTGAAAACTTATCAGATTCAACCATCACTTTTGACATTCAACTTGATGAAGGTCAACCAGATATTCATTTCCTTGCAGGTCAGTACGTCAACGTTGCTATTCCTGAAACTGGCGAAACACGTTCATATTCATTTAGCTCAAAACCAGGCAATCGCTTAACGGGCTTTGTGGTCCGTAACGTACCGAACGGCAAAATGAGTGAATTCTTAAGCAAAAATGCCCAAGCTGGCGACAAAATGACATTTACGGGTCCATTCGGTAGCTTCTATTTACGTAATGTAGCGCGTCCAGTGTTGATGCTTGCCGGTGGTACTGGTATTGCTCCATTTATGTCGATGTTACAAGTGCTTGAAGAAAAAGGTTCAGAACAGCCTGTTCGTTTAGTCTTTGGTGTCACCAATGACTTTGATTTGGTTGCTCTAGAAAAACTCAATGAATTGCAAGCAAAATTCCCATGGTTTGAATATCGAACTGTAGTTGCAAGTCCTGAGAGCAATCATGAACGTAAAGGCTATGTCACTGGTCATATTGAAAGTGACTGGTTAAACGGTGGCGACGTCGATGTTTATCTATGTGGGCCCGTTCCAATGGTAGAAGCTGTACGTGGCTGGTTAGAAACTGAAAATATCAAACCTGCTAATTTCTTGTTTGAAAAATTCTCTGCGAATTAACAGGTGGAGAAGTTATCTATGTCAAACCGTCAAAGATTTACTAATAAAGTCGTGATTGTAACGGGTAGTGCTCAAGGCATTGGTCGTGGCGTGGCACTACAAGTCGCGGCTGAGGGTGGACAAGTCGTCATGGCTGACCGCTCTGAATATGTTGAAGACGTTCTCAAAGAAATTCAGAGTGCGGGTGGCAATGCCGTCACGATTAATGCCGACCTTGAAACCTATGCAGGTGCGCAAGCGGTTGTTGCAAAAGCCATTGAACATTATGGTCGGGTAGATATCCTGATTAATAATGTGGGTGGCGCGATCTGGATGAAACCTTTTGAAGAGTTTTCTGAAGAAGAGATCATTAAGGAAGTGAATCGCTCGTTGTTTCCAACATTATGGTGCTGCCGCGCTGTGTTACCCGCTATGATTAAGCAACAATCGGGTGTGATTGTAAATGTATCTTCAATTGCAACCCGTGGTATTAACCGTATTCCTTACTCTGCATCTAAAGGCGGTGTAAATGCTTTAACAGCATCGCTTGCTTTTGAACATGCCAAAGATGGAATTCGAGTCAATGCTGTTGCGACTGGTGGAACTGAAGCACCACCTCGGAAAGTACCACGCAATGCTAATCCGTTAAGTCAAAATGAAAAAGAATGGATGCAGCAAGTGGTTGATCAAACCATAGATCGAACATTTATGGGCCGTTATGGCACAATTCAAGAACAAGTCAATGCAATTTTATTTCTTGCATCAGACGAAGCATCCTATATGACTGGCTCGGTTATTTCAGTCGGAGGTGGAGATCAGGGTTAACCCTGATCTTTTTGCATGATTGGGTAAATAACATGATTTGCATGGAGGCAATCACACATGGCAACCCTGTTAAAGACATTAAAAAATGACTGGTCTATATCAGCAACAGTTGCTGGCTTTCTTGCGGTTTTAATTTCTTACTCAGGCCCACTGATTATTTTTTTCCAAGCTGCTCAGCGCGCCCATGTGTCCACCGACATGATGGTGTCATGGATTTGGGGAATCTCAATTGGTGCCGCCGTTTCAGGTATTTATCTTTCGATTAAATATAAAACGCCTGTCATAACCGCATGGTCTGCACCGGGCACTGCCCTATTAGTTACCCTATTTCCTAACGTCTCGTTGAATGAAGCAGTAGCCGCCTATATTACTTCTGCCATCGTTATTTTTTTAATTGGCGTTACAGGTTACTTCGACAAATTACTAAAATGGATTCCGCAAGACGTCGCTGCCGGCATGATGGCAGGTATTCTTTTTCAATTTGGTATTGGTCTATTTACCGCATCTGATAGCATGCCTTTTATTGTCTTTAGCATGCTCATTGTCTTTTTAATTGCCAAACGTTTAATGCCGCGCTACACCATGATCTGGGTGTTAGCTGCTGGAGTTTTATTAAGCCTCATTTTAGGAAAAATGAATCCGGTTGATGTGAGTTTTAGTTTAGCTATTCCACAGTGGATTAGCCCAGAATGGACATGGAACTCGACACTCAACCTCGCTGTTCCTCTCATTTTAGTCAGTCTAACCGGCCAATTTTTACCGGGTATGGCGATTATGAAACTCAGCGGTTACGATACCCCAGCCAAACCTATTATTACTGTCACCAGTATTGCCTCTTTAGCTGTTGCCTGCGTCGGCGGTATTACGATTGTGCTTGCCTCAATTACCGCAGCTTTATGTATGGGCAAAGATGCACATGAACTGAAAGAAAAGCGTTATATCGCAGGAATCGCCAATGGGATTTTTTATATTTTAGGAGGCTTATTTGCTGGCAGTATTGTCATGCTATTTAGCTTACTTCCTAAAGAGTTGGTGGCAGCACTGGCAGGTTTAGCTTTGCTAGGTGCTATTGCCACCAATATTTCTGTTGCTATGAAAAATGATAATCAACGTGATGCCGCACTTATTACCTTTTTAGCCACGGCATCAGGCATGCATTTCCTTGGTTTAAGCTCAGTCTTTTGGGGTATTTGTATTGGTGTAATCGCCCATTTCATTCTCACCCCACGTTCAACTTCAGCCACAAATTAAGTTTTTATCTAAGCGCCCGCCACTAAAATAAAACCTCAATCGCCAAATCAGGATGCAAATAACTTGCTAATTCTGACTTGGCGATTTTTATTAAATATAAATTAATTTTCATTCTTAAGATCAATTTATAAAATAATTAAATAATAGACTTTAGTATTTTATTTTTATATTTTCACTTCAACTCATAATATAAATTTAACGATATTTTTAGTTGTGATTATCATCAATAAAATCTATAAAAAAACATCTATAAAATCCTTAAAATTCTCATAATACAATATTTAACCCTATTTTAAAGACACAACAAAGCCAACTAAAACAATAAAAATAAATACATATTTTTCAAATAATTAAATTAATAAAAGCACAATACCTTAAAGACATAAAGATATATCAATTAGGTTTTTGACTCTAATCCAATAACAAAATAGTTTATTAAAAAATAACGCGATGCTTCACAAATTGGAGGTGAAGAAAATGGATACGAGCAAGGTTAATATTAATGAGTTAATTGATAAAGCCAGTTTTACATCTTTTCATTGGAAAGTTTTAATCTGGTGCTTACTTATTATTATTTTTGATGGATATGATTTAGTTATTTATGGAGTTGCTCTTCCTCTGTTAATGCAACAATGGTCATTAACTGCGGTAGAAGCTGGTTTGCTCGCCAGTGCTGCTCTATTCGGCATGATGTTTGGTGCCATGATTTTCGGCACACTTTCAGACAAACTGGGGCGTAAAAAAACCATCCTGATTTGTGTCACATTATTTAGTGGTTTTACCTTTATAGGTGCCTTTGCCAAAGGACCAACTGAGTTTGCCATTTTGCGCTTTATTGCAGGCCTAGGGATTGGTGGCGTTATGCCAAATGTGGTCGCACTTATGACCGAATACGCACCGAAAAAAATCCGCAGTACATTAGTGGCAATCATGTTTAGTGGCTATGCAATTGGGGGGATGACATCTGCTCTACTCGGTGCATGGCTCGTGAAAGACATGGGCTGGCAAATCATGTTTTTAATTGCAGGTATTCCTCTTTTACTACTCCCACTGATTTGGAAATTTTTGCCAGAGTCTCTCACCTTTTTAGTGAAATCAAACCATAGCGAGCAGGCAAAAAGTATTGTTTGTAAAATTGCGCCTCAAACGCAGGTAAACGCCAATACACAACTGGTGTTAAACGAAAGTACAACGACCGATGCACCTGTCCGTGCGCTTTTCCAACAAGGCCGTACCTTCAGCACATTTATGTTCTGGATTGCTTTCTTTATGTGCTTACTCATGGTGTATGCCTTAGGAAGCTGGTTACCTAAACTCATGCTGCAAGCGGGCTACTCATTAGGTGCAAGCATGTTATTCCTCTTTGCACTTAATATTGGCGGCATGGTCGGTGCAATTGGTGGCGGTGCTTTAGCAGACAGATTTCATTTAAAACCTGTTATTACGATCATGTTTATTGTGGGATCAGCAGCTTTAATTCTGCTTGGCATTAATAGTCCGCAAATTATTTTATATAGCCTGATTGCGATTGCTGGCGCTGCCACAATTGGTTCGCAAATCTTACTCTACACTTTTGTTGCGCAGTTCTATCCGACAGCACTTCGTTCAACTGGCATGGGCTGGGCATCTGGAATTGGTCGTATTGGCGCGATTATCGGACCAGTTTTAACTGGAGCCCTACTCACTCTTGAGCTTCCTCACCAAATGAATTTCTTAGCGATTGCAATTCCAGGTGTGATTGCTGCACTTGCAATATTTATGGTGAATCTCAAAGCCTCTGTTGCCGCACAAACGCCATCAACTTTTAACCCTCAAAACACGCTTACCCAGCAGTAAAAATACATGCGCCGAGGACTGGCGCATCTTTTTGGAAATGGATTATGGAATTATTACACCGCTTTAAACCATGTAATTTAGCAATAGCCACATTATTAGGTTTATTGACTAGCTCAAGTTTATGGGCAGCAGATACAGCTCAACAAAGTGAAGATGAATGGAAATTCACTTTAAAAAATGCCTATATCAACCGCGATTTTGATAATGATGCCCTCAAAGATACAGGCAGCTGGTCTCAGGCAGCATCATTATTTTATAAATCTAAAATGCATGATACCCCCCTGCAAATTGCAGATAAGCCTATCACCATTGGAGTCGATGCTTCTGTTCAATATGCCGTTCGCTTGAGTTCAGATAAACATGTTGCGGACACAGTTTTACCTTTTAATAAAGAAACTCAGTCACAAGCATCCGACTTTTTAAAACACGGCGCGACTTTAAAACTGGGCTACGACAAAACCCTTTTAAGTGTCGGTGAACTCTGGTTAGATTTACCTGTAACAGCTGTCGATGCCAGCCGACAATTACTTGCTTCTTATTGGGGAACCAATCTTAAGTCGCAACTTTCAGATCAGCTTTATGCTGAAATTGGTCGGGTTGAAAAAGTCTCGCCACGAAATGAAGAAGATTTTAAAAAGTTTTCGTTCACATCAAATGGAATGACTAAAGAATCTGATGGTTTAAATTACATTGACCTACGCTATCAATTTACGCCGTCACTCAAGGGCGAATATTACTTTGGTAATTTAGAAGACCTCTACAACAAACACTATGTAGGATTAGAGCATAATTGGAAACAACCTAATTTTGCCCTCACCTCTAAGTTTAAATACTTCAATGCAAAAAATGACGGCAATACTTTTGATATTGATGCGCAAAACATTGGAGTATTAGAAACATTTAAAGTAAAAAATCATACCTTTGGTTTGGGTTACCAGCAAATTATCGGCGAGTCAGCCTATCCCTTACCGGATGGCTTTTTACCAGAGACTTATTTCATTAACTGGAATGCCACGGGATTCTTTAAAAAAGATGAAAAGTCTTACCACATTATGTACGGCTATGACTTTAAAGATTACGTTCCGGGCTTAAACGCGATGGTGAAATATGTTTACGGAAATGATTTTAGAGCAGCCAATGGTGAGAAAAACCATGAAACTGAGTCGAATGTGATTTTAAACTATGCATTTCAGCAGCCTTTCTTAAAAGGTCTTGCCCTGCAATACATTCGGATTGATTACAACGTAAAACATGGCAATGACTTTGGTGAAGATCGTCTGTTTGTAAACTACACTAAAAAGTTTTAATTATTTTTGATTTAACTTAAGCGGGCCACTTTTGGTCCGCTTTATTATTTTTGAGCCATTAAAAAACGCTCTTACGAGCGTTTTTTAATTAATCTAGTAACTTAAGCAACGTACTTTTGTACAACAATTGAACCTACTGAATAGCCAGCACCGAAAGATGAAATCACGCCATATTCACCATCATTCACTTCGTGGCCTGTACGGTGTAAAGCAATAATCACACCTGCTGAAGAGGTATTGGCAAACTCATCTAGAATAATGGGTGCACGGCTTAGATCTGCATCTTTACCAGCCACATATTTCAAGATTAATTCATTCATGTTGGCATTGGCTTGGTGTAACCAGAAACGCTTAATATCGTTTGCAGTTAACTGCATTTTTTCCAACTGCGCATTAATGATTTTTGCCACTAACGGACAAACATCTTTAAATACTTTACGGCCATCTTGACGGAATAACTTGTCATCTACGATTGCATCTTCGCTACGGTTTAAGAAACCGAAGTTATTGCGAATGTTGTTTGAAAATTGAGTAAATAAATGAATATCTAAAATTTCAAAACCAGTTTTAGTAGTGGTTTCTTCAATAATAGAAGCCGTTGCAACATCACCAAAAATGAAGTGACAATCACGGTTACGGTAGTCGAGGTGACCAGAGGTAATCTCAACGTTCACTAATAAAACACGGCGAGCACCTGAACGAATTGCATCAGCCGCTTGTTTCAAACCAAAAGTGGCAGCTGAACATGCAACGTTCATGTCGTAGGCATAACCTTGAATGCCAAGTGCTGACTGAATTTCAATCGCTACAGCTGGATAAGCACGCTGCATGTTTGAACATGCCAAAATCACAACATCGATATCTTCAGCAGTTACGCCTGCATTTTCCATTGCCTGTTTCGCAGCAATGACGCCCCACTCTGCTTGAAGTGAAAGTTCATCATTTGAACGTTCAGACAAACGAGGACGCAAACGATTTGGATCGAGAATACCTGATTTCTCAATCACGTAACGGCGCTTAATACCAGACGCTTTTTCAATAAATTCAGCACTAGAACCACGTAATTCTTCGAGTTCACCTGCTGCAATTTTCTCTGCATTCTCTTGGTTATATTGTTCCACATAAGCATTTAAACTGTCGGCCAGTTCTTCATTAGAAATGATTTCTGTTGGGTGAAATAACCCAGTACCTGTGATACGAATGCCCATGTAAAACTCCTAAAAAAATGAATAGGGTCTGTTAATCTTTCATTTATAAATTGCGTTGTAGGCTAAACAAACGCATAAACAAACCCCGATCTATCTTAACTGATTCCCAAACGATCCCATAACTTTTGCAGTCGAGTTGGCGAAATAGGCATCTTGGTTTTCATCGGTTGAGAAAATAAAGAAATGCGAAATTCTTCCAACATCAAATACAATTCTTTGATTCTTGGATCATTTTTGAATTTAAATACCTTGTCCATCCATGGATCGACATCATCAATAGCGGCATGATCTCGCTGTAGATTATTTGGCAATCGATCTAAACGCAATAGGAGCGCTTTTAAATAACGCGGATATTCTTGCCAAAGATCTACTGGTTGGCAGTAAACAAAATTGCCAAGTGACATGAGATCTAACTGATCTTCAATATCATCAATACTACGTCCAAACACCCCTGCATCAAGCACTAAAAGCTGACGACGGATTTGCTGCCACTGTATATAAATATCACTTAATTGCTCAAGTGCTTGCTGACCATAACTCAAAAATTGCTTTTTGACCTGATCTAGCAGCTTATTAAATTCATCAGCATTAATTGGCAAAGTTGTAATTGCCATCTGCAATGTTGCATAGACCAGCATCTGCTCAAGCTTAGCTTTATCGCCTAAAGGCGAATAAGCAAGCGCGAGCGGTTTTGAAATCTGCTTTTTCAACTGACGAACCAAGTCACCTAGTTGCATATGGACCAGACGAATAATCCCTTCACGATGCTGCTTAATAGCTTCAGCCTGATCATTAAAAGTCTGTATAACCACGCCAGAGTCATCTTTAGCTTCAATTTCAGCAAAAGCTTTTGTAGGTACCAAAGCCTGATATTGTTTAACAACAACACCTGTCACCTTTTGCGAAGCTTCAAATGTAAAGTTTTCAGGGAAAGTTTTAAATTCGCCTTTTTGCTGTTTCACTGGACGATGCGTTTCAACACGACAGCGTGCTTTTAACTCAGGTAAATCACGTCCTTTCGCAATCAGCTTACCTTTTTCATCAATCACCTTAATAAAAGGCACCAAATATGGATCAATACATTCAAACGAAAAATCTTTTTCAGTAATTTGCTCACCACGTAAAGCAAAAGCTAAATAACTAAAAATATGCTGACGCAAATGTACAGCATCGATACCCTGCATGAGTTTACGAGCTGTGTCAGGAATAGGCACTACACTACGACGTTTATCTTTTGGTAAAGCTTTTAGTAGTGCTTCGATTAAATCTAAACGCCAACCTGGAATCCCCCAAGACCAGATGTTTTCATCGACCTGAGGAAGAGCTTGTACCGGAATTTGAACCGTTGCACCATCTTCATCATGGCTTGGGTCAAAACGATAAGTCGTTGCTAAACGTAGCTGCCCATTATGCAAATGATCTGGGAATTGCTGTGTTGTTGGACGGTCATTGAGCCAAAGTGCATCATCTTCTACAAATAAATAACGTGGATTTTTTGCTTCAACCGTTGCACGCCAGTCTTCAAAACTACTTCGACTTGCAATTTCTTCGGGAATTTTAGAGGCATAGAACTGATAAATCGTTTCTTCATCCACCACCAAATCACGGCGACGCAATTTATCTTCAACTCGTTCAACTTCTTCAAGTTTAAGTAAATTGTGTTTTAAAAATGGCGGAACTGTACCTAAGTTACCTGTGGTTAATGCATCACGTAAGAAAATTTCATGAGCAGCAGGCTGGTCAACTTTCTCAAAATTAATTAAGCGCTTTGGTTCAATAATTAAACCAAACAGCGAAATTTGAGCATACGCATTTACAATCCCAGCTTTCTTAGACCAGTGCGGCTCAAAATAGTGATATTTCAATAAGTCACGTGCAGCAAGCAAAATCCATTCAGGATCAATTTTGGCTAAAGTACGTAAATAAACCTGAGAGGTTTCCACCATCTCAAAAGCCATCACCCAAGCAGTATTGGTTTTGTGCAAAGTACTGGCAGGAAAGACTTTCGCCTTTTGTTGACGCACTGCCATAAAGATATTACGTTCATCAGTTTTATTGGCAATAAAAGACAATAAACCTGTCAGCAACGCACGGTGCAGGTTTTCATAGTTCGCAGGTTTTTCATTAAAACTCAGTTTTAAACCTTCAGCTAACTCGACCAATTGTTTATGTGTCTGTTTCCATTCGCGTAAACGTAACCAGCTTAAGAAGTGCTGCTTAGCAAACTGGCGACGTTTATTTTCAGACATCCCTGCTTCACCTTTAGGATTTAAAGTCTCCCAAAGTTTTAAATAAAACAGAAAATCTGAATCTGCTTCTTTGAATAGTGCATGCTTTTGGTCAGCCTGCATCTGTTTGTCGGCTGGGCGCTCACGTGGGTCTTGTACTGCAAGCGCACTGACAACAACTAAAATTTCTTTAAGTACCCCGAAATGAGCACCACCCACGATCATGCGCGCGAGTCGTGGGTCAATTGGCATACGAGCCATTGTTTGCCCCACCTTAGTCAGCTCGTTTTTCTTCTCATTGAGTGCCCCTAACTCAATGAGAAGTTTTCGACCATCATTTACAAGGCGGAAATCTGGTGGCTCAATAAAATCGAAGTTTTCTAGCTCACCTAACCCTAAACTTTGCATTTGCAAAATAACCGAAGCCAAGTTGGTTCGTTTAATTTCAGGTTCGGTAAACTCAGGACGACTTAAAAAGTCTTCTTCGCTATATAAACGAATACACACACCCGGAGCAATACGACCACAACGCCCTTTACGCTGATTGGCCGCAGCCTGCGAAATTGCTTCAATTGGTAAGCGTTGTACGCGTGAACGGTAGTTATAACGCGATATACGTGCAAAACCACTGTCGATTACATAACGAATATTTGGAACCGTCAGTGCAGTTTCGGCCACGTTGGTCGCAATAATAATACGACGGCCTTTTCCACCCGGACTAAAAATCTTTTGTTGTTCAGAAACAGCTAAACGTGCATACAACGGTAAAATTTCGGTGTGTCTTGGCCCGTACTTTTGTAAGGTTTCCTGCAACTCACGAATTTCTTGTTCTGTGCTTGAGAAAATCAGAATATCCGCATGTTCAGGATGGCCTTTTTCTTCGGCATCGGCAAAACATTCTTCTACAGCTTGTACCACTGCGCGAGGAAGGTTTTCTTCAAAATCATCGAACTCGTCATCATCACTACCACCAATATTCATCTCTGAAATTGGGCGATAACGTACTTCAACTGGGTAGCTACGACCTTCTACTTCAAAAACTGGTGCATTATTAAAGTAGTTACTAAAACGATTTACGTCTAAAGTTGCCGAAGTCACAATCACTTTTAGATCTGGGCGCTTTGGCAGTAACTGCTTTAAATAACCCATAATAAAATCGATATTGAGTGAGCGTTCATGCGCTTCATCAATAATGATCGTGTCATATTTAGATAAAAAACGGTCATTACCTAACTCGGCAAGCAAAATACCGTCGGTCATTAACCGTACAATCGAATCTTGCGAGCCTTGTTCATTAAAGCGGATTTTAAAACCAATCGATTCGCCGAGCTTTTCGCCGACTTCTTCTGCAATACGCTGAGAAACACTACGTGCAGCTAAACGACGTGGCTGGGTATGACCAATCATGCCCGTTAAACCACGACCCGCTAACATGGCAATTTGAGGAAGCTGAGTAGTTTTACCTGAGCCTGTCTCACCTGCCACAATAATAACTTGATGCTTTTGAATCGCTTCAATTAAACGATCTGCATATTGAGAAACAGGTAAATCCTGATTCAGTTTAATTTTAGGTAGACGTTCAAAACGCTGTCTAACTTTTGCATTAGACTGTTCAAATAATTTTTCAATCTCTGAAGTATCGGCTTTTTTATCTTTACGCAAACGATTTAAACGGTAACGATCTCTCGCCATCACCCATTGATCTATATTTAAACCATTCAGCACAGATAAATTTTCCTGAAAATTCAACAATCCGCTATTTTACGCTTTAATGCTCTTCAGGTAAAACAGTTGGTTTTTTATATATTTTTAATTTTTTAAAATTTTACCCTTGAATTTTGTCTCGCTAGACTTCATGTTGTTATGCAAGTTTCTTTTACGATAACTGTCATTTGATTTACATGTTTTTGCAGTCAAATCGAATACAGTGTTTGGGGACTTAAAAATCGTAAATTTATCACTTATTCAATTTTCCGATTTTAGTCATGTAAAAATACTATTTCCCCAATAAAGAATTTTTATTTATTCTACATCTCGTAAACAAGTTTAAATATAAACCTCAATCATGGAGACAATGATGAGCTTGATTAATACTGAAGTTAAACCTTTCCAAGCAACTGCTTACCACAACGGCCAATTTGTTGAAGTTAACGAAACTAACCTTAAAGGTAAGTGGTCTGTTGTATTCTTTTATCCAGCTGACTTCACTTTCGTTTGCCCAACTGAACTTGGTGACTTAGCTGACAACTACGCTGAATTCCAAAAACTTGGTGTTGAAATTTATGCTGTATCTACTGATACACACTTCACTCACAAAGCTTGGCACGACACTTCTGAAGAAATCAAAAAAATCCAATACCCATTAGTTGGCGACCCAACTTGGACTCTTTCTAAAAACTTCGACGTTCTTATCGAATCTGAAGGTTTAGCTGACCGTGGTACTTTCGTTATCGATCCAGAAGGTAAAATCCAAATCGTTGAACTTAACGCTGGTGGTATCGGCCGTGACGCGTCTGAACTTCTTCGTAAAGTAAAAGCTGCTCAATACGTACACGCTCACCCAGGTGAAGTTTGCCCAGCTAAATGGAAAGAAGGCGAAGCTACTCTTGCTCCATCTATCGACTTAGTTGGTAAAATCTAATTTTTTAGATTAGACCAATACGTCTAAAAACCACCCTTTTTAGGGTGGTTTTTTTATTGATTATTTTTATAAATCTAAGTCTTATTATCTACCAAAATTTCATAGCTAATTTTTTACAATTCTTATACTTATAAATTTATAGCAACATTCATTTATGAATTGTCAGCCTGCTTAACTTAGAGTACTGTCGAATTATGAAACAAAAGAGTTTTGTATATGTATTAAAAGATCAAACAAAAGTAGGAGTAGTTATATGGAAAAATCTGTTGTTGTAACCTCTTGGAAATATGATGTTTCTTCACGCTATTTAAAAATTTTCTATAGCAATGGCTCAGGTGAGCTTTATCATCCCGTTCCAGAGTTTATTTACAATAATTTGTTACGCACCACGGATAAAACTGCATTTGTTCACAAATATCTTGAGTTTGATCTGCATTTTAACAGGCTCTGTATTTCTGCTTAATTATAAAAATCAGCCCACTTGGGCTGATCTGTTTTATATCTTTCGACTATTAAGCCGCATTATTTTGCTTAATATATTTCTCTAGCATTTTTTCTTTCACATCAACATGCATATTGATTTTACTGAGGTCGCCCTTATAGTGCTCAACAACGCGTTCATCCATAATTTTTGACCACCAAGATGGAATAAACGCAGGCAAAATCATTGCACCATAACCTGCTGGCAATTGCGGCGCATCTTCAAAATGCCGCAAGGTCTGAAAGCTGCGAGTTGGATTGGCATGATGATCTGAATGCCGTTGTAATTGATACAAGAACAGATTGGTCACCACATTATTATTATTCCAGCTGTGCTCTGGCAAAGTACGTTCATATTGGCCATTTTCTTTCTTTGCACGCTTTAAACCATAATGTTCAATGTAATTCACCGATTCAAACAAAGTTATTGCATACGCAGCTTGAGTAACTTGAAACGGAATCGAACGGGCACCAAATTTCGCAAACATGGCTGCATGGTACACAGCCGACATTGCCCAGCCATGAATCAGTTCATTTTCCTTACAGAAGAAAGGCAATTTCTTACGCTCTAAGCGATTCTTCTCAATTTCAATCGCCGATTTAAAACTCCCAACTACAGTCCGCGGTAAGAATTTCCAAAAGGTTTCGCCAAATTGTGAAGATGCTGGGTCCTCAGGTGTCGCAACACGGCGGTGATGTCCATAAGGGTGTTCAATTCGGAAATGGTTATACCCCGAAGGTGCTAACGCCAAATGAGATAAATAATGTTCAAGTCGACCACTCTTATGACTAAGTTCATGTGCAGTATTAATCGCAATCCCATTGACCATTCCTACTAAAGTTCCAAATAAAACCTGATCAGCTATAGGTGTATTTTTACGAGTTGCCAAATATGCTCCATAGATATTGGTTGCATATTGCAAAGGAATAAAAAGTTTAACAATGCGTGCGTAATACGGATCTGCTTCTAAATCAGCGATTGCATCTAATGGTGGATTTTCCTTGTCTTCACCAATCAGTTTATCTAATGCCGGAATAACACCATGAATAAATAATGGCCCAAATGAAGCGAAGAACTTTTTAGTTTTTTTAGGACCAAATTGGTAGCCTGCTAGCCCACCCATTGCAATGGTCGGTACAGCTAAACCCAATAGCCATAAATGACGTTTTTTATCCTTAAATGTTGTTGTCGCTTGCTCGACATCCAGTTGAGTATGCATATTCATTAGAGACTCCAATCGAACACAAAATGTTTTGCTTGAATTGATTGTGCTCGCTCATAGCCCCTCTATATTATCATTTTAAGACTTGTTATTATCATTTTAAGACTTTGCTGAGTTTTTCTTGTGCAGAAGCAACAGATTCCTGTTATCCCATCACGTTATTATTTACGGCTGATTGAAATTTTAATCGGCACGCATCAATACGATAATGATTTACTGAGGACATTCCAACAAGAACTGGCAAAAACAGAATTATTATCGATTCAACAAATTGAACAATTTATTGAAATAGGTTTAAGTCTGCCCAACACCCAAGACTTAGCCTTTGAACTAGGTAAAAATATAAAACTCAGCTCACATAGTCTGGTGGGTTATGCGCTAATGACTAGTCCTAATTTGGAACATGCACTTAGGCTGATTGCACAATATTTTAGACTGATTATGCCGAGTTTTAAGCTCAGCATCGGGTTTCCAACCAATCAGCAAAAGGTTGAATTATTATTTGAACCGATTTTGCAGATGAATAAGCAGTGTTTGGCTTTTCATATTGAAGCGATTGCCGTGGCGTTTTACTACAGCTTGTTAGAGTTGGCAGGCCAGCAATTACAACGCTACCAAGTGTATTTGAGTATTCCTGAGCCGAGCTATCAAGAACGTTACATATCTTTAGTGAAGGCCAATTTCCACTTTAACTATATATGGCTTTCAGGTATACGCGTGGTGATTGATGAGCAACAACTAGCACTACCCTTGCCTCTAGCTGACGCACATAGTTTAAAAATAGTTGAACAACGCTGCCAGGAACAAATCCAGAAGATCTACCATCAAGGCGAAATTGTTGAATGGGTCAGCATGATGTTGCGACAAGCCAATCAAGTTCCCACCCTAATGGAATGTGCCAAAGTATTAAATATTTCGACCAAGACCTTGCAACGTTATTTACAGCAGCAAGGTGTTGAATTCCATGCTTTAAAGCAACAAATCAGCACTGAGCGTGCCATTGATTTATTAGAGAATTCTAGCTTTACCATTACCCATATTGCGTATGAACTGGGCTATTCTAATCCTGCCAATTTCACTCGTGCATTTAATAGAGTACACGGCTGTAGTCCACAAGCTTATCGACAAGAATATCTCAAGAAAGTAAATCTACTTTAGAACCACCAAACATAAACCAGCGCCTATAGGCAAAATACTACTCATGAAATCTGCATTCTTTTTAATCAAAGATAAAAATGGACTTACCTCAGCTGCATGTGAAATAACCTTATCAATAATAAGAACACCACCTTTGGGCTTCATCAGACGCTTTAAATCTGGCCAATAACTTTCATATGCATCACGTTCAGCGTCTAACAAAATAAAATCGAAAGTTTCCTGAGCTTCATTTAAATAATCTGCGGCATCCCCTATCCAAAAATCAACCACTTCATTTAATGCCAATTCAGTAACATGGCGTTTCGCCTCATTACTACGATTGGCATCAATTTCAAGCGTGATTACTTTTCCGTGTGTCGATTGTGCAGCCTCAGCAAGCCATAAAGTAGAATAACCTGTTGAAGTACCAATTTCTAAAATTGATTTGGCCTGCTGCATTCGAATCAATTGCGATAGAAGTTTTGCAGACTCAGCCTCTATATTTCGATAACGCAGCAAGCGATCTGACTGCTGGGCATCATGTCGTTTAAAGGTGTCATATAAATCTGCAACTCTTTGTAAGAAAAAAGTATTTGGCATATTTTCACCCATTAAAATTGTTATTTTATATGACAGCCGTTTAAAATTAAGTGCTTTGAATTAACTTGAACCGCGGCACGATACTTCCATCAGCCATTTGAACCGTTTCAGTAAACATATCTAGCGGACGTACCCATGTTGAATAGTCACCATAAAGACACTGATAAACAACTAACTCCTCTTCAGTCTCGCTGTGTTTTGCTACAGAAAAAACTTGATAGAGATTACCTTTATAATGCTGATAAATGCCGCGTTGCAATGACATGAAAGTACCTTTTAATGTTATGACATAAAATCTTTACAGCCATATAACATATATAAATTTTTAAATACTTTCACTTTAAAAGATAAAAAAGAGTAATAAAGAGCATTTAGAGATAAATTATTGATCTTATTTATAAATACACCGAATAATTCAAAAAACCGATTAAATCTATAAAAACATACTGTTTTACCTATTTTGTGTTTTAACGTACTATGCATCTATTGAAAGAATTTGGATGAATTGGAGTAAAAACAGATGTTAGATCAAAACATTAAAACTCAATTAAAAGCTTACTTAGAACGTTTAGAAAGTCCAATCGAATTAGTGGCTGCTTTAGATGAATCAGATAAAGCTGCTCAAATTAAAGAACTGGTGACAGAAATCGCTGAGCTTTCTGACAAAGTGACTGCCCGTTTTGATGGTAACAATACACGTCGTCCAAGCTTTGGTGTGGCTAAAGCAGGTGAACAGCCTCGAGTGTTCTTTGCAGGCTTACCAATGGGCCATGAGTTTACATCTTTGATCTTGGCGCTGTTACAAGTATCTGGCTATGCACCGAAGGTTTCTGATGAAGTGCTGAATCAGATTAAAGGCCTAAACTTTAAAGCCAATTTTGATGTGTTTGTATCCTTAAGCTGTCATAACTGTCCGGATGTGGTACAGGCGCTTAACCTGATTGCCATTTACAATCCGAACACTACAGCAACCATGATTGACGGTTCATTCTTCCAAGACGAAGTGGAACAACGCAAAATCATGGCTGTACCAATGATATTCCAAGACAACGAGCACATTGGTCAAGGTCGCATGACCCTTGAAGAGATTGTGGCAAAACTTGACACCAACTCAGCTGAAAAAGATGCAGCAGCACTCAATGCTAAAGATGCTTTTGATGTATTGGTGATTGGTGGTGGACCTGCGGGTGCAACAGCAGCAATCTATGCAGCACGTAAAGGTATTAACACAGGTATCGTAGCTGAACGCTTCGGTGGTCAGGTGATGGATACCATGGACATTGAAAACTTCACGTCTGTGCAAAAGACTCAAGGTCCTAAGTTTGCTGCCGAGATGGAAGCACACGTTCGTGAATACGATGTCGATATCATGAACCTGCAACGTGTTAGCAAAATCACGGGTGCCAACCAAACAGCAAATGGTCTGGTTGCAGTTGAACTTGAAAACGGTGCGAAACTTGAATCGAAAACTGTGATCCTTTCAACAGGTGCACGTTGGAGAGAAATGAATGTACCGGGTGAAGCTGAATACCGTACCCGTGGTGTCGCATACTGCCCACACTGTGATGGTCCATTGTTCAAAGGCAAACGTGTCGCGGTGATTGGTGGTGGTAACTCAGGTGTTGAAGCTGCAATTGACCTTGCAGGGATTGTTGAACATGTAACTCTGGTTGAATTTGATACTAAACTTCGTGCTGACCAAGTTTTACAAAACAAATTGCATAGCTTGCCGAACACCACTGTAATTATGAATGCCTTAAGTACAGAAGTGTTAGGCGATGGATCACAAGTGACTGGTCTTAAATATAAAGACCGTGCGACTGATGAAGAGCATGTAGTGGAACTGGCAGGGATCTTTGTACAGATTGGTTTACTTCCAAACACTGACTTCTTGAAAGACAGTGAAGTTGAATTAACCAACCGTGGTGAGATCATTGTGAATGACCGCAACGAAACCAATGTACAAGGTGTGTTTGCTGCGGGTGACTGTACCACTGTGCCTTACAAGCAAATTATTATTGCTACAGGTGAAGGCGCTAAAGCTTCGCTCTCTGCATTTGATTACATCATCCGTTCTGGGCAGTAAAAACTGGTTAGCTCCCTCTTATTAAACGAAAGCCTAGCATTCTAAAATGCTAGGCTTTTTTAATATTGAAGTTACAACTTTTTAACAATTTTCGATCTTTATTAATCATTTACTTTATGTTTATATTTTAGACATCCATATTTGGATGCCATGAATTAGAAGGAAAAACACAATGAATAAATTACTTGTTGCTTTAGGTCTTGCTGCGACCGTAGCCCTAGTTGGTTGTAATAAAGATAAAGCTCCAGAAACTGGTGCGACTACAGGTGAACATTTAGAAAATGCAGCTAAACAAGCAACCGCTGATATTAAATCTGCTGGTGATAAAGCTGCGAGCGATATTGCAACTGCTACAGACAATGCTACAGCTAAAATTGATGCTGCTGCTGACCACGCTGCCGATAAAACTGCAAATGCTGCTGCACAAACTGAAGCGACTGCGCGTAAAGCAACTGCTGATACAGCCAAAGCTGTTGAACATGCTGCTGCTGACGTTAAAGAGAAAGCTCAAAACTAACAATCTCTAATATTAAAAAGCCCCTATTGATTAGGGGCTTTTTTAATAGACTTAAAATCGCTTATGAAATTAGACCTTCATCACGCATTGCAATTTGTACAGATTGACGCTCAGCAACTTTATTACGTAATGCAATAATATTTTTATAAGGTGTTAAATCATGCTCAATAGAGTTTGACCAATTCGTTAAAACAAATAAATAGGCATCAGCTGGCCCAAAATTATCATTTACTAAATAGTCATAGTCCGATTCAGATAAATAACTATCGATATATTTTAAAAGACGGTCGATTTCAGCATAAGCTTTCGTCTTTTCATCGTTTGTTAACTGCGCCCCAAAAAATACTGCATAAGCATCATGTAATTCAGAGTTCAAATAACCTAACCATTCCAATACTTTCGCACGGCCTAAGCCTGAAGGAGGAATTAAATCCTGTTTTGGATCATGTTGCGCAAGGAACGGTAAAATCGCCACGTTTTCAGTCAAAATTAAACCCGGGTTAATTTCTAAAGCTGGTACATAGCCCTTCGGGTTAATTTCGTAATAATCTGCGCCTTTTTCTGTTTTATGTGTTTTTAAATTTACTTTTTCTAAATCAAAATCAACATTAATTTCATTTAAAATAATATGTGCAGCTAAAGAACATGCGCCTGGCGAATAATATAATTTCATATCTGATCCTTCTTATCTCACATTAACGTTTTAAATTGCTTCTAAAAAACCTGCAAGGTTTGTACAATTCCTTAATTGTAAAAAAGCGTAAATTTATAAATTACTTACACCATCTAATATTCTTGAAAAAGTTGGACCTTGCAAGTTGTCTTGCGTGACGATTGTTTAAAATATGATAAAACACATTCCCATCACGCATTTTTTACCGTTAATTACGTTTAAAAAGTTGGCTAAACCATTCCATTAATTTGTTTAAGAAATCCAGAATAGGATTTTTGTTGCCATTATCAGGATGACTTGAATCTTTACCATTTAAATCTAGATCGACAATGACAGGGTCGTGGTCCGAAGAACGATAGGCATCTTCGCCATAAAACAGCGCCTTTTGCTCATCGGTTTTATATTCTTCGTTGTAGTCTAGAACTGTTGGCTCATCAGCATTGATATGCCAAGCAAACGTACGAACTACTTTTGGATATAAATCTGCATCGGCAATTGCATGATCTAAGTTACCCGCGCCGCCATTACCATTTGCATCACTTGCCACACCAAACACATAGCTATATGCCTGAGCGCCTTGCCCAACCTTAGCGTCATTGAGTAAGACTTTATAATTGGCTTTTTCAAAGGCTAAAATAGGTTCTTCTTTTGCATAGCTATTCATATCCCCTACCAGCAAAGCATTTTGCTTAGGAACTTGTGTCGGATTTTTCGCGAGCCACTGCACAATTTGATCAACTGCTTTTACACGAGTCGGGTTCCAACAACCTTGACCATCTTTTTGGTCCGCATCCGTAGAGTTAACATCAACTCCAGTACAGCCTTTTGACTTCAAATGGTTTGGAATAACGGTAAACGTTTTATTGCCACGAACAGCTTGGAAAGTTTGTGCTAAGGTCGTTCGATTTTTATCGCCCAAATCAAGCACAACAGCTTTATTTAAAGGCTTCACACGCTTACTGTTATAAACAATTGCAACAGCAATAACATCACCACCTAAACGGTCTAAATTTTCAGGAACAACATATTTCCAGTCTGGACCTAATGCACTGGTTAAATGAGCAATTGCGCTGTTTGGACCATAACCATTGTTTGCAATTTCCATCAAACCGTATACGTCAGCATCAATCGCTTTTAATGCACTCACAATTTTACGGTGCTGTTTATCAAACTCTGCTTGTGTGTTTGCACCACGTTCTGTTGGGAAGCCTGTTGCACCATTGTCATAGTTCAAAACGTTAAATGAAGCTACACGAATATGATTGGCATTTTTTGTGATGACACCCTGACGTGGATTGGTTTGAGTAACTACTTCTGGTTGCGTACGTCCAAGTACTGGCTGTACGCGCCAGCCATTAAAACGATACTCTAAAATCCCTTCAACATTTTTAAGCTGATAACCTGAACGTAATGTATTGGCAGCACTAAAAGTTGTCGGTAACCACGGAGTACGGTTTTGGTTGTTATACCCATCATCAAAAATGATTTTTGATAATAAATTTTTCTGAGCTAAAGCTTTCGCTTCTGGCGACAAGGCAGGATATAAATTGGTTGGAATATATAAGCGACCTAAGCTTAATGAGAGTTCACCATAGCGACCATAATTATAGTTCTCACTCACCGTTAAAGTCTGAGGTAGTTTAACCAACATACCTTGATAACGCTGCGGTGAATTAATTGAGCCACCCGTTAAACTAGCAAACGGGAGTTCAAGGCTAATCGGCTGAACCTGATTTGCCATATTGCTATTACAGCTTTGAATATCCTGCTGTAATTGATCAATTTGTAGCTGGTTTTGATAGCTTGTTAAACGACCTCTTAAAATAACCTCATCACCAACTTGGCCACCTTTTACCGTGCTGCTATTTGGAATATAAACAAAAATGGCATTACTTACATTCGCACGTGCTTTGGTGTCAGGTGTTTGAATATAAAAGCCGGAGAAACCATTGGCATAACGGTAGTCAGCAGTAATCACACCACGCACTGTATAAGTCTGGTTTTGTGTTGACGTTGCTAAATCGGCAATTGGTGTATCTGAGCTTGAACAACTGACCATTTGCACAGGCGGTTGAGTAGTAGAACCCGATAGATTTGAAAAATCATTTCGGTTTGCCCATGCTGTCCATGAGTGGTCCAAATCAAATGCTGCGGTTGGGTCAATACTTAAAGCTGGATTTTCAGTTTCAATACGCTTAAAACTATTTCCTAAACTTGAAACGGCTGTTCCCCAACCTGCCTCTGGTCGTTCACCAATACGTCCAAAACGGTCAACAGGTGTACCTTTATAAACGAGTACAACAGCATCATCACCATTAAAAGACAAGGCAGCCACTTGATTTACTTTACTGCCAAGTTCAGTTTGCAGCTCTGAGCGGCCCACTAAAAACTTCTGCTTACTCGCAAGTGTACCCTGTAAACGGAAAGTCACCGTTTTTGCAGTCCCACCATTATTAAACTGTTGAATCTCATAATCTGCTAAGTTAACAGTAGTTCCATCTGGGTTATAAATCTCTAACCCTTTTTTATTACTACTACCATCAACATACTGGCTAAACATAAGCTGCGCTTGAGCAACAGAACTATATGAAAATGCACCAAATGCACTTAAAAAAACTGAAAGTGTTCTCAATTGAAAAGTTTTCATGATTAAAAATGTTCATGTGAGTTTTAATTAGCTTCTTAGATTAAATATTGATCATGACATCTACATGAAGAAAAACACCGAAATATTTGACTTGACCACCTGAAGACTTAAAATACCGCATTTGAATTTCAATATTGCCAAGGTTATGTCGATCGATCAGTTAGAAACGCAAATTGCAGACTTAGACAATTTGCCTGAACACCGTGAAATTGTGACGTTTATGCGTCGTTCAGCACCACTTAATACGTCTCAACGCACGGCATTAGAACAACATCGCGATTTAATTTTGGAATACCCTGTTGGTGACTTACGTCAGCACTTCGAACATCCAGAACGTCCTTTAACTGTTGAAATCGGTTTTGGTATGGGGCGTTCGCTAGTGCTTATGGCTAAGGCGAACCCTGAACGCAACTATGTGGGTATTGAAGTACACGTACCTGGTATTGCTCAATGTCTATATGAAGCAGGTATAGCGGAACTTAAAAACTTACGTGTACTCGATGCAGACGCGATTCAAGTTTTACGTGAAATGCCAGACAACAGTATTAACTGTGTACAACTTTACTTCCCAGACCCTTGGCAAAAGAAACGTCATTTCAAACGCCGTTTTGTTATTCATGAGCGTATGCAACTGGTTGAACAAAAACTTGAGCTTGGTGGTACTTTCCACGCAGCAACAGATTGGGAACCATATGCAGAATGGATGCTTGATGTACTCGACAATCGTCCAGATCTTGAAAATTTGGCAGGTAAAGGCAACAGTTACCCTCGACCAGAATGGCGCCCAGTGACTAAGTTTGAACGCCGTGGTATTGAGTCAGGTCACAAAATTAATGACTTTATCTTTAAAAAGATAAAGTAATATTTAACTACTAAAGACAAAAAATGAAGGCATTAAATATTAGTATTTAATGCCTTTTTTAATATTTTAAATAAATTAATAACTTAAGATAAAGACCAAAAATAACTTTGGTCTCATCGCCCTAATTTTTAAATAATAACTTGCTGATTATTGATTAGATCATTTAAATTAACGTTTGTATTATTCAATGTTAACAACAATGAACTACTATACGTTGTTCCTGCACCATCCCTATCAATATATAACTGTGTATTTGAACCACTCACAACAGTTTTTATAAATGGTTCCAAACTAGTAAAGCTATAAGTACCAGAATAACCAATTAACAGATCACCAATATCAATTTTATCTGCATTTGTATTTGATGTCGTATTACCAATAGTAAAATCCGACCAAACATCTGTACCATTTCCACCCAGAGCATCAGATTGAACTAATAATTGATACAGTGCTGTATCAACACCAGTTCCGCCGGTAAGTTGATCATTTCCACCTTGTCCATCCAAAATATCATTACCAGCTCCACCATTTAAAGCATTTGCTCCACTATTACCTGTAAGAATATTATTTAATGTATTACCTGTTGCATTGATGGCTGTTGAACCACTTAAAGTTAAATTTTCTAAATTACTGCCTAATGTATAAGTAATAGAGCTCAGAACCGTATCTATACCTTCACTAGCATTTTCTGTAACAGTATCGCCAGAGTTATCAATTACATAAGTATCATTACCTAAACCACCAAGTAACTTATCAGCTCCTGCTCCTCCATCCAGATAATCATCACCTGCACCACCAGTTAAAGTATTAAT
>NZ_ALOW01000030.1:0-142796 GCF_000292385.1 Acinetobacter sp. GG2
TCAATAGAGTCCGGGGTGTTTCTTATTGCGCGGGATAAAAGCGGAAAGTTAATTACTGATCCTTTAGAGATTAAATTTATGAAGAAATTATGGACTGGTTTTATTCAAATGCTTAATGAGAAATGAATAAGAGCTAACTTTAAAATTAAGAAAGCTCTTCTAAATGTATTATTTTAACTGTCTAAGTGCATGTTTTAGAGCAGTGCGTAAGCCCTCTTCAAGGGTGGGATGATAAAAAGGTTTTTCTAAAATATCATTTAAAGTTAATTCTTCACTAATGATCCAGCTTAATAGGTGAGCCATATGTTCTGTTGCTTCTGTAAATAACTCGGCACCAAGTAGTTTTTGAGTTTCTCGTTCTATATAAACTTCAATAGCACCTTTATTTTTTCCTAGAACAATAGCTCTTCCTTGTCTTTCATAAGAAACTTCACCCGTAACAAAATCTACTCCATTATCTTTTAGCTGCTTATAACTTTGCCCTACAATTGCCATTTCTGGATGACTAAACACTATTCCTAATGGAGTGAGAGTCTTAACTGATTTAACTTGTGGATAATTCAGACAGTTCTGAACGACTTTTTTGCCTTCATGGGCAGCTTCATGTTGTAGTGGCGTTGAAGTATAAGCATCCCCAACAATAAAAATTGGATAGTTATCTAGTTGTTTTGTTTTAGCATTTATAGGTAATAACTTAATATCCTGAAAAGATTTATCAATATTCTCTAATTTTAGTGTATCTAGTAAGCTTGAACGGCCTGTTGCAGATAATACATACTCAGCTTGAATAGACTTTTCTTTTTCATCAAATTTATAATTCAGTATAACACCATCAGAAGTAGACTTTACTTCGGTCGGTAATGTCTCAAATAAAAATTTTAACTCTTTACTTAACTCTTCTTGAGCAAGTTGCTGTAATTTAGAGCTAGTAAATATTCCAATTCTTTTACTACGAGCAAATATAGTTGTTTCCACTCCTAACCGATGCATAGCTTGTGCGATCTCAAGAGCAATTACTCCACTTCCAATAACGGCAATAGATTTAGGTAGAGTATCTAATTCAAATATTTGATCTGTGGTAATAAGACGATCACCTAATTCTTGTTTCCATGTTTGATCATAATTAGGAGTGGAACCAACCGCCAGAATAAAGCTTTTTGATTGGTATTGTTTACCATTCACTTCAATAGTTTCTGAATCAATAAAATGTGCTTTACCTGAAATTTTATGTTCAGTTGGCCATTGCTCTACATCTTTAAGGGTCGCCTTCGTAAAGCGGTCACGTAAGGTTCTTACATGCTCCATAACCTGATCAGTATTAATATCTACGGAAGCACTCAGTCCAACTTTTTGAGCATTTTGGATGTCATACATACGATTTGCTGTAGAGATAAGAACTTTACTTGGCATACACCCTACACGTGCGCAAGTGGTATCCCATGGTCCATCATTTATAATTAAAATATTATTGGTATGTTTAACGGCTTCTTTATATGCGCTAATACCAGCAGTACCTGCGCCAATGATAATTATATCGAACATTGTGATTAAGCTATGCTAATAGATATTTAGAATATATAGAAAAACCCTCTTGAACAGAGGGTTTGGTTCTAATTATTTAGCTTTAAAATGTAAATTTTTGCTCAAAAGGTGATTTTAAAGTAGTTGAAACAGTTCCATTTTGATTAATAGACTGACCTTCAATATTTATACTATTAATTACATGTTTGAAATTTAATATAGTTCCATTCGGAGACTGTTTAAAAGTGAAAATATTTTGTCCTTCCAGATAGATGCTACCATTAAATTTCTGTGTATTTGTTGTTGGAGATTGATTCTCAACGCGACTTCCTTCAATACCAGTAATACTTGGTAAACTCAATACTTGATTACCGCTGAGTTTCACTTGATATGTCGCATTATTCGTATTCCCAGGAGTCGAATTTATAACAAATGAAATTGGTTCTGCGTAAGGAACATTAGGGTTATCATTGATAAGTACGTTAAAACCAGATCCCCCTTGAATTACGTATAGATCACCATCAGTTGATGTATTATCTTTATATACGCTCATTGCACCTGTAGTGACTTCTTTTTCGGTTGGTTGACCTGTTTGTGGATCTTGAACAGTAGTCGTTGTGGTAATTTTATAATCGCTTGTCGTTGAGTTAATTAATACAAATCTCTTTTGTTTGGTTTGTTGAAGTCCCCATGATTGTTGGAATGGATATGCAAAAGCTCCAGTAATAGTTACATCTTGGAAATTTTTATCCTTATTTTCATTTTCAAAAATATAAATTCTGGTATTAGATTGATATTCCTGTAGATTTGGTGAGATATTGTCAGATGCTAGTTTAATATTCTTTAAATCATCTGCTGTAATATCAAAATCCCAATCATTATAACCTGTAAATAATGATTTTATTTCTTCCCCTTTAAAAATGTAGCAAGCGCGATAGTCTGTAGTACTATTAATAAAACATTTGTCACGATAGTGATCTGAATATTGAGTGAGATCTACTTTTCTAATATCTAGAGTTAACTTTAAGGGTCCTTGTGCGAAAGTATCTAATGCATGATCGATATAACCTTTTGATAAGTTTTCATCATTAAGGTCATAGGCACCAAATAAATATTTTCCTTCTTGCTGTACGCTTTTTAAAACAGAAGTAGCCAACTCTTGATCTGTTGATGGTGTGGTTGGTGTCGTTGTAGAGCCAGAATTTGAATTTTGGTTATAGTAGCCATCACCGCCACCTCCACCACAAGCTGTCAAAAAAGCAGCCAGAGTAATCCCACATACCCCATGAGTAAGTTTCATCATTATCCCCAATTAAAATGATAAGTTATTTAAAATAATTTTTTAGATTTATAAAATAACATAGATTTCATGAGGTTGCTCATTATATTTATGAGCGGTTAGCTAATCAAATTCTTGTACCCATAGTTACTCCAACCGTAGGTTTTACTTGAATTGAGGAGCATGCTGTAAGAATTAAACAGCTTAAAAGTGCGAATATGAACTTATTCATAAAAATTAATAAATGATTCAACAAAAGACTTAAATACTTTAGATTAACATTATTATTAGTTCTGTTGAATTTGTGCAGACTTATGCAAAATAAGTTATTCAAAAACCCTACTTTAAGGAACAAATAGGGTTTTATAGAATATTAATTTCTTAAAATTAATCGTCTAACAAATCCATTTGTTTTGCTAATTGATAAAGATTGTTTGAACGGTTTCCTGTACGGCAGAACATAAGTACAGGTTTTGGAAGTTCATTATAGTGATTTGCAAAAGTACGGACATCAAGCTCAGTAATTTGACCTGCAACTACAGGTTGGTAAACGTAATCTAGACCTGCTTGACGTGCTGCTTCTTCAATTTGAGCACTTGTTGGTTGCTCTGGACCGCCTTCCATGTCAGGACGGTTATTTATAATAGATTTAAATCCTTTTTCTACAACTTGCTCCACATGTTCTGGACCAATTTGACCTGCGAAACCAACATTATCTGACATTTCGTCACTCCAAAATTTAATAAAACCTCTTATGCTGTATCATAGCATTAAGCTTAACCTGAGATACAAGACACTAAAACGTTGTTCCTACATAGATAAAAATTATGTAAAAGAACAGCTATAGATTTTTAAAAAGGCGATCAGGATGTTTTTTGTAAATTCATTACTTCGACCATAATGCCACGGAGCACATATGCACGCTTATACGGTTGAGCCTTTATATGTTCCATGTGATCAGGAAATGATCGCAGCTGACTTTTATATTCCAAAAACAAATAATAAATCTGCGGTAATTATCATGGCACATGGTTTTGCCGGATTACGTCAATTCAAGCTTATCCAATATGCCCAGCGTTTTGCTCAGGCAGGCTATGCCGTTATTTTATTTGATTATCGATATTGGGGAGGGAGTACAGGTAAGCCACGAGAGATGATTTCTATTAATTCTCAACTTGAAGACTGGAAGACCATTATTCAATACGCGTCTACCTGTAAATTAATAGATAATCGAAGAATTGTTTTGTGGGGCACATCTTTAAGTGGAGGATATGCTTTAAGTCTAGCTTCTGAACTGAAAAATATTCAGGCGATTATGGTACAAATTCCATATGTAGATGGTGCAGAAACTGCAAAACTATATCCGTTACAGCGTTACCCCCAAGCTTTGAAGTTATCGAGCCAAGATTATATGGGTTCAAAAATGGGCCTTAATCCAAAGAGATTACCTGTTGTTGATCAACTTAAATTATGTTTTATGCCAACAGCAGATAGTTACTATGGGTATTTGTCGATTGTAAATCCAGATTATTATTGGGGTGGTGAAGTACCGGCACGTGTATTTTTTAATTTGATGCGTTACCGTCCAATTCAACTCGTACGTCAGATTAATATTCCCGTTTTATTTATTGCTGCTCAGCATGATTCTTTGATCCCGATTGAGTCGAGTCGTGAAACTGCGACTAATATTGCACCTTTTGTGAGTTATCATGAATGGGATATGAAACATTTTGATATTTATCATGGCTCATGGTTTGAAAAAGCAGTGACGACCCAATTAGAATTTTTACATCAGCATATAGGAGTGATGTAAATGATTATTGTATGTGCATCGTGTGGTGCAAAAAATAGAGTGCCAGAGGAAAAACTTAGCGCGCAACTGAGTTGTGGTCAATGCCATCAGCCATTACTTCCGCTTGCACCGATTGAGTTAAATGAACAAAACTTTAGTAACTACATCACAAATAGTGATCTGCCTATTTTGATAGATTTATGGGCAGAATGGTGTGGACCTTGTAAAATGATGGCGCCACATTTTGCACAAGTTGCAAAACAGAATCCACGTGTCATTTTTGCCAAGATTAATACCGAAGAGTCTCCTCGCTTAAGCCAAGCGTTTAATGTGAGAAGTATTCCTACCCTTGTATTAATGAATAAAACCACAGAAGTTGCTCGAATGAGTGGTGCATTACGCGCGCCTGAATTGCAACAGTGGCTAGATCAACAACTTCAAACGAATTTCGGGAGCTAAGGTGTCAGAAGCTTATACCAAACCAGAAGGAATTTTATCCTTACAAACGATTGCCATGCCAGCAGATACAAACTGGAGTGGTGATGTGTTTGGTGGATGGATCGTGTCGCAAATGGACTTGGCTGGAGCAATCCACGCGGAACGCTTTAGTCGTGGACGTTGTGCCACGATTTCCATTAATCAGATGACCTTTTTGGTTCCGGTAAAAGTAGGCTTTGTGATTAGCTGCTATACTAAAATCTTAAAAGTGGGTAATACCTCTATTCAAATGCAAATTGAAGTTTGGGATAGTCATGATGATTCTCGTGCTCCAATTCGTATTACCGAAGGGGTCTTCACTTTTGTCGCTGTTGATGTAAAAGGTAACAAGCGCCAAATTCCAGAAGAGGCGAAACAAAAGTTTTTAGAAACTCAATAAAACGTATTATAAAGCCTGAATATCAGTATTCAGGCTTTAATTTTTGTCACTAAAACATTGTATTAGAGTTTTTACTTTGCTGTGGAATGTTTTGTATCACATCCCAATGCTCTACGATTTTTCCATTTTCTACCCGGAAAATATCAACAATTGCTCTGCCTCGATCTTTTTCGTTTTCAGTAGAATGGACATGTAAAACAACCAAGTTGCCTTCTGCGATTGCACGCTTAATTTCATTTTTTGCTTGTGGATTTTTCTGGAATTTCTCAGTAAAGAAATTAACGAATGGTGCTTTCCCATCAGGAACATTAGGGTTATGTTGTATATATTCATGACCAATATAACGGTCGGCATATTCTTTAACTTGATGTTTTAAAAAGACACCTTCATAGAAATCGGTTACGATTTTTTTATTCTGGGCGCTTATTTTATCTGCTGCTTCAGTTTTAGTTTGAATAATTTTACTGGTTTTGTTTGTAGGTTCGGCAGCTTGAGTAGCCACTGCTGTAAATATAAAACTGGTAAATAACGAGGATAGAATCAGTGTTCTTTTCATTGTGACCTCAAGATATAAATTTGTAGTTTTATATCTTGAGGTAAATAACAATCTAAAAATATTTTAAATTAGTTATCATTTCTTACGTTTAGGTAACCATGCCCAGAGCATTTGGCATTGGATTGGTTCGTTGCCTGCATCATCAATGACAGTAACAGGAATGACAAGTTCGCCTTTTTCATGATCAGCAATATATTTTTGCTGTTCGATAGAGAGCGTAGCCGTTGCTGTTAAACCACCTTCAACCACTTTTAAATAATCAACATGTAATGATTTGATTAATAAAATACGGTTATCAGGAATATGTAAACCCGTTAAAAAACCTGTTGCAGTCTCTGCTAAAAGTGCCATTGCAGCAGCATGAACACCTTTAATATGGTTCTGCATGTTTTTATGGTTTTCTAAGCGAACAGTCACATGGTTTACATCTACTTCTAGATAGCGAATATTGGCTGTACCCACCATTGGCACAATACGGCCAAATGCCTTGCTCCAAAGCGTACTTCGAACACCTTTAGGAAATTTTGAAGTTGCTTTTACCAGTTTTAATAGTCGATTGGATTGAGACATGGGATTACCTTAAATTTGAATGTCACTAAAAGATATTAATCTTTAAAGTTATTAAACTGTAATGGCACACCAAATTGTTGTTCACGTAAAAAAGTCATGACTTGTTGTAAAGTGTCACGTTTTTTATCGGTTACACGGATTTTGTCGCCTTGAATAGAAGATTGCACTTTAACGCCGCTTTCTTTAATGGCTTTATTAATTTTTTTTGCTGTATCAGAGTCAAGGCCATCTTTAAGTTTAATGACTTGTACAAAATTTTTACCTGAAGCAGCAGCTTTTTGCGGATCTAGTGCTTGCACATCAATTTTACGTTTATAAAAATGGTTTTCTAACATGTTATAAACTTGTTCACACTGGAAATCGCTTTCAGTGCTGATTTTTATCTCTTTATTTTTTTCGTTTAGTTCGATAGAAACATCGTGACCACGGAAGTCAAAGCGTGTTGCAATCTCTTTTTGTGTGTTTTGAACCGCATGATTAACTTCAAATAACTCTAATTCAGAAACAATATCGAAAGAAGGCATGGTTTAGACCTTTACAAAGTGAAAGAATATTTGAGATGCTAAGAGGGTTTTCTTCATTTGCCAAGTGTTGTTTACATCAAAGGAGTGCACAATGATCCGTAAACAAGAAATTACAACATTTGAGTTCCCAGAAAATGCTGTTATCTGGGATGTCCGTGATTCAAGTGCTTATGCAGAAGGGCATGTTAAAGGTGCGATAAGTCGCCCGATTAATGATTTAAATGCTGATATTTTGAGCCAAGTCGCTGCGGATCAGCCGATTTATATTTTATGTGGTGGTGGTAGCAAAGCTCCTCGTGCAGCTGAGAAACTAGAAGACTTAGATGCCTCGCGTGAATATGTCGTGCTGATGGGGGGGACGCGTGCAGCTCGTGATGCAGGTTTACCTCTAGAGCAGGGCGCATAAAAAAAAGCACCTTCGGGTGCTTTTTTATTGGAACCAAATTTTCTCAAGCGCACTATTGAGATTTAAAATAAGGTTTCCTTGGTTTAACTTTCTTTTGAAAGCGTCGAGTACTTAATTTCTGTAATAGACTTTCCGGGACAGGACAAGTCTCTCCTAAAATTTCCGCTACAAGTACTTCACTGCAAAGCGGTGCAAATAAAAAGCCCTTTGAACCTAACCCTGCAAAAGTTGAAATACGACGTTCATTCTGTATTTTACCTATTACTGGGAAATAATCTGGGCTTTGGGCCCGAACCGCTGCTCGACCTTGCCATTGTTCTACAGGTGGCAATTGTTTTGCATAAGTAGGGAAGATGCTGTGGATTAATTCAAAGTTATGCACATGATCGTCGCTAAGTACATCTTGATCTTCTCGGTTCGGATAGAAAGATGCCCCTAAAATGAGTTGAGATGAGTCAAGCTGCATGCAGTAGCCACCATAGCTATATGCTTCATGCAAAGGTAGAGGTGCAAATGAGTTATTAACCCAGCTCACTTGTCCACGTATTGGCTTTAAAGGCGGGTAGTTCTCAAATAAAGCGGCACTTTCTCGGGCACAGCAGACCACAACATGATCTGCCTCTGCAATAACATCATTATTAGTCTTTAATTGAACTGTATTGTCAAAAGATTTGAGTGCCGTGATATTAGCAATTTTTAATTCAATACCTGAATGCTGCAAAATTTCATCACGTAACTGGTGTGGAGAAACTGCTCCAGCCTCATTTAATACAATATGGGGATAGTCTGATTCAAGTGAGCTTGTTTGATGCGTAACAATATCAGCAGGATATTGATCAGCAAGATCGAGAAGATCTTGGGCATTTTTTAATGCCATTTGCTGTATTTGAATTGGGCGAAATGCCTGAAAGTTTTTATAGAAATTCAGCGCATGTTGCCAGCTTAAAGTCATTAGATGCTCATGACTTTGTTCAATCGGGCAGAGCTTTGGGTTGAGCAATGCTAGAGGGTTGCCAGAAGCTCCTGATAAAGGCGCTGTACGCTCGAATAGGGTAACTTGATGCCCACGCTCAGCAAAAGCCCATGCTGTGCTTAAACCAGCGATTCCTGCGCCAATAACGGCAATATGCTGCTGTTTAAAATTGAAAGTATGATTATCTGGTTCTAGTGCAGTGTCTTCACTTAACGGTGCTTTCCAAACTGCTTTAAGCATTTCACGTTTATGCCCGAAGCCGCGAGGACGTGAAATATCAATGTCATGGGCTTTTAGTCCACGTTTGAGAACACCCGCTACACTAAATGAGGCAAAGGTAGTGCCATAGTCAGAAAGACGAACAATATTGTTTAAAACGTTTTGTTCCCACATGTCTGGATTACACGAAGGTGCAAAACCATCTAGGAACCAAGCATTCACTGCTTTCGTTTTTACCATACTTGGAAAAATATCTTGTGCATCTCCTAACCATAGGTCGATGCTAAAACGTTCCTCGGGAAAACTTAAACGATGGCAGCCAGCCAGAGGTAAGGGATATTGCTCAATAAGTTGTTTAGCAAGCGGTTTAAGTTCATCCCATACATTGAGAGCACGAATGAGGTCTGTTTTACTTAATGGAAATTTTTCTACACTAATTGCATGTAAATGACTGTGGTTATTGGGGCGGACATGTTGCCAAAGCTGCCAGAGTGCAAGAATATTTAAACCAGTTCCAAAACCAGTTTCTCCTACACTAAAATATTCAAAGTCTTGTAAATTGGCTAATCGTTCTGATAGGTCATTGCCATTTAAAAATACATGTCTTGTTTCAAGTAGACCATTATCTTTAGAAAAATAGACATCACCAAATTGTTTGGAAATGGGCACCTCAATACCATCAATAGATACCCAATCCAGCTCAGCAGTTTGTATATGATTTGATTTGTTCATTCGGTTTAATAAGTCGCTCAGGTTTACCACTGACGACGACGTTTTGTATGAATATAACTAGCGATAAAGAAACCAAGGAGTACGCCACCCGCTAGAGTTACCGCACCATATAAAAACATTTGTGCGCTACGTTCGCTCTGTAAAACTTGCACCTGAACAGACAAGTTATCGTTTTTTAGCTGTAGCTCTTGGTTTTGTGCAAGTGCTTCAAGGTTTGCATGTTCTAACTGTTTAAGGCGAGATGCTTGATCTTGAACTAAAGCTTTGATTTTTGCATCTTGCTGCTGCTTATTCTTTGCGATTTGTTCTGCTGTAAGCGGCTGTGCTGTGGCTGCCGTCGTGGTAGCCGCGGGTTTAGCTATAGTTGCAGCAGTAGGTGCTGGTTTGGCAGCCTGAGTTGAAGGTGCAGTTGTTGGTGTTGCTGGTGTCGCAGCAGGTTCAACTGCGCCAGCAGTTGAACATATCAAACACAAGCCAAGAAAGCTTTTGGTTGCAAGCTGCATGCGTTTACCCTTTTGGAAATGCTTTATTAAACGGTTTGACATCAATATGGCTATAGATACCTTCTTTCATGAATGGTTCTTCTTTTAACCATTCATCTAAAGCTTCACGGCTATCAAACTCTACGATCATGGTACTGCCATAAAAACCAGCCTGAGGATCATTCGGGTCTTTAGGCATAGCTCCAGCGGCAACAAGACGACCTTCATCATCAAGCTTTTGTAAACGTTCGATGTGTTGAGGGCGAACTGCTAAACGTTTCTCTAGAGTTCCTTCGTTATCGGTACAGCTTAGAACAAAAAAAGGCATGTCATCGTATCTCTATAATCAAACCGAAATAACATTAAGCTTCTGGTGACTTAAAATGTTTACGTAAAATAATGAACTGAATAATGATAAATGAAAACATGACGATCATGTCACCAAATGCGGTAAATTCGCCCCAATATTTTCCGCCGTGAAATAAAAACGCGAAGAAAATATGTAAACCAGACATGACGACAAACATTGCAGCCCAAGCAAAATTTAAGTTTTTCCAAGCTTTTTCGCTTAGGTCTAAAATCGGGTCAAATAATCGTTTAATAAGCGGCTTACGTTCTTTACCAAACCAAGGTGAAACCAAGAAAGCACCAGCAAATACCAAGTTCAAAATTGCAGCTTTTAAACGAATATAAAAATCATCGCTTAACATGAGCGTAATACCACCAAAAATAACGGTCATAAACAATACAAACCATTGTTGTTTATCTAGACGGAATTTTTGGAAAATAAATAAGGCGCCATATACCACAAGCATTGAAATAATTAAGCCTGTTGTTGCGACAAGAATATTATTGTTATTTACACCGCCAGTGGAACCGATCAGTTTAAGCAACGGGTGATGAGCATTTGCAGGATCAACAGTTTTATATAAATAGAAGAAAATAATTAATGGAACAAAGTCCAGAAGTGCTTTCATGTTAGAGTATCTGATCAGGTTTGGTGAATGGCATAGTATAAAAGATGCAAGGCATAGATTTACATACACATAGCAATATTTCTGATGGAACTTTGTCTCCGGAATTGTTGGTGCAAGCTGCTGTGGATGTGAAGTTGAATACTTTAGCACTCACGGATCACGACACAATGGATGGCTTGCAACGTGCGAGAAATGCTGCACAAGCTCATGATTTACAAATTATTTCTGGTGTGGAAATTTCAAGCCAATGGTCTAGACCAAGCACAAAAAAAAGCTATGGTGTACATATTGTGGCTTTGAACATGCAGGATGAAGCACCAATTTTGGAAGCATTAGAACAACAAAAAAGAATTAGAGCACAAAGGGCTGAAGTTATTTGCGAACTATTAAAAAAGTGTATTGGCTTTGATATTTACCAAGATGTGCTTGATAAAGTTGAAAATCAACCAGACCGTATTACCAGAACCCACATTGCTAAAACCTTGGTTGAAAAGAATGTGGTGAGTCGTCCTCAACAAGCTTTTGATCGTTTTTTAAAAGAAGGTAAGCGCGCCTTTGTAAAGTTTGAAGGATTGGGCTTAAAAGAAACAATTGAAGTTATTCATAACAGTCAAGGTTTGGCAGTTTTAGCTCATCCAACTCGTTATGATTTGTCGGCAACTAATACGCGATATCTGATTGAGTTATTTGCCAGTTGTGGTGGAGACGCTGTGGAGTTGCCGCCTCCTGTAGATCCATTATCTACTCGCCAAATGATTGATCGTATGATTGATCAGCATCATTTGGCTGTTTCAATTGGCAGTGATTTTCATGGTGAAAATATGCCATGGATTAAATTAGGTAATACCCCTAAACCAAAAAGTGACCAGCAGGGGATTTGGGAGCGTTTTCTCTAATACAGCTCTAGAGCAAGTTGTTATCTTGAGCTTGAATTGGAGGAGGCGTTGGTTTCCCCAGCGTTCCTAAGAGTTCAATTTCGATATTACGTACCATTGCATCTAAAGGTAAATCATTACTTTGAGTACCAAAAGGCTCTTCAATTTCAGAGCTTAGGGCATCTAGACCTAAAAATGTATATGCCAAAATTCCAACCAGTAAAGGTGTAGCTAATCCAAGCAAAGAACCCAAACTAAATGGCAGCATAAAACAGAAAAAGTAAACAGTGCGGTTGAGCAAAACTGAATAGGCAAAAGGTATAGGCGTATTTGCAATACGGTCACAGCCAGTCTGTACCACACTTAAATCTGCAACATTCTTATTCATTTGAGCATAAATAATATCTGAGATTTCGCCTTCTTTAAGCGCTTGTAATAATTCCCACTGAATAAGGCTAAGCGTATATTGTGGCGCGTTATTTTGTTGATATAACTGGGTTAATGCTTGTTGACTCATGCCACTAGTTTGAATTAACTCAGTTGGGTTGGCTGTTTGGCGGCGTAAACGGTCGCGTAATACGTTTGCAAAAACAATAACATGGTGAATGACACGTTCGCGGCGAGCCTGAGTTAAAATACGGCAGTCTCGATCAAAATGACGTGAAGTTGCGATCAGGACACCCCATAGTTTGCGTGCTTCCCACCAACGGTCATAACATGCAGTATTTTTAAAACCTAAAAAAATAGAAATGACCACGCCAATTAGGGTAAAACTAACTAAAGGAATTTCTGGAAAACGGTAGAGATTGATATATTCAACTCCACCAATGATTGACGAGATCAACATGAGTACCCCTAAAGAGGGTAGAATTTTTGGTAATATCGTCCCTCGCCAAGAGAATAAAACTTTAAAAATACCAGGCTGTTCACGAACAATCATTTTATTTTAAACGTCGCTATTTTTGTTTTTGATATTCTAAGCTTAGTGAAGCTTTGTCAATATCATTGAACGGCTATTGGGATGGGGTTGAGCAGTTGTTGTTCAGCAAATGAAAAGCTACCCTCTGGTGAGATAATAAAATGGTCCAGTAAAGGTATTTCAACCAACTGACAAGCCTGTTGAAGTTGCTGTGTAAGTTTAATATCTTCAGGAGATGGCTGAGCGGAACCAAAAGGATGGTTATGTGCTATTACCAGTTGGCAAGCATGTTGTTGTAAGGCATAACGTAAGGTTTGATTCACTGAGACTGCACAGTGCTGAATTGATCCAAAAAATAATTTTTTAAAATGCAGTTTTCTTAATTCAGCATCTAAGCAAAGTACTGCGAAGACTTCTTGTTTTTCACCTTTTAATTCATAGCGCAAATAATCCAAAACTAAATCAGAAGAATGAAGACTAAGATTATTTTTCTGAAAGTGATGATCGAGATAACGCCGTCCAAGTTCTTTTACGGCCAGTAATTGCGAATACTTGGTGGCTCCAATACCATTAAATTGAGTCAATTCATTGAAAGATGCATCAAAAACGGCATTTAGGCTTCCAAATTGTTGAATCAGTAAGCGTGCGAGTTCAACTGCTGAATGTTGGCGTGAACCTGAGCGAAGAAAGATCGCAAGTAATTCAGAGTCAGAGAGGCTTTGAGGGCCTTGCTGTAATAACCGTTCTCTTGGTCGTTCTTGTTCTGGCCAATTTTTAATAGAAGTATTCATATTCCCCAGCAATATTTTGCTTAAAATTTTATTTTGTTTGCCCAATCAATCTTGGGTCTGCGCGTATTTAATGCTATTGTGAGCGCCACTGCAACAGTAAGGTATCCTGTTCGTGAGCTTTGATTTAAGTGTTATTCCTCATAAAAACATTGTTTTAGCTGTTACAGGTGGGATTGCTGCCTATAAGAGTGCCATTTTGGTCCGCCGTCTTAAAGATTATGGCTTTGACGTTCGGGTTGTGATGACACACGGAGCTCAAGCATTTATTACCCCTCTAACGTTTCAGGCTCTTTCTGGAAATCCTGTACATACCGAACTCTTAGACCCTGAGGCTGAAGCTGGAATGGGCCATATTGAATTAGCTCGTTGGGCTGATTTGTTACTGGTTGCTCCTGCAAGCTGTGACACCTTGGCTAAGTTTGCTAATGGTTTGGCAGATGACTTACTCAGTACTTTGTTTTTAGCCACTAAAGCACCTGTGTGGGTTGCTCCAGCAATGAATCAGCAAATGTGGGCTGCAAAAGCAACTCAGCGTAATTTGCAAACGCTAGTTGAAGATGGCGTGCATGTGATTATGCCAGATTCAGGTGAACAGGCTTGTGGTGATGTGGGTTTAGGCCGTATGCCAGAACCAGAAGAAATAGCCCGTCAAGTGGCTGGTTATTTCCATCAGGCCCAACGCGCCATTGCTGAAAAATTTGGTTTGTTGGCTGGTAAGCGAGTTGTGATTACTGCTGGACCAACACGTGAAGCGATTGACCCAGTTCGTTATATCTCAAACCATAGTACTGGAAAAATGGGCTTTGCTTTAGCGGCTGCATGTTATGCGGCAGGGGCAAAAGTCACTTTAATTGCTGGTCCTGTAAGTTTAGATACACCAAATGGTGTTCAACGTGTCAACGTTGCATCTGCACGACAAATGTTAGATGTCAGCATGAACTCACTTGAGACTGGTTGTGATATTTTCATTGCGACAGCGGCAGTGGCCGATTATCGCGTTGCGGAAGTCGCTGAGCACAAGATTAAGAAAGCAGGGGATGAACTGAATGTTTCCCTTGTGAAAAATCCGGATATTGTGGCAACCATTGCAGCTCAGGAAAAACGTCCATTTATGGTGGGCTTTGCTGCCGAAACGCAAAATGTTGAAGAATATGCAGCAGGTAAACTGGTTGCTAAAAAACTAGACATGATTGCGTGTAACGATGTTTCTCGTGCTGATATTGGTTTTGCTTCGGATGAAAATGCGATGACTGTTTTCTTTGCCCAAAGCTACCATATGAAAAAGCGTGAGTTAGAGAAAGCATCTAAGCAAGAAATTTCTCAACAATTGGTTGAAGCTATTTCGGATGCATTACGCCGTAAATAAATTTTGAGCTTAATAAAAAACCGCGAATAAATCGCGGTTTTTTTATAGGCTTATTTAGACAATCAAGGAATTTCATCTTCAAATTCAGGTTTAACCTGAACGATGAAGTCTTGACGGTTAAGACCACGCCACAACGCAAATGCTGTACCGATATAAATTGAAGAGTAAGTACCCACAAAGACACCCACAAACATTGCAACAGAGAACCAATGTAAGCCATCACCACCCAAGAACATCATTGCGAGTACAACAAGCAATAAGGTCATTGAGGTATGGATGGTACGACGTAAAGTCTCAGTTAAAGCAATATCTACGATTTCACGTGGAGTCGCGCCGCGAATCTTACGGAAGTTTTCACGGATACGGTCTGAAACAACGATGTTATCGTTAAGCGAGAAGCCAATCACTGCAAGTACCGCAGCTAATACGGTAAGGTCAAATGGCCATTGGAATAATGCAAATGCACCAATAATAATGATGATGTCATGAAATAAAGACATTACGGCACCCATCGCGAGTTTAAACTCAAAGCGAATGGTCACATAGATCAACATTAAGATAAGCGCAAGAGCAACCGCTCCAGCCGAACGAACATAAAGCTCATTACCCACCTGACCGCCTACAGAGTCCACTTTATGAACTTCGGCAGCGTTATTTGGTAATTGCACAGCTTTAGTAATCGCGTTATTAAGATCTTCAACCTTAACTTCTTGTACCGGCATACGCACGAGTAAGTCTTTATTACTACCTAGCGTTTGTACTACTGCATCTTTAAAACCAGCTTTGTCGAGTGCCTGAATAACGTCAGACTGATTTGCTGGTTGTGCATAGTTAAGCTCGGCAGAAACACCACCTGTAAAGTCCAAACCTAAATTAAGACCTTTAGTCGCGATAAAGAAAATACTCGCTAAAGTAATAAGGATCGAGAAGATTGCTGCTGGTTTAGCAATCTTCATGAACGGGATGATTTTTGCATCATCCGGACGACCATATTGTTTTGAAGGCTGTTGAGTCACTTTAGTCATCATAGATCTCCTTAAATGCTCAACTTTTTCAAATTACGGCGTTTACCATAAATGAGCTGTACGATAGCACGTGTTACTGTAATTGCAGTAAACATCGAACATACAATACCAATCATTAATGTTACGGCGAAACCTTTAATCGGGCCTGTACCAATTGCAAATAGAATGAATGCAACAAGGAACGTGGTTAAGTTCGAGTCAAAGATGGTGTTATAGGCTCGATCATAACCTGCCACAATGGCCTGTTTGGGTGAGGCACCCCAGAGCATTTCCTCTCGAATACGCTCACATATCAGTACGTTGGCATCGACCGCCATACCAATGGTAATAACGATACCCGCAATACCCGGTAAGGTGAGGGAAGCTCCTATCCAAGACATCACGGTTAAAATCATTGCCAAGTTAAATACAAGTGCAAAGTTCGCAATTAAACCGAATACGCGGAAGAACACGACCATCCAGATTGCAACAAGTAAGAAACCGATTTGAGTTGAGAGTACACCTTTATCAATGTTTTCTTGACCAAGGCTTGGACCAACAACACGTTCTTCAACGAAGTACATTGGCGCAGCTAAAGCACCAGCACGCAGCATTAATGCAAGTTCAGATGCTTCTTGAGGAGAACTTAAACCAGTAATACGGAAAGTTGAACCTAAAACAGCTTGAACTGTTGCAGCGTTAATTACGACAGACTCTGTATATGGCGTACGAACTTCTGTTTGAGCACCAGTTTTTGGATCTGTAACGTAGCTAATCTTTTGCTTGTTTTCGATGAACAATACCGCCATGCGTTTACCAACAGCATTACGGGTTGCATCTGACATGAGCTTACCACCAGCACTGTCGAGTGTAATATTTACTTCGGCACCGCCAGAGTCTTGGCTAAAGCCAGAGCTCGCATTTTGAACACGTTCACCAGTCAAGATACGGTTACGTTGCAACAAAAGTTGACGACCGCTATCTAAAGATTGATAAGCGAAAACTTCTGTACCCGGAGGTAAAGGTTGACCGTTATATTTACCTGTATATGGGTCAATATATTGATCATTTAAGTCAGATACCAAACGGAATTCGAGGTTAGCAGTACGGCCTAAAACACGTTTAGCTTCTGCTGTATCTTGAACACCTGGTAATTCAACGACAATACGGTTGCTACCCTGACTTTGTACTAATGCTTCTGCAACACCAAGTTCGTTAATACGGTTACGTAGTGTTGTTAAGTTCTGATTGACTGCATATGCCTGAATTTCTTGACGACGTACATCGGTATAAGAGAGTTTTAAGGTAGAACCTGTCGCGCTCGCTAATGCCTGTTGGGTATATTCATTACCATTACGGCGTAAAAAATCCATTGCTGCATCACGATCAGCGTTGTCAGCAAATTGAACAGTGATCACATTATTATTTAACGCAAGATTGTTAAATTTAATTTTGTTTTCACGGAACTGACGACGCAAATCAGTTGCAGAGGTTTCCATACGTTGGGAAATGGCTTTGTCCATATCTACTTCTAGCAAGAAGTGGACACCACCACGTAAGTCCAAACCAAGTTTCATTGGTTTAGCCCCAATTTTTTGCAACCATTCTGGTGTAGTTGGTGCAAGGTTTAGGGCAACAACATATTGATCACCTAAGTCACGGCGTAATACTTCTTTTGCTTTTAACTGCGCTTCAGAAGAGCTGACACGCAAGAGTGCAGCATTATTTGTAAAAGTATTATCGTGGCTCGCAATATTTGCTGTTTTTAAAATTTGCTCTGCTTTTTGCACCACACTTTGATCAATTTGGGTACCAGCTTTGGCACCGGAAATTTGAACTGCGGGCTCATCCGGATATAGACTAGGCAGTGCGTATAATGTACTGACTACCAGAACAACCAGAATCAGTAAATATTTCCATGCAGGGTAACGCATTCGCTTTCTTCTTAAATGAAAAAGCCGTGCTAAAGCACGACTGTTTTATGATTAAAGGTTATTTAGAGTGCCTTCAGGTAATACAGAAATTACGCTGGCACGCTGAATTTTTACTTCTACACCACGGTTAAGTTCAACAACCGCATAGTCACCTTCAAGTTTGGTTACTTTGCCCATTAAACCACCAGCAAAAACAACTTCGCTACCTACACCTAAGCTTTCGATTAAAGAACGGTGTTCTTTTGCGCGTTTTGCTTGAGGGCGCCAGATTAAAAAATAGAAGATTGCAACGAATACAACAATCATCAAAATGTTTGGCAAAAGACCCGGGCTTTGGGCTGCTGCTGGAGCTGCATGTGCAGTAGAAATGAACAAGCTCATTTTAATTTCCTAAAGTTAAAAAATATGAGTCAGATACCTGACATAATCCTAATTCGTTTTGCAATTTACCTTGTCTTGCGGTTGAGCGCAAATCTCGCTTATTCATCGACAGGGCAAGGTGGAACTTCTAATCCGCGGCGGGCATAAAAGTCCTGAACAAATTCATCAAAAGTGCCATTATCTAATGCATCACGCATACCTTCAGTTAAACGTTGGTAATAACGTAAGTTATGAATGGTACCAAGCATAGATGCTAACATCTCTCCACATTTTTCAAGATGGAACAGATAAGCACGGGTAAAGTTCTTACATGTGTAGCAATCGCAGTGTGGGTCAAGAGGCCCTTGATCATGGCGATATTTACTATTACGAATACGTACCAGACCATCAGTGACAAAATAATGACCATTACGTGCATTACGAGTCGGCATTACGCAGTCAAACATATCGACACCACGGCGCACCGCTTCAACGATATCTTCAGGTTTACCTACGCCCATTAAGTAACGAGGTTTGTCCGTTGGCATTTTGTTTGGAAGATAATCTAGAACTTTGATCATCTCTTCTTTTGGTTCACCTACAGATAAACCACCAATTGCATAACCATCGAAACCAACTTCAAGTAAGCCATTTAAAGATTCATCACGTAAGTCTTCATACATGCCGCCTTGAATAATGCCGAATAAGGCATTTTTATTTTTAAGCTCATCGTGGTGATGCGTTTTACAACGCTTTGCCCAGCGTAAAGAAAGCTGTAATGATTTTTGTGCTTCTTCGTGTGTTGCAGGGTACGGTGTACATTCATCAAAAATCATGACGATGTCAGAGTTCAATACATGCTGAATTTCCATTGAAATTTCAGGCGATAAAAACACTTTTGAACCATCAATCGGAGAGCGGAAGGTAACACCTTCTTCCTTAATTTTACGCATAGCGCCAAGACTAAATACTTGGAAGCCGCCAGAGTCAGTCAAAATTGGCTTATTCCATTTTATAAAGTCGTGCAATCCGCCGTGTTGCTTGATTACTTCAAGGCCCGGGCGCAAATATAAATGAAAGGTATTACCTAAAATAATTTGTGCCTGAATATCTTCGATATCACGTGGCAACATGCCTTTGACTGTACCGTAAGTCCCCACTGGCATAAAAACAGGTGTTTCAACAACACCGTGTTCTAAAGTTAAACGACCACGACGGGCACGACCCGACTGACCTAATTTTTCAAACTTCATCTAAAAATCCTGAACAATAGCAAGCAATACCGTAGGGCAGTGCAAGGGCGAAAAAACAGTTCGCTGCTAAATAAGGGCTATAACATGATGAGCTTTAAACGGGAAGACCAATTTAAAAACACAAATAGCCCTAAAAATAAGAGGGCTATTTTCCTTGATTCTGCCAAGTAGTTCTACTACTAAATGTAGCTGGCTATAAAATAGGTCAATTTTCCGATTGAATGATCACTTTTTTATTTAGACTAAAAGTTAGGTTTGTAGTCAAAATTGTCTGTAGCCAAATTATCGCGGAAAGGACGAATTGCTTTTTTAGATAACGTCACTGTATTAATCAGATTATTTGGGAACACTTCAATCTGGTTGTTAAATACTTCGACGTTGCGGTTAAAAATGCTGATTGCAGCGCCAACATTTTCGTTTTGTTCCTGAATATCATCCATCATTTTGCTATAGAGCATATCTGCTTTTAGTTCAGGATAGTTTTCAACCACGACATTTAGGCTACGGATCAGCTCTTTGCTCATTTTTTCAATCTGCTGTAATTGAGCAATATCAGTATGATCGACATTTAAACTGAGAATTTGCTGACGTAAAGCAGTCACTTTTTCTAAGGTCGACTTCTCGAACTGAGTATATTGATTGAGAGTAGTTTCTAATGCTTCAAGTGTTTTTACTTTTTGGCGTTCGAAATTTGCAACTTCTGCCCAAGCACGTTTGGTCGCGTTAAAATAACGCACAATGTTGTTACGAATGTGGATGCCCCACGCAATCAGTACGACGAAAATCCCCAAGAAAATGAATAAGCCTTTCATTTTCACTCCTCTTATTTTTATTCCCTCATTGGACCTTTTAACTTCTTATTTTTTTAATAAGTTGCTAGTTCGGCACTACGAGAGATTTATTTAATTAAATTAAGCATGAATTGCTGAAATTTTTCATATTGCGGCATGGTCATGGTACGTAAATGTCCACGTAATGCTGGAATATCATGAATTTCACTACGTTTGCTGGTGGTTTGAAAAAGATCTTGCTCACCGAGATAACATAATATTTGCTCTTCATGATGATAAATTAAATCACCTTTAAAATGTTGAAAAAAATCATGAAGTTTTAAAGTTAGACTTGGGCTAATTTCTTTAGCTAACTGGTGTTGGTCAGTACCGAAAATATTGAGCTCTTGGTTAATCAGAATGTCAGTACTTTGCCATTCGCTTAAGTAGGGTGCAAAAAAGCGAGAACGTTGATTACTTACGGCAATACCTAAGGCTGGTATTTGAAAAATAAAAGCGCCCCATAAATCTTTATGAATCTCTTTTACTATTTTTTTATCGCTGTTTTGATCTTGAAGAATAGGTAAATTATTTACATAGTGATATTTAAATAGCAGGACTTGATGATCTGTAATGCCATCATTCCATGTCACTGAAGCAAACTCTGTAATTTCATTTGCTTCATTGCCTCGATTAAACAATGGGAAATATTGTTTTAGTCTGCTCAAGACTAAAATGGGTTGGGCTTGAATTGGAAGATAAGCTGGTAAGTGTTGAAACTGTAAGCCATAACGTAAAGCAGTCATACGCTGCTCTAAATAGTGAATGACTTCGCTTAGAGGTTTTTGCGGTTCATAGAGCAAATAGGCCAGAAAACCAGTTAAAAATGCCCATAGGAGACTTAAAATATATTGAATATGAGGATGAAAAAAGTATCCAAATAATAAAGTCGTAATACTGCAAATAGCTAACAAATACGGCAGTACATTTACAAAACGAAGGTTATGATCTTCACGCCATGGATGTAACGCGTTTAAGAGCTCTTGATCTGTTTGTGACTTTTGCCCCGCGTCCCAAAGTCGAGCAATATTACGAAAGACCTGTGCATTTTTTTTACGTCTTATATGAAGTGCTTGTTGTACGGTATCAATTGGCATGAAATTAATGAGTTGATTATCATAAAGTGCTAACTCTAGATTATCTTTTAAATTGAAAGAGATAAATAGAAATACCAAGACTATTTTTATTTTAATTATAGTTGCTGGGTTAAACCTCAAATTAAATAATAAGATTTAACCCAGCTTTAATTTTTAAACTTCTAATTTATCAATTAGCATTGCATCGCCATAACTGAAGAAGCGATAGCAGTCTTTAACTGCATGTTCATAAGCAGCCAAAATATTGTCTCGATTCGACAATGCTGAAACTAACATGAGCAGGGTAGACTCAGGTAAATGGAAGTTAGTAATTAAACGATCTACAATACAGAACTCATAGCCCGGATAGATAAAGATCTGCGTATCACCATTCCACGCTGCGATTTTTCCGCCGTGTGCTTGAGCTGCACTTTCTAAGGCACGTGTTGCGGTTGTACCGACAGCAATTACTTTATTGCCGCGCGCTTTTGTCGTCAAAATCAAATCAATAGTTTCTTGGGGAACGTCGCACCATTCACTGTGCATAACATGATTGGTAATGTCATCAGTACGGACAGGCATAAATGTGCCAGCGCCGACGTGTAAAGTCACAAAAGATTTTTGAACATTTTTTTGCTCTAACTTTGCTAGTAACTCTTCGTCAAAGTGCAGGCTCGCAGTTGGCGCAGCCACACTGGCAATTTTCTCAGGGTTATGGAAAACCGTTTGATAGCGTTCAGTGTCAATTTCTTCTGCTTCACGGTTAAAGTAAGGCGGAATAGGTAACTGACCATATTGCTCAAGTACAGGCAAAATTGGCTGCGAAAACTCAACCACAAATAAGTTTTCGTGACGACCACGCACAATCACAGCAATATTATCTGTACCTACATAAAGCTCGGCACCAGCTTTAGGCGAGTTACTCGATTTGATATGACAATACGCAGTGGTGTGGTTCAACATACGTTCAACCAAAATCTCAATAGCCCCACCTGTCGAGCGTTTTCCTTTAAGTCGAGCTTTCATGACTTTGGTGTCATTCAGCACCAACAAATCACCTTCTTCGAACAGATCGATAATATCTGTGAACATGTGATCGTGATATTGACCCTTTGCGTCTAAATGTAATAAACGTGAAGCACTACGTGATTCGAGAGGGTAACGGGCAATAAGTTCATCAGGTAATTCAAAGGAAAAGTCAGACAGTTGCATATTTAGGAAAAAACACCGCAAAAATTGGGCCTAGTATAAACTTTTTCGCTTTTTTATGGCTGTGCTTCTGACCTAAATCATGAAAAATGTTTAAATGATCTAAAAGTGAACGATAATATTCACTTAGGGTTTGACAAGTTTTACAAACGCGCTAATATACGCAACACAAACATACTTCCTCTCCCGAGGTGGTGAAATTGGTAGACGCGGCGGACTCAAAATCCGCTGTCAGAGATGACGTGTCGGTTCGAGTCCGACCCTCGGGACCATATTCAGAATCGTAAGATTCTACGAAAACCCCTAAGCTAACGGCTTAGGGGTTTTTTGTTGGATCCTTTAATAAGTAAAAATCTATTCAAGATTAGTTTTATGATTAAAAATCTAGATTAAAGGATTTAACTTAATGCAAGATATTTGGCTGGAAGGGCCCCAAGCAAGCTTTGACTTATTACGCCCGACTAATGATGAAATACTTGAAGAGCTTAATAATTCAGTTGGTCTAAGCAAATTAATTTCATAATAATTAATTTTTTAGAAATTATTTGATAATAATTAATGAAAGTTTATGATTGTTCCTAGTTTTATTATTAATTTCTTAATAAATATGAAGCAAAATCTAAAAATACTCTTTATTTTCTCAATTGCCTATCTGATGTTGTTGGCCCTTGGTATATTGGTGTTTTTCAAGTTATTTGGCTTAACTTTTACAGATACATCTGTGCTTTCTAATATTTTTGTATGGTCAGCAACTTTATTTGCACCTATAACTGCATTCTTTATTTTTGAAGGTTGGAAAACACAACACAATAAATCAGTTGAACGAAGTTTAGCTGAAGAAAGTTCTTTGAATCTTAACAAAGTTAGCGAAAACCTTGGCCAAATTTACTTTGCAATGTATTTAAATGAGATTACTCACCCAGAGTTTTATCCTATTAATAATAGAACTTTACCCGAGTTTATTTTAAAAAGTATTCTTGATTTACAAAAAGAAGCGATTAATTGCACTACTAGTTTAGATAAAGATTTAAAAAGATTAGGTAGAAAAAATGCCAAGTTAAAAAGTTCATATGAAAAATATAATCAAGAATTTAATAATTTACATAAAAATCTGTTTTATTTTTTCGATCTAAAGATGCAAGGTAAATTACCTGATCTCGATGAGGATAGTGCAAAAACAAAATTTATTGAACTTTATGATCATTTTCATTCTTATAAAAATGTATGTGATGAGCTTGATACTATTTTAGACGATATTATTTTCATTTAATTCGAGGGAGGTCAACATCCGTTTTAATTAGATAATTTTTGTAATTAATCTAACAATATCTTATATTCGATTTATCAAAAGCCATTCCAAAGCTTATTACATCAGTGGCTTTCCAGTGTGGCACAGTTCTATCCCCAGTTGCTGAGATGGGAGTTTCTCGGTTCGGTGGAAAGTTCTTATTACTAATGATGTGCCGTTTGTGCAATCCAGCAAATATTTAAAATAACTAGCGATGTCTTGTTCATCCCACAGTTGGCATTCAATCGGAGTAATTGGTTTAGCATCAATTTGCTTTAAAACTTTACGTAGGACTTTTTCTAATTTTAGTATTAGAGGAAATATTTTTAAGCTCTATAAATGTATCTTTTGGCTATTCTTCTACTATTTACGAACTCGCATTTCTAACATCTTACAACTCTCTAGCTTCAAACATTTGTTGTATTTTTCTCAAGCATACCCACTTTATGTATCTGAAAACCTTTAATTGAAACTTCACATTTCTATTTTGAAAAGAACGTTGCTCTTTTTATGTACTGTGTTAAAGTTTGTATTAGATCATAATGATTATAAGTACATTTCTTGAAAGCGGTTCCGACCAACAACGACAAAATCTGTGAGGCGGGCAAATGACATTCCAGCGTTTAGAACTACATCAGATCGAGCAGTTAAGTGCTTGTAGAATATCACTATTACTTGGATTAAATGCCGAGCAGAACTATATCGAGCAATTTTTCCGATTTAGTCTTCGTCTGTTGAAGTGTCAAAAAGCCTTATTAACTTTTAATCAGGAACCTTACTTTTGGCACCGTTGCCCTGAAGGTATAACTGCAATTTCGTTTAAGCCTTCGAAACATTTGAAACAGTGCTTTGCTAAACAACAGATGATTCATCATGATCATCCTTCCTATCAAAACTTAACCAACTATTTAAAAGAACTAAACATCGAGTGCAGTAGAGCATTGGCTGTACATCTTTTACATCCCGATAAGACTTCGATGGGCTTTGCTGTCTTTTTTGATGATGATGCAGCTACCTTTGAAGATGATGATATTCAACTGCTGCTCGATTATTGCTCTACGTTTATGCAACAGGTTGAGTTGAAGTTTAACTATGAAGAGTTAAACGAACTTTACGAACAACAGGTGGCAATTAATTCAAGTAAAACAAAATTTTTCTCGATTATTTCGCATGACTTACGTGCGCCGTTTCATGGGTTACTTGGGTTTTCCGAGGTACTTGCCAAAGAGCGCGAGACTTTAGATGAATCTAGTATTCAAAATATTGCAGATTATTTATATGAAACCTCACAATCGACCTATAACTTGCTTGAAAGTTTATTAACATGGGCCATGGCAGAGGGGGGACGTTTTGTATATCACCCAATTAACTTTAAGCTGAGACAAGTGAGTAATATTGTTTGTGATGTACTGCGTACCTTAGCGATAAAGAAAAATATTGAACTGGTAAATGATGTTCCAGAAGATTTAAAAATCTATGCTGATATTAATATGATGACTTCTGTGATTCAAAACTTGGTATCAAACGCGTTGAAATTTACCGATATTGATGGCTCAGGCAAAGTTTTTATAGAAGCTAGACAAGCTGATAAAAATATAGAAATAACAGTTCGAGACACTGGTTTGGGTATGACAGAACAACAAATCAAAAATTTGTTCCATCCACGTATTACAGCCAGCTTTAAAGGTACGGCAGGCGAGAAAGGCGCTGGTCTAGGTTTAAGCCTTTGTAAGCGTTTTATTGAAATTAACCAAGGGCAAATTAATGTTGGTTCCAAAGAGGGCGTAGGAACAACATTTAAGGTTTTACTACCTTCTGCTCAAGAAAGTCATGACGCACTAACCGACCATCATTCTTCACCAGAAGCAAAATTAGTCTAATCCCTTTTCCTACCACTACTCGAACTGCTATAACTAAAAAGAGAGTACGAGGAAAAGAGCTTTTTATATGAATGCGGAGCAGTTACAAAAAACATTGCGTGCTAGTCAGTACGCTGAACAAGTTTTAGGTTTGCATCAAGCTGTTTTAGAAAAAGATTATCAAATAGATCAATTTGCTGCACCGCTCTCGACCGAACAGATTTATCAATTTGTCCAAACTACATTAAATGGAATTGCTGACGAAATATCTTGGATGCGTGGATTACGCATTTTACGTAGTCGTTTAATGTTTCGTTGGATTTGGCAGGATGCCAATCAGCTTACCGATGTTGTGACACTCACTCGTGAACTTTCTGACTTTGCCGATGCTAGTATTTGTGCAGCAAAAGACTTTGCACGTGTTGCACTTGTGGCGAAACATGGTGAACCTGTGGGCTACTCTGGCAAAGTTCAAGATTTAATTGTAGTTGCCATGGGGAAACTTGGGGCGCAAGAGCTTAACTTATCGAGTGATATTGACCTGATTTTTGCCTTTGATGAACAAGGTGAAACCAATGGCCGAAAATGCATAGATGTACAGCAATTCTGTATTTTGTGGGGACAAAAACTTATTTATTTGCTTGAGCATATTACTGCCGAAGGTTTTGTATTTCGAGTAGACATGCGTCTACGCCCTTGGGGCGATGGCTCTGCCTTAGCGATTAGTCATGCCGCTTTAGAAAAATATTTAAGTCAGCATGGTCGTGAGTGGGAACGCTATGCGTGGATTAAAGCCCGTGTTGTGACTGGTGGCAAAGAAGGGCAAGACTTGTTAGAAATGACACGTCCTTTTGTGTTCCGTCGTTATGTTGATTACACCGCTTTTGCCGCTATGCGTGATATGAAAGCCATGATTGAGCGTGAAGTCCTGCGCCGACATATTGAGGATGACATTAAACTCGGGGCGGGGGGGATTCGCGAAATTGAGTTTATTGTTCAGGTTTTTCAGCTGATTTACGGTGGTTCTAAACGTGAGTTACAAGACCGTCAGTGCTTAGTCAGTCTTGAGCACATTGGTGAGGCAGGTTTGTTAGAAAAGCAGGCCGTATTAGAGCTTGAAGATGCTTACCTGTTTTTACGCCGTGTTGAACACGCGATTCAAGCGCTCAATGATCAGCAAACCCAATTGTTGCCAGAAGAAGTTGATCTAAGACAACGTATTATAGATACCTTGGGTTTCGCAAGCTGGAATGAGTTTCTTGATGTTCTTAATGAGAAACGTCAAAAGGTAAAAGTTCAGTTTAAACAACTGATTGAAGATACTAGCTCTAATGCAGCAACTGAAAATTTTGGGCAGTTAGAGCAGCAATTAGATGAAGTGCTGGATGATAATGCGAAAAATTTGATTCATGAATTTTGGCATGGGCATGCACTTAAAAAACTTCCTTCAAATGCTGTGCAGCGTTTAAAAACTTTCTGGCCTCATTTGATTGAAGCGATCTTGCAGTCCGAACAACCACAAACTGCATTATTACGTTTAATGCCTCTGATTGAATCAGTTATGCGTCGAACCGTATATTTAGTGATGCTGATTGAAAGTAAAGGGGCATTACAACGCTTAGTGAAAATGGCGACAGTAAGCCCGTGGATTTGTGAAGAGCTAACGCAATATCCGGTACTGCTGGATGAGTTTTTATCGATGGATTTTGAGTTGCCAAAACGTAAGGACTTGGAAGACTCATTACGCCAGCAGTTACTTCGTATTGAAATTGATCAAGTCGAAGACCAAATGCGAGTACTTCGCCTATTTAAAAAGAGCAACGTGCTCACAGTTGCTGCAAGTGATGTATTAGCCGAAAGCCCTCTTATGAAGGTATCTGATGCACTAACCGATATTGCTGAAGTGAGTGTTAATGCAACCCTATATTTAGCTTACCAGACCGTAGCAAAACGTCATGGTTACCCAAAGGATGTTGAAGGAAAGCGCTGCTCACTCGACTACAAAGCCTTTGCTGTCATTGGTTATGGCAAAGTGGGTGGCATTGAACTGGGCTATGGTTCTGACTTAGATCTTGTCTTTATCCATTATCTAGATGAACAAGCTGACACCGATGGAACTAAGGCTATTAGTGGCTTTGAGTTTGCCATGCGTGTTGCTCAAAAGTTCATGTCCCTCATGACCACTCAAACGCTTGATGGTCGTGTCTATGAAATTGATACACGCTTAAGACCTTCTGGTGAGGCTGGTTTATTAGTGACCAGTCTGAAAGCTTATGAACATTATCAGTTGAAAAGTGCATGGCTTTGGGAGCACCAAGCACTCGTTCGAGCACGCTCTATCGCTGGTGATGAAACGCTTTGCCAAAAATTTGAAATATTTCGCCGCGAGATATTGACTCAATCTAGAGATGAGGCTTATGTTCGTGAGGAAGTGTTGAAAATGCGTCAGAAAATGAAAGACCACCTAGGTTCGTCTTCTGAACAAAAAAAACATGGTATTTTTCATTTAAAACAGGACGCAGGTGGTATCGTAGATATCGAATTTATGGCACAGTATGCTGTACTTGCATGGAGCGGGACGAAACCCGATCTCGCCCATTATTCTGATAATGTAAGAATATTAGAAGATGCTGCTAAAGCAGACTGCTTATCCAGTGAAGATGCCACAGCATTAATTCGAGCCTATCTTAGTGAACGTGCCGAAAGCCACCGCTTAGCCCTTGCAAATCAATCCATGCAAGTCAGCGCAGCGGACTGGCGTAGTACCCGTGCGGTCGTTTGCAATTTATGGCAAAGATTAATAGACCCAACCGTCTCGGTTGAGTTGGATAGTGAATGATTTTATAACAATTTGGAGTGTTCCATGAATTTGGCTGATCGTGATGGTTTTATTTGGCAAGATGGAAAATTAATTGATTGGCGTGATGCAAAGATTCACGTTTTAACCCATACATTACACTACAGTATGGGCGTATTTGAGGGTGTTCGTGCTTATGAAACGCCTAAAGGTACTGCCATTTTCCGTCTTCAAGACCACACAAAACGTTTGTTAAATTCAGCAAAAATTTATCAAATGAAAGTGCCGTATGATCAAGCAACGCTTGAACAAGCACAAATTGATGTTGTTCGTGAAAATAAATTAGCTTCTTGCTATTTACGCCCATTAATCTGGATCGGTTCAGAGAAACTAGGTATTGCAGCAACAAATAACACGATTCATGCCGCTGTTGCTGCATGGGCGTGGGGTGCATACCTTGGTGATGAAGCGATGGCTAAAGGTATTCGCGTTAAAACTTCATCATTTACTCACCATCATCCAAACGTGACTATGTGTAAAGCAAAAGCATCTGGTAACTATACGTTGTCAATTCTTGCTCACCAAGAAGTTGCACACTCTGGTTACGATGAAGCAATGCTCATGGACCCACAAGGTTATGTATGCCAAGGTTCAGGTGAAAACGTATTCTTGATTAAAGATGGCGTTTTACACACTCCAGATATCGCTGGCGGTGCACTTGACGGTATTACACGTCAAACTGTGATGACAATCGCTAGAGATCTTGGTTACCAAGTTGTTGAGCGCCGTATTACACGTGACGAATTCTATATCGCAGACGAAGCATTCTTCACAGGTACTGCTGCTGAAGTAACACCAATTCGTGAATATGATGACCGTCCAATCGGTTCGGGTACTCGTGGACCAATTACCACTGAAATCCAAAAAACTTACTTTGATGCAGTTCAGGGTAGAAATCCGAAATATGAACACTGGTTAACTTACGTAAAATAAGTTAATCCGTTAACATAAAAAGGCGAACTTTAGTTTCGCCTTTTTATTTTTGGCTTAGGGAGCTTTTATGCATATTGTCTATGTCTCTGATGGTAAAGCAGGACATCGCTCACAGGCTTTGGGTTTATTTCAGGCGATGCAAAGACAACAGGCGAATGCAACATTTGAAGAAGTTTCCATTCATGATTTGCCTATTTTTTCTTTAATTAATGCTTTTTTCTCTTCAAAAAAAACTTTGTTTAAACAAGTGCCCAATTTTATATTTGGAGTCGGAAGCCATACTCACTTTCGTGTCTGGTTGCTAGGCAAAATTTTCAAAAAGGCCAAGACCGTTATTTTAATGAAGCCAAATTTGCCGATTGCTTGGTTTGACTATGCCGTAATTCCCGAGCACGATGGTATTCCAGCAAATAGCCGCGTTATTGTTACTCGCGGTGCATTAAATCCAATTCGCAATGAAAACCGCCATCAAAAAGCCAGAATTTTAATTGCATTGGGTGGTTCATCTAAACGACATCAATGGAATCAAGAAAAAGTATTATTGAGTGTTCAACAAATAGTTGAGCATAATCCAAACTCTGAAATTATTTTAACGACCTCACGTCGTACCCCTGCAGAATTTATCGATATTTTAAGACAGCAAAGCTTCGCCCAGTATTTACAGATATGTCCAGTTGAGCAAACCCCTCAGGGCTGGATTTTTGAGGAAATGCAAAAAGCAGAAGCGGTGTGGGTAACAGAAGATAGTGTTTCTATGATTTATGAGGCACTTACTGCGGGTTGCCGAGTCGGTGTGATTGCAATGGATAGACTCAAACAAGACCGTATTACCAATTCGGTTGATGTGCTGCTAGAGAAAAAGTTTATAGCGAATGTATCTGACATACACTTGCTTCCTGAAGGACAGCTCCTACAGGAAGCGGATCGGGTCGTGCATCAGCTCACTAAATGACATTGGCTATCATCATGACCTTTATCATAGTTGACCGTTTCTGATGTTGCTAAAATTTCTCTTGGATATGTTTTGAACTTTGCATTAAATAATGATCTGTCTTGAGAAATATTTTTACAGTGAATCCCTCGCATATCTAAAACTGTAGGTAATATATTAATTGAACTTATAGGATTGCTTTGTTCTTTAGAAAGAGTACTCGCCATTTCTGGATGATGTTGCTTCCAAGAGTTTGAACTCCACATAATTAAAGGGACATCAAAATTATTTTTCATATCTAAATGCAGTGAGCTATTTTCTTTACATTCTCCAAGGTTTAATCCATGGTCAGATGTATAAATTAAGTTGGCATCTAGATTAGTTGCTTTTAATTTTTGAATGACTTCGTTGAGCAAGTAATCTGTATAAAGTACCGTATTGTCATAGGTATCTTTAAATTTATTAAATTGCGGTGGATAGCGTTTTGTAAAATCTGCATGTGAGCCGTAAAGGTGTAAGACAATGAATTTATGATGTTTTTTCTCTGCTAAAGCTCGGTCAAATGATTTGAGTAGCTCTTCATCGTAATGCGTTTCAAGTGATGCTGAATATGAATGTTGCGTCAAAAATTGGGTTTCTTGAGCAGAAGATGCATATGCTGAGACAAGAGAATCATATTCACCATATTGAGCTTGTGCGCTAAACCAATAAGTTTTGTAGCCTGCTGCATTGAACGCATTTACAATAGAAGGACTTAAATTATCAGTTCCGTTGAGCTTTCCTGTTAGTAAGGTTGGTACGGACTTACTGGTCATATAAGAACCTGAAATCGTATTATTAAATAACCATAAATCTTTCTTATATTTTGCTAGATATGGTGTTGTATTATTTTTGGTATAGCCAAATAAACTTAAACGATCGCGTCGAGCACTTTCCCCAATAACCAATACTGTAATGGTAGGTCGAGTTTCTTTAACTTGTGTGCACTCAATTTCGTTTTGTGTGGCTATGAAGTCTTTTACACGATTTACTTCAAGGCTCGCTGCTGGTAAACCGAGCACTAAATTTAAAGGATAAGATTGTTTAAAATGACGATATACATTTAGGAAACCTTGCTGATGATCAGGTGCTTTAAGGTAGCGTTGAATTGGCGAAAAAATAAGACATAAAGCTAAAATACGTACCCATATTGGAGTGTTTAGTCTTTGATTTGGAATAAAATGATAAAAGAAAGCCAAAGGAATGATATAGGCAATAATCAAACCAATTGCTAAAGGAATATCTAGTGTCGATAAATAGACTCTACCTTCAGTTGTGGAACTTCCCAAAATTGTGAGCCATACTGAAATTTCAGTTGGGGCGTTATAGGTAATTTCGTAATAAAGTGCAAAAGGAGTTAGAAGGTAAATAGGTAAGCTAAGCCAGAAAAAACGGCGGTAATGATAAATTAAAAAAACGAAAAAAATAAGCGGATATAAGGCTTTGAAAAAACCATCACTGGAAATAATGAATGATGGAACAAGCAGCATAAAGCAATAAATAAAGAACCATAACTTTCCTGTTTTGAATCGAAAAATCACGCTAAGCTGTTCCAAGTGTAAAAGCGCGATATCATCCTATATTTCGCTAACAGGGTCTACATAAATTCAGGCATGATATAATATTTTAGTTCATCTCCAGAATTGATGGAATTATAGAGTTTAGAATGAAAATATTGCATATCGCAAATTTTGGCTTTAATAAACAAGGCGCACATTTTTACTGCACAGATCGTAAAATTTCTGCCGGATTAATTGAAAATGGCCATTTTGTTTATGATTTTAGCTTTCGTGATATGGCACGAATGGGGACGATTTTTAAAACAAAAAAATTGGGTGCTAATTGGGCCAATAAAGAAGTATTAAAAGTCGTCAATAACATTGAGCCTGATTTGGTACTTATAGGTCATAGTGATTTGATGAGTCCAGATGTCCTAAGACAAATCAAAGAAGCTTATCCAAATACTAAAATTGCATTTTGGTATGTTGATCCGCTTTATTTAGAGAGCAAACTTGGTTTTGTCAAAGCATTCTCTCCATATTTGGATGCTATCTTCTGTACAACTGGTGGTGAGTATCTACAGAAGTTAAAGCAGCCACATTTAAGCGTAGCTTATTTACCTAATGTTGGTCATCGTAATGTAGAAATTCTGCAACAGTTTTCAAACGCTAAGATTGATAAGACATTTATCTTCTGCGGTGTGGTTTATAAAGAACCTGAGCGTGAAAAGTTCTTAAAAGATTTGGCAGATGCTCTACAACAAGGTCATGTAAACTATCAATATTATGGTTGTTTTGAGCAACCTGGCGTTTACGGGAAAGCTTATTATAAGGTTTTGTCTGAAACAAAAATGGGACTTAATTACTCACGCCGTAATGACGTAACCTTGTATAGTTCTGACCGTATTGTACAGCTGACTGGTAATGGTTTACTCACCTTTAGCCCAAGAATTCCAGGTTTTGAGAAACTCTATACTGAGCAGGAAGTGGTTTACTTTGATGATCAATTTGATTTGGCTAAGAAGATTCAATTCTTTGATCAAAACCCAGATCAGGCTGAAAAAATAGCGAAAGAGGGCTGGGAGAAAACACGTAGGTCTTTCAATGCTAAACGCATCACCCAGTATATGGTTGAAGTGACATTTAAGCAGCCCCTTTCAGAAGATTATGAATGGTCACATGAGGTTTATACATGATGTGGTTTTTGTACGTTGCGGTAGGCCTACTAGCACTTGCTGCACTGTTATATGTGCTGGGTAATTACACTTTCTGGCTTCCGTTTCGTTCGAACAAACTACCACGCATTGTGATGTTGCATCAGGTTACTCCTAAAGATGCAGCCTCTGGTATGAATATGCCTCCTGAAAAGTTTGAACAACTTTTACAGTTGTTGACGCGTAAAGGAGCTACTTTTTGCTTTGTCTCTGAGCTTGAACAATACCGTAATCAAAAGAATGTCGTTGCTTTAAGTTTTGATGATGGTTTTATGGATAATTATCTTTATGCCTATCCATTACTTAAAAAATATAATGCAAAGGCAACCATTTATTTGGCGACGCAAATTGAAGGTATTGAAAAGCTAACTCATGAGCAAATTCATGAAATGGCCAACTCTGGTTTAATTGAGTTCGGTGCGCACACGCAGCACCATGTGAACTTACTTAAGCTTGATGATCAAACTGCTTACGATGAAATGCTTCAGTCTAAACGCGACGTTGAAGCATTAGTTGGGAAGTGCCCAAGCTTTGCTTATCCATTTGGTCGATTTAACGAAAAGCACCAGAAAATGGCTCAAGAGATTGGCTTTAAAAACGCTGTATCGACTCGTAAAAAAATCGAAGCTTACGAAGTAGTTAATCAATTTAATATTCCACGTGTCAGCACGCATGGTGCCATGAATGCTTTACAGATGCGTATCGCCCTTGCTAAAGGACGTTATAAGTTATGAATAAAATTCCATGTAGTGTTTATATTGTTACTTTGGACTGTGGTGCTTGGCTAGAACGAACTTTGCAAAGTGTCAGTGAGTTTGATGAAGTCATTATTTTAGACTCTGGGAGTACTGATAATACTTATGAAATTGCAGATCGCTTTGAAAATACGCATATTTCTCATCAAGATTGGCAAGGTTATGCTGGACAAAAAAGTTTGGCTTTAGCAAAGTGTCAGAATGATTGGGTGCTTAACTTAGATGGCGATGAAGTCTTATCTAAAGAGTTAAAACAAGAAATTGTTGAGACCATTCAACAGAACAAGCTTGATGCATTAATCACTCCAATTAATGATGTGTTTTTAGGTGTCCCTAATAGTAAACATACTAAAAAACATGCGAAGGTGCGTTTTTTTCGCAAGTCTAAAGGACACTATGATCTAGCCAATAAAGTTCATGAAAACGTGATCGTAGATGGTGAATCTCAGCGCGCTCAACATGATATTTACCATTATGGCGAGTCGAGCATTTTCGTTAAAGTCGAAAAAAATAACCAATATTCCAACCTCAAAGCACTAGAGAAATATCAAAAAGGAAAGTCTCCAAGTGTTGCTAAATTGGTTCTGGTAATGCCAGTGACTTTTCTAAAGTCTTACTTTATTCGCCGTAGTTTCTTAAATGGTTGGCGTGGTTTCGTAAATAGTATGATCAACGCGTTTTATGCTTTTCTAAAAGAAGCCAAACTGTTTGAACAGACGATGAATAAAGATAAAAAATAAGTAGGCAAGCGATGAAGATTGTTCAGATTATGGCAACAGATGGTGGAAAAATCGGTGGATTAGAAAAGCATACTTTTCAACTCTGCGCAGAATTATCACAAAAGCAAGAAGTCCATTTATTTTTAGACTTAAACTATCGAAATGTAATACCTCAATTAGAACATCTTCATTGTCATTATTTTGATTTTTCTAAAGGAAGAATGAATATCAGTCTTCTTTATTCACTTTTTAAAGAAATTAAAAAAATTGCACCTGATATTATTCATGCTCAAGGCGGAAAAGCATCAAAAATGTTGAGTTTTCTTCTGCCCTTTTTAAAAGTACCAAGTGTGGCAACCATTCATGGTATGAAAAATAACATGCGTAGTTATCATCATTTTAATGAGGTCATTACTGTAAGTCAGGCTGTTGCAGATAAAGTTAGTGAATATCGATCAGTTCATGTTGTTTATAATGGTGTTGCTCAGGAAAAAAGATTGAGTGCCGATATACCTAGAACAACTCTAAAAAAAGCTATCGCAATTGGCCGATTAGATCCAGTAAAAGGCTTTGATCAACTTATAGATGCATGGCAAGGTTTGGAGATTCACCTAGAAATATTAGGTGAGGGACCCGAGCATGAACATTTAACTCAGTTAATTCAAGATCTGCATTTGCAGGATAAAATTAAATTAGTGGGTTATCAGCAAGACATTTATCCGTATTTGGCAGCAAGTGATTTAGTGGTGGTATCTTCCTTGAGAGAAGGAGGTCCATTAATTGTTGCGGAAGCATTATTGGTACATAAACCTGTAATTGCCACTGATGTGGGGATGGTAAGAGAATTTATTCCAGAAAAATATATTGCAAAAGATAATACTGCATTGGAACTTAAAAAGTTAATTGAAATTGCTAGTGAAAACTTTGAGCATATTCATTATGAGTTTAAGCCTGCGTTTGATAAAGCAGAAGCTGAATTATCTTTAAATGCAATGGTTAATAAAACACTAGATATTTATAAATTAGCGTTGCGACAACAACGCTAATTATCTTTTTTGGTCAAACGGATTGCATCCACAACAACGAAATTGGAATGTACATCAATAGTGTGACATCCATCATCTTCTTTGTTCCATTCAGGATATATTGTTTCGTACAGTCTTTCCTCATATTCTTTCGGACTTAATTTTATGATTTCTTTAAGCTCAATATGTCCACCATAGCGCTTTAAAGAGTCTTGACTTGGACGAACCAGTTTATTCCGATAGAAAAAAGGTTTTCCAGCCATCCTATATTGAATTTTTCCTTTACATACTGGGTTCATTGGGTGTTCTTGCCAGTTTGGATTCAAGATATCTTCAGTAAAGAATAGATCTAAACGGTCACCAAATTTCTTACAATCGCGACGTGTTGAGGTAAAAAGGTACCATAAACCTTCGTGGTAAAAAGGTGTGCTGTCAACTGCTTCAATATTTTCTAGAAGATTAGAATGTTTTTCCCATTTCAGTGGAAATTCAGTACATTTCCAAAGTTCAACTGTTTTGTTGCTAAAAGTCTCTGGCACCATGTACCAAGTATTATCTATTTTAAATACACAAGGATAGGATAGGTGATAGTCGAGCTTTAAAATAGCTTTAGGTGCTGTGTATGTACCATCTTTAAAAACTTCTAAGACAGAAAGAAAGCCTACAGGATGTTCATCATCAATTTCTTCAAAGAAAATGAAATGACGATCATTTTCATAAGCATAAAAGCTATCTGCAAATGTAAATTTTCTAGGTGAATGGATTTCAAAGAGTGAATCTAATTGTTCAAGTGCTGTAAAAGGTTGTTCTAGCCAGCCAAAACGTATATACCAATGAGAATTATAAGATTTTGCTTTTTTTGCTTGCTGGTATTTGTACCATTTTTTTTGGATTAGGCGATTTAGCATTAAATTTTACACTCGATATAACTATAATTAGATAGACTATCCCTGACTCATTTTAACATTTGAATGAAATGAAAAAATATTTAATCAGTATTGAATCTACGAATAGTGAACGTTTAAAAAAGCTGTACTCTCAGCCAACATTTTACAAATATCGCGATGAATTTAAGCAATTTGGGGTTATAGGGAAAAATTTAAGTGTTAGTGAGTATTTTCAGCAGGGTGTAGCAGGTAAGAAGAAACCGATGACACCAGGTGAGCTTGGTTGCGCCATGTCACATATAGCTGCATTAAAAGATTTTTTAAGCTCTGATGAAGAATATGCCGTTATTTTTGAAGATGATGTGATTGAACGTTTCGAAATTGATTTCCAAGACTTAGAAAAACATATTCATTCTTTAAACTTGGGTCCCTGCTTTTTCCTAAGCTTGGGCGGTATCCAAATGAAAATATGCAATCGCGTTCGTGGAAAGTTTTTACCTGAAGAGTTGTATGGCCAAAAAATTCTAAAAGTTGATTATGATTATCTTGAAAAACTAGCGTATGCGTATGCTTATGTTGTAGATCGTAAAATGGCGCAGATGTTAGTGGATTATCATCAGCCGATCAAAATTTACGACCATTGGCAAGATCTTGTTGGTCGAGGTGACTTTAGCTTCTACGTCAGTTTTTTATTTGATCATCCGATTATTGAAAATAATGATGCGTTAAGTTACTTGGAAAAGGAAAGAAGTCTAGTTACACATGTTTCACAAGATGATAGTGATTTATTACGGTACTTAAGAGTTAAACTAAAGAAATATATACTTAATAAATATATAATTTAGTCATTTTCTTGGGGTTTATTATTAATTTTATGATTAAGCAAAAAAATATTATTATCGGGTCAGCAACTGGATACAATGCTGACCTTATCTCTTCTTTTGTATATTCTTTGGAAAAAGCAAACTTTGATGGCATATTGGCTTTAATTATATATAAAGAGCAAATGACAGAATTTGTAAATGCATTTTCAGATATCAAAAATTTTAAAATTGAATTTAAAGTTTCAGCAATTGGAAAGTTTAAATCAAAGTCAAAATATTCAGGTGTTTATAAATTTAAGTTTGTAAGAGATATTCTTAAGAAAATTATTGGCTTAACAGTAAATGAGACTATTCCTGAATCAAAAATTAGAGGTCTTAGAATTACAGGTTATCCGCATGTGAGCCGTTTCTTTGAATACAAAGAAATTGTAGACAGCCATCCTGATGCTTCACATGTATTACTTAGCGATGTTCGAGATGTTTTTTTCCAAAGTAATCCTTTCAAAAATCTTGGCAATGGTCTATTTGTTGGGATGGAAAATCCAGATTTCACCATAGGTACTGAGCAATATAACCAAAAATGGATTTTGGATGCATATGGAGAGAGTTTTTATAACATTGCAAAAGATGAACAAGTTTCTTGTTCAGGGGTCACTATTGGTGATCATGAATCAATTAGAGTCTATATCAATAAAATGATTGAAGAATTCTGCAAGCAGCCATATCAGAAAATGTCTGAAAGAATTTATGATCAAGCCATGCATAATAAATTATTAATTACTAATAGTTTAAGTGATATAACTCGCTGTCAGCCATTTGAATCAATTATTGTAACTTTAGGGTTATATCCAATAGAGCAAATTGCAGTTAATGATCAGGGATTTATTATTAATCGCAATCAAGAAATTATTCCGATTGTCCATCAGCATGATAGACATCCGGAACTACTTAAGTTATGTGAGAACTATATTAGAAATTAGCTTAGAATTATCCAAAGCTTACAAAGGGAGGCGGATATTAATTTTTATCCGCATTTCCTTTAAGCACCATATAAATGAGTGCAACAAAAATAAGTAATGCGCCTACTAGGCTACTTACGCAGAAATAAAGAATACGTTGGTTCGTTGTTAAATTGAATAATTCATGAGAAAGGATATAGCGCATAAAAAACCACTGCGCAAGAGAGAATACAATCACGACTAAAGCATGTCGACGAACTTCAGGACGCATTGCCATAATCAAATACCACGGGGAGAAAAGAGCAGTTATTATGCCATTTGCCTACTCTCATCTCAATAGAGCCTAAATTGAGTCAATTGTGTAGAAAAATTAAAATTATGAACAAATTATGAATTTTTATTAACATTAATAAACATTGAATTTCATTTTTTATCTGAGATTTTTTAGTAAATTTCTGTACTTATTTGGATATGTGTTTAATGCAGCCTATTGATTTTGTAATGATTTGGGTAGACTCAACCGATACGAAATGGCAGCAAGATTACGCATATTATAAATTTAAAGAAGTAAATAAACAGATTACAGAACTCAGTGATGAGTGCCGTTATCGCGATTGGAACAATCTTCATTTCTGGTTTAGATCTGTTGAGAAATTTTGCCCTTGGGTACGAAAAATTCACCTTGTTACCTGTGGACATTTCCCTGAATTTTTAGTCAAAAATCATCCGAAGTTAAATTTAGTTATCCATGATCAAATTATAGAATCAAACTGTTTACCTACGTTTAACTCTCATGCTATTGAAATTAATATTCATAAAATAAAAGGGCTTGCAGAGCAATTTGTCTACTTTAATGATGATACTTTTATTAATAGACCTTTAGAACCTGAGTTTTTCTTCCAGAATGGACTACCTTGTGATGGTATTCGGCTACAGCCGTTGATGGTAGTAGGAGAGGAAAATTTTTTAGGCGCTGTTGCTTTGACTGATGTTGCAATTATTAATAAATATTTTGATAAGAGAAAACTATTTCGAAAAAATCCTTACGCTCTTTTTAATCCTCGATATTCCATAAGCAATAATTGGGATAATTTTTTAAGTTTATATAACCGAAAATTTTCAAGCTTTTATAGTACTCATTTACCTCAGCCATTTTTGAAGTCGGTTTTTGAAGAGGTTTGGGAAAAAGAAGAAAACTATTTGAGAGAAGTATCAAGTCATCGCTTTAGACAACCTTTAGATGTTAACCAATATTTGTTTAGGCTTTGGCAGTTATGTTCTAATCGTTTTTGTCCTGTAAATATCTTTGAGCGCGGACAAAACTTTAATTTAAGATTGCAAAATCTCTCTGAAATTAATTATGTGATTAAGAATGAACAATCTCCACAAATTTGTCTAAATGATGATGAGCATGTGGTTGATTTTGAAAAATTAAAATTAGAAATTATTAAAATTTTTGAACAAAAATTTAATACAGTCTCAAGTTTTGAAAAAGAAATATCCCATTGAAACTACTTAATAAAAAACCCTGCTTAAGCAGGGTTTTTTATTTAAAAAATCTAAAAATTATTTAGATTCTTCAGCTTTTGGCTTTTCACGTAAACGAATGCCCAAGTCACGAAGCTGGTTAGCTTCAACTGGAGCAGGTGCTTGAGTAAGTGGACATTCAGCAGTTTTCGTTTTAGGGAATGCAATAACGTCACGAATAGACGTCGCGCCAGTCATTAACATTACTAAACGGTCAAGACCAAATGCCAGACCACCGTGAGGAGGAGCACCGTAACGAAGTGCATTAAGCAAGAAGCTGAATTTCTCTTCCGCTTCTTCATCAGAAATACCAAGCGCTTCAAAAATCGCTTTTTGCATTTCTAATGTATAAATACGTAGAGAACCACCACCAACTTCAGTACCGTTCAATACCATGTCATAAGCAACTGAAAGTGCTTCACCTGGATTGTTCTTCACTTCTTCTACGCTTGATTTTGGTAGAGTGAATGGATGGTGAACAGAAGTCCATTTGCCATCGTCAGTTTCTTCAAACATTGGGAAGTCAACAACCCAAAGTGGAGCCCACTCACAAGTTGCAAGATTCAAGTCGTGACCAATCTTGACACGAAGTGCGCCCATTGCATCATTTACAACTTTAGCTTTATCAGCACCGAAGAATACGATATCGCCATCTTGCGCACCAACACGTTCCAACAGTTCGAGTACGATTGGTTCAATGAATTTCACGATTGGAGATTGAAGACCTTCAATTCCTTTAGCGAGCTCATTAACTTTGATGTAAGCCAAACCTTTTGCACCATAGATGCCAACGAATTTGGTGTATTCATCAATTGCGCTACGTGGCAATGAAGCTGCACCAGGAACGCGTAAAGCAACAATACGACCTTTAGGATCTTTTGCAGGTCCAGCAAATACTTTGAACTCTACTTCTTGCATTAAGTCTGCAACGTCAACGAGTTTCAACGGAATACGCATATCAGGTTTATCTGATGCATAGTCACGCATTGCATCTGCGTAAGTCATACGTTGGAATTTATCGAATTTAACGCCAAGAAGTTCATCGAACATCTTCACAGTAAGGACTTCCATTAAGTCCATGATCTCACCGTCACTCATGAACGATGTTTCAACGTCGATTTGAGTAAATTCTGGCTGACGGTCAGCACGCAAGTCTTCATCACGGAAACATTTCGCGATTTGGTAGTAACGATCAATACCACCTACCATCAACAATTGTTTGAATAATTGTGGTGATTGTGGAAGTGCATAGAAACTACCATTTTGTACACGACTTGGTACTAAGTAGTCACGTGCACCTTCAGGAGTTGCACGTGTCAAAATAGGTGTTTCAACGTCTAAGAAACCATTATCTTCGAAATAGTTGCGAATAAGGTTAGTTAATTTAGAACGGAAGCGTAAACGATCCAACATTTCAGGACGACGAATATCCAAGAAACGATATTTCAAACGAATTTCTTCAGAAATATTGGTATTTTCATCATTTAAAGGGAATGGAGGTGTTTCTGAAGTGGCAAGAACTTCGATGTCTTTACCCAAAACTTCAATTTGACCACTCACCATGTTGGCATTTTCAGTACCTTCATAACGGCGACGAACACGACCTGTAATTTTTAATACATATTCAGAACGTGCTTTATCTGCTGTTGCAAATGCTTCTGGAGTATCTGGGTCAATAACCACTTGAACGAGACCATCACGGTCACGCATATCAAGGAAAATAACACCGCCATGGTCACGGCGACGATGTACCCAACCGCATAATGTAACGGTTTGGTCGATTTGGGCTTCAGTTAAAGAGCCGCAGTAATGAGTTCGCATCATGATGAAGATTATCCAAACTATATTGGCTGAAAAGACGGATGCGTAAACCGCGCACCGTCAAAAAAAGTAAGTTTTCGATTATGCCCTTTTGAGTGGCATGCGACAAGAACTAGATCAAAAAACAGCTATAATTTAGCTAAAAATGAGCAATTTGGCAGCAAGTTTACCTATTCATCCCATTCTTTGTTGTCTATCTAAAAACAAGAATAATAAGCATCCTAAACTAAAGGTACTTAACCAACCCTGCATGAACTCATTGATGGATCGACCCGTGAAATAATAGATATCGGTATGCCAAACCTCGTGAGGAATGTAACGGGCATAATCCCAAAGAGAAAATAAGCCTAAAAGTGTAGATAAAGTAAACAGGAACCAAGCAAAAATTTTAACTTTACGGCTTATTTTCCAGTGCTGTTTATATTTGTGATAGTAATGAATACTCATCCAGCCTAAAAAAGGTAGTGCCAGTGCAGAAGAACCGAGCTGAAGAAGGCGATGCAAAGGATACGGGCGGCCAAAGAAGTGAACCGTTTGGGATAAAAAATCTTGAAAGATAAACGTTCTAAAGTCAGAGTGGGTAAGACCATCCCAAATGAGATGAGTGGCAATACCGATAATGAGCGCGAATACAACTCCAATAAAAAAGTATATAAAATGTTTAATAGAGTCTAATTTCAAATCATGTTGAATGCCAAAAAAACGGTAAACCGCAGGCCTATATAGAACATACCAAATCGCGCAGAACAATAAACCTAATGCAAGGTTTGGATAGAGTAAACCTTTCCATTGATGCGTCAGCATGCTGGATTGAACTGTAAATAGGCGATAAAGATCAGGTGTCATACTGCCAATCGCTAAGGCGGCAATAGGTAGTATATTTCTGCTTAATTTGGCAATTGGTGGTGCAATAACAGCATGAGAGATTGTAAAAGGCATTGGAAACGGACGCTTCTCACATCATCAAAAACAACGAGTCTAACGAAACATACCTTGGGTTAATGTTTTTTATTGCAAAACGTTTGGAATGTTATAATATAACAAAAAAATACGGGTCATTCATTATGCAGCTCAAAACACAGCTTTTTGTTCTTTCATTATTATCATTTTCCATTCAGCAAGTGATGGCAGCGGATGATACAAATACTAAGGATGAGAAACCTGCCGAATTGGCAACAATTAAGGTTAAGGCAGAACCAGTTAACAACACGTCTTTGACGGAAGGGGCAACAAGTATTGGTAATGCCTTAAATGGTCAGGCCGGAGTTTATGCGGCTCAATATACAGGTGGGGTGAGTCGACCAGTCATTCGTGGTCAAGATGGTACACGCGTCAAAATTGTACAAAATGGTGGCGATGTAATGGATGTTTCATCTGTATCGCCAGACCATGCTGTTACTGTCGATCCAAACTCTGCCCAAGATATTCAGATATTAAATGGTGCTGAAGCCCTACTATATGGTGCAGGTTCAGTTGGGGGATTGGTAAATGTTGTTGATGAAAAAATTCCAACAGCTATGCCAGATAAGGGTTACCAAGGTAAAGCCGGTGTTCGCTATAACTCGGGTAGTGACGAGTTGCTTTATTCGGGGCAAACAACAGTTGGTTTAGGCGACCATGTTGCGCTACGTGTGGGTGGTTTAAAGCGCGATGCGAATGACTATATCTTGCCTAAAGATTTGCAAACAGACGAGCGCCGTCAAGATAGCACTTTTGCCGATTCTAAAAATTATAATGCTGGACTGTCTTGGATTGGAGACCGTGGATTTATCGGTGCATCATTTAGCCAACGTCATGATCAATATGGCATTCCTGCTGAGAATGAGCTTTTTGGTTCATGTGAGCGTGATGGCTTGCATCTTGTGTGTGGTGCAGATGATCCAACCGATCATGGGCATGATCACGAACATGATGCTTCATGGATTAATCTCAAAGAAAAGCGTTATGACTTAAAAGGTGAGTTAAAAGATCCATTTGCAGGTTTTGCTAAAGTTGCAGCGCAAGCAAGCTATACAGATTATCAGCATGAAGAAATGCATGGTAGTGAGGTAGGAACAACCTTTAAAAGCAAAGGTGTAGACAGCCGAGTTACACTAGAAAATAATGCTTGGGCTGGTTGGACAGGACAGATTGGCGCGCAATATACCCAACAAAAACTAAATATTGTTGGTGATGAGTCGATTATGGACCCAAGTAAAACCCAACGTTATAGTGTATTTGGTTTGCAACAAAAACAAATCAATAACGTCAATCTTGCAGTTTCTTCACGTGTTGACCACCAAACTATCGACATTGAGTCAGATCAAAAGAATTACACGGGTACTGGATATTCGGTTGCTGGTACTGCAAGCTGGGAATTTGTTCCACAATACAAATTGTCCTTCACAACGTCACATCAAGAGCGTTTACCATTTGCCCAAGAGTTGTATTCAGATGGTGTACATATGGCGACCAATACCTATGAGTTGGGTAATGATGACCTGAAGAAAGAACGCTCAAATAATGTCGAGTTGGGTTTGCACTTTGATAATGACCTTTTGAAATACAATGTAAGCGTTTTCCACAACCGTTTTGATAATTTTATTTATGCCAATACCTTAGATGAGTTCCAAGGATTCCGCCTCATTGAATATAGTCAAGATGCAGCAAAATTTTATGGTGTCGATGCTGACCTAAGCTATCAAATTTCGCCTGTATATAATTTAGGGTTATTTGGTGACTATGTCCGTGGCAAAATTGATAATGAAAATGCACCGCGTATTCCTGGTGGACGTTTAGGTACTAAAGTCAAAGCAGATTTTGGTGATGGTTGGGATGGTTCTGCCGAGTATTATCATGTATTTAAACAAGATGATATTGCTAATTATGAAACCAAAGGACAGAGCTATAACATGTTGAACTTGGGCGTTGGATATAATGGTAAATATAGCAATATTGGTGATTATCGAGTGTTCTTGAATGCCAATAACTTGCTAGATAGTAAAATTTATCAGCATGAGTCTTTCCTCGCAAATGTTCCACAAGTCGGACGTAATTTTACAGTAGGTGTAAACTTTAGTTTCTAAGGCCTAACACGAAACTAAACTTGAAAAATCAAGCTAAAAGACCTAATTTGAAATGATCAAGTTAGGTCTTTTTTATGCGTATTTTTCAGCGAATTCATCAAAAAATAAATTGGTCAGGGCGTCGTTATATGGCGGTATTACTTTGCGTTGTTGCTATTGCATATGTTGCATCGGCAATTTACCACACAGTAAAACCATTACCACAGGGTATTAACTTTAGTGGCAAGCTTAGACATGCCGATGTCAAATTTTTAGCAGATAAAACCTATCTGGATGCCAATGGTCAACAGAAACTTGATCAGCATATTTTCGATGAAATCTTGAAAATGATTGATGAGGCAAAGACCACTATTGTGGTCGATATGTTCTTATTCAATTCAGAGGTGGGTGATTCAAAAATAAAGCAAAGACCATTGATGCAAGAGTTAACCGATGCATTAGTGAGTAAGAAAAGACAAAACCGTCAAATTCAAATTATACTAATTACTGACCCGATTAACTCGGTTTATGGCGGTTTAAGCCCTGAGCATTATCGTCAGTTACGTCAAGCTGGGGTTGATGTTATCGAAACGAATCTGATTCCTTTACGTGCATCTAATCCACTTTGGTCAGGGTTTTGGTATATCTGTTGTCAGAGTGTTGGAAATAACCCTGAAAAGGGCTGGTTACCTAACCCATTTGGTAATGAAAAAATTACGTTACGAAGTTATCTGAACTTATTTAATTTTAAAGCCAATCACCGTAAAACATTAGTTGTTGATACCGATGCTGGCTGGAAATCATTGGTTACGTCAGCAAATCCACACGATGGTAGTTCGAGACACTCTAATGTGGCGTTGGTTGTAACAGGAGCCACGGCTTCTGATGTTCTCCAAACAGAGGCTGCTGTTGCACAAATGTCTGGAAGTAGTTCACCCTCACTGATTTTAGGTGACTTTGAAAAAGATATAACCAAACCTCAAGTTCAAGTGTTAACGGAAGGTGCGATCTATGAATCTGTGCTGAAATTAATTAACTCGGCTAAACCGAAAGAACATCTCGATCTAAGTATGTTTTATTTGTCTGAACGTAAGATTATTCAAGCTCTAAAAAATGCTCAAGCACGAGGTGTGATTGTTCGTGTTTTACTTGATCCAAATAAAGATGCATTTGGAAGACAAAAGAATGGTATTCCAAACCGTCAGGTTGCTTCAGAGTTACATGCTGCGGGCATTCCAATCCGTTGGTGTGACACGCATGGTGAGCAGAACCATAGCAAAATGATTGTGAAATATAACGACCAGCAAGCTGAGTTGATTGTAGGTTCTGCCAATTTTACTGCTCGTAATTTAAAAAATTACAACCTTGAAACGGATATGCTGGTTATCAGCAAAGTTCAAGATCAAGTTTTTAAAGATGCTCAGGATTACTTCAATACTTCATGGTCAAACTTGCAGGGGAAACAGATGAGTGTCGATTACGCGAAGTATGCCGACGAGTCTAAAGTGAAATATTGGATTTATCGCTTTATGGAATGGTCAGGATTATCGACTTTCTAATTCTATTTTTTATATAAATGTTGAGGTGATATGTTCACTACGGAGTCTTGCTTAGTTTGGTTCTAAACTTGGAACTCATTCGTTGCCGTGATTTTGTACAAAATTGGCAAGGTGATTGGCGACATGGATGTCGCCGTTCCACTGTGTTGCAGGGAAGCAACATCAGTGAAACAAAGGTTTTTGTCACTTTTGACCTTTCAAAAGTGAGGCATTAGCCTATACAAAAGATATTAGAACATCACTGTAAGTAAAGGCTGTGCCATAAGTCCGATTTAAGGCGCTGGCGGAATCAATTGATCCAAAGCTTTATCATCAAGTTTTTCTATTTCACTCAAATCAGTCTTAATTTTCCACTGAGATTCATCATCTACCGGATTTGGTAAACGCGCTTCAAGCCAATCACAAACCACATCAGGATTAAACTCAGGGTGATTACACTGAATAATCCACGATAAAAAATCTTTGGCTTCCCCATTCATATAAGGTGGTGGTGAAACAGGAAAGAATAAGGTTGGTAGACGTTCATTTGTCGAGAGATAATTTAAAACATGGCCGAGTTCTTGCACGGTTTGCCATGCAAGTGGGTGTTCTACATCAATACTGAACTTAAACCACCAAGCGTGTTCGCCATCTGCTCCATGACCCATAATACGGGCTTCTTGTACACTTGGAACTTTGCAGAAAAATTGATGAAGACGTTCAAAACTGATTTCAGACACAGCAATTGACCTAGCTTGGAAAATGCTAATGGTAGCATAGATACAGATTCTTCATATTTTCTTTATAGTCATTACAAACAATATCAATCAAGCCTGTTTTATTCATGGTTTCTCCTTGACTCTCTTTTAATCTAGCTCTATATCAAGACAAAAGGGATGCACCATGAAAAAGCCAATCGTTCTTGTACTTTCAACTTTAATGTTGGGTATATCTGCTACTGCGATGGCGGATTCAAATAATCGCTGGGATAATTATCACGGCAACGATAATCGACATTATGATCAGCGTTACGACCATCGCGATGAACATAGAGGACCGGGTTGGGTCAAAGCAAACCGTGGTGGCGAATATGTCGTAGTTAAGCGAGGGGAGCGTATTCCTGTAGAATACCGTGATCACCGTTACTTTGTTTCAGACTGGCGCGCACATCGTTTATATGAGCCACCACGTGGGTATCACTGGGTGAAAACACCGAATCAATATTTATTAGTTGATTCACATCACCAAGTTTATCGTGTGCGTTAAGTGTAAAATATAGAATATTAAAAAGGCCTCAATATCGAGGCCTTTTTTTATGCTAACTCATCATCTTGTGGCTGAGGAGTTTTAAGTGATACTGGGGTTTTTGAATGCTTTTCTTTCATGACCGATGGATAGTTCCATGAAGCAAAACGAACCACTAAAATTGAAATCGCTAAAATTAAAATTGAACCAGTAATAATGACTTGATCGATATCCGCTTTATGGTCATGTTGAATATCGGAAATAAGTAGGCGGGTTAAGGCTGTAATTGCGACATAAATAAGAAATCGAACCGGCATGTGATTGGTTTTAAAATAAATTCCAACCATTGCGCCAAGTTCTAAGTAGATAAATAATAATAAAATATCATCAATTGAAGCATACTTTTTAACAGTTAAAATTTCAAAAACAGTATGTGCCGCTGACCATGCCACCATACAGCCGATAATGAATAAAGCCAAATAATGAAAAGCTTCAACAGCATAGTGTCCAAATCGGTCGAGTGTTCTTTCAAACTTTTTAGGATCAGGCATAGTAAAATCTTTCTTGATATGAGTATGCCTAGAAAATAAACAAATTTTATGCCAATAGAAATAGTAAATACAAAATAAAAAAACGCCTGAGTAATCAGGCGTTTTTTATGAAAAATTTAATTATGCTTGGTTGGTAAAGTAGTCTTCACTAAAGCCCATAATTAAGTCAGCACCCGCTTTAATTTTAGCAATACGTCCATCAATATCTGGCAAGATACGTTCAACAAAGTATTGAGCTAAAGCAAGTTTGTTTTGGTAGAAATCACCAGACTTATCTTTAGCTGCAGCAGAAATTTTTGCAAACATATAAGCGAAGCTGAGTAAGCCCACTGCATGTAAATAATCAACAGCAGCAGCATTTGGGAAGTCTACGTTTTCAGCAGCTTGCTCAATAATAAACTGAGTAATCGCTTCAATTTCAGTTGCAGCATCTAGTGTTGCATCTTTAATGAAATTCAAATCTGTGTCTAGGTCATTTGCAAAGTCACGAATCTCAGTGATGTATTCAGCAATGAATGCGCCGCCACATTTAATAGTTTTACGACCAATTAAATCTTGAGACTGAACGCCATTGGTACCTTCGTAGATTTGAGCAATACGAAGATCACGAATACATTGTTCCATACCCCATTCGCGAATATAACCGTGACCACCAAATACCATCTGAGCATCTAAAGTTGCTTGGAATGCTGTATCTGTGAGGTAAGCTTTTGCAATTGGTGTTAAAAGCGCAACGCGATTATTGGCTTTTTTCACCGCTTCTGCATCAGTTGAGAACTTAGTGATATCGAGTTGTTGACCTACATAAACAGCAAATGCGCGAGAAGCTTCGTTGTTGGCACGTACGTTAAGTAGCATACGACGTACATCACCATGTACTAAAATGCTGTCAGCAGGTTTATTTGGTGATTGAACGCCCGCAGCACTACGACCTTGTAAACGGTCAGTCGCATATTGAGCAGCATTTTGATAAGCAAACTCAGAAGCGCCTAAGCCTTGAATACCCATTGATAAACGTTCGTAGTTCATCATCACGAACATTGCAGCAAGGCCTTCGTTTTCTTTACCAACGAGGTAACCTTTTGCGCCATCAAAGTTCATTACACAAGTAGCCGATGCTTTGATCCCCATTTTATGTTCAATAGAACCTGGGCCAACATGATTACGGTCGCCTAACGAGCCATCTTCATTTACTAGGTATTTCGGTACAATAAATAGTGAGATACCACGTGAACCCGCAGGTGCATCTGGAGTTTTAGCAAGTACCAAATGAATAATGTTTTCTGCTAAATCGTTGTCACCACCTGTAATGAAGATTTTAGTACCGGTAATGTTATAAGTACCGTCTTCGTTACGTTCTGCTTTAGTTTTAATAATACCTAAGTCAGTACCTGCATGTGGTTCAGTCAAGCACATGGTACCTGACCATTCACCTGAATAAATCTTAGGTAAATACGTTTCTTTTTGTTCTTGAGATGCATAGCTACTTAAAGCCATACCAGCACCCACTGAAAGAAGCGGGTAGAGCATGAAAGATGGGTTTGTCGCAAATAACATTTCATCGGCAAGAACGGTCAGCATTTTTGGCATGCCTTGACCGCCCCATTCTTCATCTGCGCCTAAGCCAATCCAGCCACCTTCTGCATATTGACGAAATGCATCTTTAAAGCCAGCAGGAGTAAAGACTTCGCCATTTTCGTAACGAGCACCTTCTTCATCACCAGTACGGTTTAATGGATGAATCACGTTCTGAGCAAATTTAGCCATTTCTTCTAAAATTGCTTCAGCAGTTGCAGCATCTACATGAGCGAGTTTCTCATTAGACTGCCAAAATTGTTCTGCTTTAAATACATCATTTAAGATGAATTTCATATCAGCTAAAGGAGCATTGTAAATTGGCATAATCGTTCACCTTTTTTATGCACATCGACCTGTGCTAGATATCCTGTAAAACGAAATGGATATTGAATTTAAAGTCTAAATTTATCACTGATTTTATAAAAAAAGGACCGTCAAAACTGAGCAGTCCTTTTTTGGTTTTTAACATTGCATATCGCAACTAACTATGGTTAGAAAGCGAAATGTTCAGCATCTAATGACATCAATGGGTCTAGACCACCAGCAATCACGTCTACATGAGAACGTACGCGTGGCAAGATTTTCTTGAAGTAGAAACGAGCAGTGGTAACTTTCGCGTTATAGAAGTCAACGTCAGTTGTACCTTCTGCCAATTTCTCTTGTGCTACAAGCGCCATACGAGCCCATAGATACGCTAAAGTCACATAACCCGCGAAGTAGAGGTAATCTACAGCTGCTGCACCCACTTCATCCGGATTTTGCATTGCACGCATACCGATTTGCATAGTGAGGTCGCCCCATTCTTTGTTTAGCGCAGCAAGTGGCTCAACAAATTCTTTCATGGCAGCATTGTCTTTGTTTGCTTCTACAAACTTGTGAACAATCTTGGTGAAATCACGAAGCATTGCACCTTGAGTTTGTAAAACTTTACGGCCTAACAAGTCTAGTGCTTGAATTTCAGTTGTACCTTCATACAAGCAAGCAATACGTGTATCACGTACGATTTGCTCCATACCATGCTCAGAAATAAAGCCATGACCACCGAAGACTTGAACACCGTGCTTAGCAGACTCAGAACCTGTTTCAGTTAAGAATGCTTTTGCAATTGGAGTCAATAAAGACAAGATGTTGTCAGCAAACTTGCGCTCTTCTTCAGATTCGCCTTTCTCAACGATATCTGCATATTGAGCAAGTAAGTAAACAAGTGCACGACCACCTTCAGCAAACGCTTTTTGAGTTAAAAGCATGTTACGAACAGCAGGGTGAACAATAATAGGATCTGCTTCTTTTTCTGGAGCTTTAGGACCAGAAAGTGAACGCATTGCTAAACGCTCTTTCGCGTAAGTTAAGGCACCTTGGAAAGATGACTCAGATGCTGCTAAACCTTGAACAGCAGTACCAATACGTGCTGTGTTCATGAAGGTGAACATACAGTTCAAACCACGGTTTTCAGGTCCAATTAAATAACCTTTAGCTTGGTCAAAGTTGATGACACAAGTCGCGTTACCATGGATACCCATTTTGTGTTCGATAGAACCACAACGTACCGCATTACGCTCGCCCACAGTTCCATCTGCATTTACATGGAATTTAGGAACGATGAATAACGAAATACCTTTAGTACCTTTAGGTGCACCCGGAAGGCGAGCAAGAACGATATGGATGATGTTTTCAGCCATGTCATGTTCACCAGCAGAGATAAAGATTTTCTCGCCAGAGATTGCATAGCTACCATCTGCATTTGGTTCTGCTTTAGTACGGATAATACCTAAGTCTGAACCTGCATGAGATTCAGTTAAGCACATCGTACCTGTCCAGACACCAGAAACAAGGTTAGGCAAGTAAGTATTTTTTTGTTCATCAGAACCATGATGTTCTAATGTACGTACTGCTCCGTGAGATAAGCCTGGGTACATACCCCATGCCCAGTTAGAGCTACCAACCATTTCTGAAATTGCGATACCTAAAGAGTTAGGTAGGCCTTGACCGCCGTATTGTTCTTCTGCTGATAAAGACGGGAAGCCAAGTTCAATATATTTTTGATAAGCTTCTTTAAATCCTGTTGGAGTAGTGACTACACCATCATTCCAAGTACAACCTTCGCGGTCGCCAACTTGGTTTAAAGGAGAAAGTTCATTTTCACAGAAGTCTGCCGCAGCTTCTAAATATTGATCAACCAATTCACGGCTTACGTTACCTTGGAAATCAGGTAATTTTGCATAGTGCTCTTCTGCATTTAATAATTCATGCAAAACGAATTGCATATCACGTAAGGGCGCTTTGTATTGTGGCATATCGGGTTCCTCAATACTGGTGAAACCAGAGTTATAATCCTAATCTACGATAATGTGCCATAAGAGGCACCTTGAACCATTACATCGTGCAACAACTTGCATAACTGTACAAGCACCTCGGGGCCTTTACTTTGTGACTGCAAAGTCAAGAAAAAAATACTTGAACTATGTAAGTGCTTTGAGTGTAAATACTTTTAGTGAAGTTTAGATGATACAAATAGTCAAAATCGTAAATAGTTATGTACATAAAAAAAGACGCTTAGAAGCGCCTTTTACTTTATTGCTTTAAGCTTTATTTTGCTTGAACTGCTGCTGGAGTAGGGGCATTAACTGGTGGTTGAGGGTGCTTTGGTTCAAAACGTAAGTTACAAGTACCTTCAAGTGTTCTATCTCCAACTTGAACATTTACAGCTTGACCATTTGCTTTACCTTCACATGCTTTTTGAATCTGTTCAAAACGAGCTTGACGCTCTGCGCGGTGCTGCTCCCACGCTGCTTTTTGTTCAGGGGTAAATTCACGGTGCTTCATACGGTGATGACCATCTCGTGGACCATCTTGCATCATGCCATGTTCTGGTTTAGGAGGTTGATTCATTGATTGACACGCAGCCAAACTACCCATAGTTACAATTGCTGCACTGAATAATGCGATTTTAGCAGTAATTTTCATGTTTAAAGCCCTTTAATGTTTGTTTCCACATACCTTAAAGATTAGATAATAAAGATGAAGAAACAATGGAGAGTTTTTCTTTTGGTTGTTAGTTACAATGAAAAATATAGGGTAAAAATGAGAGAGTACTTTTGAACGTACTACGTGTTCCAATTGCATTGCGGCTATTTTTAACAGTCTTGCTGACTACATTGTTAATTGCAACCGCAAGTTTGAGTGTTCTGCACTGGACGATGCAAAAGAACTTTGCCAAATATGTGGCCGATGTTGAAATGCAAAAGCTAGATAGGCTCATGACCAATCTAGGAAATGTGTATAGCGTTTATCATGATTGGGGAAATGCAATTCAGGCGCAAATCTTACAAATTGAAGGAACGGCAGCGCCAGACGATTATGACCGTCTTTCACAATGGTGGTTAAGACGTCAATATGATATTGCGATTCAGCAACATTCGTTCGATGAACACACGCTCATTAATGTTTCTCCAGATGGAGCGACAGCAAATAAAAATTCTATTTTTAGTGATGAAGAGCTACGTACACTTGAAAAGAATTTACCTTCAGAATATCAACCATTTGAAGGCTTAAAATTTCCATTAAGCGCAAACCAGTTTCGACCGCGTGATGATAAAAAAGGTACTTCAAAAAAAGGAAGTCTTAAAGATATTGAGACACAAAATGGCAAAAAGCGCTTTATTGCCTTACCTGACCGTCTAGGCTTAAGTTCTCGTTTATCTTTATATGATGCCAAACATCAATTTGTAGTTGGTGAACCTCCATCTTCAGATCAAATGTCTTACCGTCCTATTATGGTAAATGATCAGGTGGTAGGGTACTTAGGACTAAAACCAGTTCTAGATAAAGAAGATGCTTTAAGTATTAATTTCTTTAGTAATCAAAAGCGTTATTTACTTTTAATTTATGCTTTAACTTTACTATCGAGTTTAGTTGCAGCACTTTTAATGGCAACTTATTTTAAAAAGCCAATTCAACGTTTATTAAATGCAACAAAGGAGTTAACCAAAGGTAATTACCAACATCAAGTAGTGATTAAACGAAATGATGAACTTGGTGATTTATCAACTCAATTGAACCATTTAGCCGAGATTTTACATCAACATGAAGAATCACGCCGTCAATGGGTTGCAGATACATCTCACGAGTTGAAAACACCGTTGGCTGTATTGCAAGCGCAAATCGAAGCAATGCAAGATGGTATTCGAAAGGCAACACCTGAACATCTCGATGCCATGATGAGACAAGTTTCAAGCTTAAAGAAACTTACTCAAGACCTAGCAGATCTAGCACAGGCTGATGCTCAGCAACTTAAGTGCTACTTAGGTTCAGTGAATCCGTGGGATGTTGTATTACAAGAAGTTGAAAACTTTAGACCTAAACTTGAGCAAGCAAATCTGGAAATTAAGGTTGAAGGTGAAGGGGTATCTTTACTGTTAGATCGTGATCGCTTTAAACAAATTATTGTTAATTTAATTAGTAATAGTATTCGTTACACAGAAACAGGTGGCAAAATTCATATTCATACAAGTCAAACTGCTCAAGAGTGGACTTTGTATGTTGATGATAGCCCGTTTGGTTTAAGTGATGAGCAACTATTACGTTTAGGTGAGCGTTTTTATCGAGTAGATGATTCGCGTACGCGTAGTACAGGTGGAACAGGATTAGGCTTGGCTTTATCTTGTAAAATTGCGCAAGCGCTTGGTGGTACACTAAGTTTTGAACACTCTCCGTTGGGTGGTTTACGTTGTGTACTTACCTTTAAAAAGCAGAGTTAAATAAAAGGAAAAATGGCCCATGAAGCATGTAATGTTGGTTGAGGATGAAGTTGAGTTAGCGCATCTGGTACGTGATTATCTTGAAGCTGCTGGTTTTGAAGTAAGTATGTTTCATGATGGTCAAGATGCTTATACGAGCTTTCAGCAACGGAAACCTAATTTAATGATTCTGGACTTAATGGTTCCAAGAATGGATGGTTTAACGATTTGCCGTAAAGTACGTGAACAGTCAGATTTACCGATTATTATGGTGACTGCACGTACTGAAGAAATTGATCGAGTTTTAGGTCTCAATATGGGTGCTGATGATTACGTTTGTAAGCCATTTAGTCCAAAAGAGTTAGTTGCACGTGTACAGGCCGTTTTACGTCGTTTAGAGCGTAAGGCAGAGCCAGAGCAAAATGACTCCTTCCGTATTGATAAAGCTCAGCAAAGAATTTGGTATCAACAAAAGTCGTTAAGTTTAACGCCGACAGAATTTCGCCTACTTGAGCTATTTTTAGAACATGTCGGACAAGTTTATTCACGTGCGCAATTATTAGACCATATTAATCCAGACAGCTTTGATGTTGCTGACCGAGTTATTGACAGCCATATCAAAAACTTGCGCCGAAAAATTAGTGAAGCAGCTGAAACTGGTAACCGTCATGAATGGATTCAAGCTGTTTATGGCGTTGGTTACCGCTTCGAGTATCCAGAAGAGTAAACTGTTCAGAAAAGTTATTCTGTGGATAACCACAATGTTATCCACAGAAAATGTGGATAGTTTTGAAAGATTATGGATAAATTATAATCTTGGTATGATTAGGGACTAATTGCCAAATTTCATCTATATCTATATTTCTAACTGCAATACAACCTAAAGTCCAATCTTTGTGTGGCATATAACTTGAACTAAAAGGTATCCATAAAAAGGACTTTGGGGCAGATCCATGGATCATGATATTCCCACCTGCTGGCTGATTATGCTGTTTAGCATAGGCGACATCTTGTATATTAGGATAGGAAATATGCAATGATTTATAGAAAGCACTTTTGGGATTGCGCCAGTCTATAGAATAAACACCTTCAGGTGTTTTACCGTCATTTTCAAAGTTTTTATGCCCTTCAGGGTTGAAGCCTAAAAGAATAGGGTAACGACGAATTACTTCCTGATCACTTTTAAGTAGAAGTATGTGTTGATTTTTAAACACTTCAATTGAGGTTATAGGTTTTGTCTTTATAAGGTGAGATATCTCATTACTTGTGAGTTCTTTATGAGAAGTGACAAAAGTAGGTAAATATTTTTCATACTTATAAAAAGCAATTCCAAGTGGAATGAATAGAAGTGTACAAATAATGATAGGTCTAATTTTCATATATTATTCTTTGATGTTTAAGAAACTCTCTTAAGTGACTTAAGAGAGTTTTAGTTTTTTAATATTAAGACGAACAACTTACCGCTACATCAGGCACATCACTTGGTAAAGGGCCTAAATCTTCTGGTTTTTCCAAATCTGGCTGTCGTGTATAAGGATGATTGAGTAGCTTAAACAAACGGTCTACCTCACTAAAATCATCTCGCTCCGCTGCTTCAATAGCGCGCTGTGCCATATGATTACGTAAAGTATAAACTGGATTTGCTTGTTGCATGTTTGCATCAAGTTCATCTGTATCTTGATGTTCACGGATATTTTCATATTGGCTAAGGAACTCGTCAAACTGTCGAATATCGAGGCAGTCATCACGTAGAGCCTTATACTCTTTATTTTGCAGTCGAATAAAACTTTGAGTGTAATCTAGCTGCTCGGTTTGTAAGATTCTTAAAAAAGCAAAACTACAATCAAGGCTATCTTTATGGAAATGAGGAAGTCCCATTTTTTTGCACAATCCAGTGGCGTAGTACTCAATAAAGGTGGGTTCAAACTCTTCTAAGCAAGCAGCTAATTCTTCTTTGAATTGCTCTTTTTGCTCAGGTTCAGCAAGTGGAATAAGATTATTTAACCAAGTCCATAAATTCCAGTGTGCAATACTTGGCTGGTTTTGGTAGGTGTAACGCCCTTGGTAGTCAGAATGGTTGTTAATCCAGTTCGGGCGGAAACGTTCCATAAAACCATATGGACCAAAATCGAGTGTAGAACCTGTAATATTTAAGTTATCGGTATTCATCACGCCGTGAGCAAAACCGACCAGCTGCCATTTGGCAATCATGATGGCTGTATTTCTAATCACAGCTTTAGCAAAAGCTAAAATAGGCTGTTCTTCTTTTTGGCATTCTGGATAGTGCCATTCAATACATTTTTGAGTGAACTCTGTTAATAACTCAGGTGCATATTGATTGATCCATTCAAAATGACCTAGACGAATATGACATTCAGAGGTTCTAAGCAGCATTGCACCAGGTTCTAATGTCTCGCGTTGCACACCTTGAGCGGAACTTGTAAAACCTACTGCATGACTAGAAGCAACTCCTAAAGCGTTTAAGGCATGTCCTGCTAAATATTCACGAATAACAGAGCGTAAAACTGCTCGACCATCTCCCATACGTGAATAGGGGGTAGGGCCAGCACCCTTTAAATGTAAATCGATGGTTTGGCCATTTTTATTCAGAATTTGTCCAATGAGTAAACCACGTCCGTCGCCTAGCTGACCTGCCCATTGCCCAAATTGATGGCCTGCATAAACCATTGCTAAAGGTGGAAACTCTGAGAAAGTCCGCTGACCACTGCAAATTTCTACCCATGCCTCTTTTTCTTCATCCGTCCATTGTAGTTCTTCGGCTAAAGCTAAATTGAAGTGTCCAGCTTTCGCTCCACGAAGAGGAGTGGGCTGCTGTATATGAAAAAGCTTAGGATTGAGTGAGGAATAAAGCGGATTAAAGTGCATAGACTGGACTAAATATTTGAGGCGAACTTCACTATACCATAGTTAAAAACCAGCCAAAAAAATAGCGCCTGTAAAGCATGGCTTTTACAGGCGCTATTTCGAACTAGAGTCGTATTAGTCTGGTACGACGTTAGTGTTCTTTTTAATGTTGCGCATTAAAGTTTCTAAACACTCACGGTGATGACTCAAACGATGTTCAAGCAATTGGAAATCAACCTTTAACTTATGATCCATTTTATGAATCTTTTCAGCCATAGCTGCTTTCTTCGCTTGTAACTCTTGTTCTTTGAGTTTTGCCCAGTCATTTAAAGTGTGGGTAAATGCTTCATATTCTTGAGCAATGCGTTGCTTCATTTGGCTCATGTCAGCATTTACATCATGGCCATAAATAGCAAGGTCTTGTTCAGCATATTTAAACTTCATTGCCAATTCTGCTTTTTTAATATTAAAGCTTGGAATACGACGTAAGTTCTTTGCTAAACCAACTTTAGAACATGTCCAGATTAACCATTTAGTTGGATCATATTGCCACCACTTCACACCATTACGATAATCGTATTGGAAAATATGGTGATAGTTATGATAACCCTCGCCCCATGTTGCAATCGCTAACCAGAAGTTATCGCGTGCTGAGTTTTCATCGGTATAAGGGCGTTTACCAAACATATGGCAAAGTGAGTTAATGAAGAATGTTACTTGATGGCTAATGATTAAACGCAATAAACCACCGAGAAGTACAACTCCCCATAAGTCGCCAGTTGCCCAGCCAACTAAACCTAAAATACCGACATGAACTGCTACAACCATTAGACCGTAGTATTTATGTTGGAACATCACCAGTTTGTCATTGAGCAAATCAGGTGCGTTTTTAAAGTCAGGTTTAGATGGAGAATGATCGCGGATCATCCAACCCATATGGGCATACCAGAAACCACGTTCAATCGAGTATGGATCTTCATCCACATGGTCAACATGGCGGTGATGAGTACGATGACCAGATGCCCAAAACAGAATACTGTTTTGTACAGCAAATGTGCCTGCAATCATTAAAAGAATTTTAAGTGGTAATGACGCTTCATAAGCACGGTGTGCCCAAAGACGATGGTAACCAGCAGTAATCCCCATGCTACTTAAAGCTAAAAGAAAAAATAAGCTTACCCATGCGCTTACACTAAAATCATAATAATACGCATAAATCGGGATTATGATTGCAGCAAGAATTGGTAAACCAATTAAGGTAATGCTAGCGGTCCAGTTAATTGGGGCCTTGAGTGGGGCGGAAGTCATATCCGGCAGCGCTCCTAGAAACCTTGTTAAACAAGGTAAAAAGACAAAACGACATAGCAAAACCAATCATCAAGATTTATTGCTATTTTGAACATTATATTAGCATGTGCTTAGTGAGAATCACTAATATTATTGTACAGATGTACTGAAAGAACCGTAACAGAATTAAACCATGCTTGGCAACATTTCAGATAGGAGAAGTTGTGTAATGAAAATACAGCGATTGAGAAAAATGAATAGCATTGATATTGCAAAGAAATTGCCATTGAAATGTCTTTTCATCACAATCAGCCTTGTATTGGCAGCATGTCAAAGCACGCCGCAACAAAATATTCAAAAAGGCCATGTAAAGTCTACACACCATATACAAACCCAAGTAGTCAAGAAGAAAGTGAGCCCAGAAGGTGTTCAAGACATTGATTGGCAAATTACTCAGATCAATGGGCATAAGGCAAAATTCTTTAACCAATGGCCGACTCTTTCATTGAACTCAGCGGTCAAAACTGTGTCTGGTCATACAGGATGTAACCGTATTTTTGGTCGATATACTTTCGACTTCAACCAAAAGAAACTAGATATGGAAGTTAATGCCGGTCATTCGAGTTGTGATGGCGCTTTGGCTCAAGAAGCAGAATTAGTTGATTCCTTACAACGTATTCAACGCTTCCAGTTGGTAGGTAATACCTTGTATTTACTTGATCAGAACGGACAACGCCTGATTCAGGCAGAGAAAAAATAAAAGGTGGTTAATACCACCTTTTTTCTATTTAAAGCGCTTCGAGCATTGTTGTAGGAATATCCGTAATTAAACCTTGAATATCTAAATCACGGAGCCTTTTCGCTCTTTCTACATCATTTACTGTCCATACACTAATGTTTAAACCTGCTTGATGAGACAGTTGAATCATTTCATCTGTAGCAAGTTGGTCATGCCAACCAATATGACCGCAACCATATTGATGAGCGAGTTCAATTGCTGCGGCTCCCACTGGAATTTCAACTAACAAGCCGCGTTTAAATTGTGAGTCTATGTCACGTAAGGCAGTTAAAATTTGAAGATCGAAACTTGTGATAGTCACGACTTTTTCATAACCCTGTAATTCAGTTTCAAGCTTTTGGACTAACTTTTCTGCAAATGCCATATCTCTTACTGCTTTAACTTCAACCTCAATATGCTCGAAGTTATTAAGTAAGTTTAAAACGCCTGTAAGAGTTGGTGTAGGCTCTGGATTTGGCCAGTTGGGCCAGTTTTGGCGATGATCAAATGTTAAAGCTTGAGCCAAAGTGGATTGCTCAACAATTTGGTCGACTCCAGCTGTACGTAAAAAATTATCGTCATGAATAACGACCAACTCTTGGTCCTGAAGCTGGCGAATATCGAATTCGACACCACGAATACCTAAGTCTTTTATGTGCTGAAAACCACCTAATGTATTTTCAGGAGCTTCTCGGCGTGCACCACGATGACCAATAATGCGCATAATTTTCTTCTATTCAGTTATTGTTGATTATGGTCTCTTCAAAAGTAGAGACCATACTTAAATTAGTCTATTTTTAAATAATCTCATTAATATTTTTTTGCCAAAGGACTTCTTGTCCACCTTCGGCACGTTGCAAAGCACGAGATGCGACAAATAACCAGTCTGATAGACGGTTCAAAAGTTGAAGCGCCGTGGCTTGAATATTTTGATCACGCGTTTGTACCGACAACAGTGACCGTTCTGCACGACGGCAAACAGCTCGTGCTTGTTGTGCATAACTGCAAGATAAAGAACCAGATGGCAGAATAAACTCTTTCAGCATAGGCAAATCTTCATTCATACGGTCAATTTCTTTTTCCAGAAACTCAATACAAACGGGCTGAAGTAAATTGTAGTTTGGAATACAAACTTCGCCACCTAAGTCGAAAAGCCAATGTTGGATCAAGCTCAGGCTTTTGTCCCAATCTGCTTTATTGGTCACTTGGCTGGCTGTGATTTGTGCGCGTAGTACACCAATAATTGCATTGAGTTCATCGACATCACCAAGCGCCGCAATTCGTAAATCATCTTTGGCAACACGAGAGCCATCGCCTAAACCTGTTGTACCTGAGTCGCCTGTGCGTGTATAGATTTTACTTAAACGGTGTCCCATGATGGATATCCTGAACATAAAAAAGGGGATAATGTCGGTCAAAACATTACCCCGAAACTGGAGTTAAGAAAATATTTTTATAATAAAGATTTGCTTAGTAGCTTAATGTCACACCAGCTGATGCAAGGCGGCCAGTGGCAATATAGTATGAGCTAACCTCTGTATTCCATGCTGTCTTATATTTCGTATCATATAAATTTTGAATATTAGTAAAGATTTTGACATTTGGGTTCATTTGCCAATAAGCGTTAAAGTCAAGAGTAGTATAGCCAGGGACATCTTGTGTATCTTTTGCTTTGCCTTTTGCAACAAAAGCTGTGTTGAAACCATATACACCATTATCCCAGCCAATATTCATATTGAAGTTTTGACGTGGACGATTTGGAGCATCTTGATCAGTTTTATCATTTTTAGGTTGGACATAAGCATATTCAGCATTAATAAACCAATTATCTAATGACCACTTTAAACCTAACTCAGCACCAGTTAAGGTAGCTTTATCAATATTATAAAATACGTAATTTGTTGCGATAGAAGATACCATTAAGTTATCAACTTTAGTTTGATAAACCGAACCATATATATTAAAACCATGATTTAGTTTTTGATCAAATCCAAGTTCATATGACACACTTTCTTCAGGTTTTAAATCTGGATTTCCACCCCACCAAGCTGGTTCTGCAATAATTTGTCCTACAACTGGCGCACGAAAAGCTGTGCCAATATTTGCATATATACTAGTTGTGGGAGTGATAAGAAGACGTCCAGCAAGCTGTCCGACAGTATGTGTACCAAATTGATCATTATCTTCTACACGAATACCTGCTTGAGTATTGATACCATTATGTTGATATTGGTGTTGCAGATAATAGCCAGTAGTTTTATTAGAATTATCAAATCCTGTATCGCCACTATAAGCAACTACTTTTTCAGCAGTTGTTTTATTATGTTCTACGCCAAATAAAAGATTTTGGCTTGGTGTAAATTGCCATTTAATATTTGAATCTATTTCTTGCTGCTTTGTATTTACAATTGAGGGGTACGCTGCTTTTATTAAATTATATTGGTCTTCAAATTGAGAAAGACGTGTGTTCCAAATAATATTGTTAGTTAAATTAAGACGGGCATTAACATTGTATAAGCGGTTAGTAAAATCATAGGCTTGCGGTGCACCATAAGAAAAAAAGTCGCCAGTACCTTTATTTTCTTTGATTTCAGCTGATAAACCATATTGCTCTTTATCAACACCAACTTTAGCTGAATAACCTTTTTGATCAAAGCCAGCTTTACGTTCGTCATTGCTAATGATTTGATCACCATCTGTTTCAAAACGTTGACCACGAATTTGAGCATAATAACCGTCTTGGGCTATATCTATACCTAAAATAGATTTATAAGTATCTTTTTCACCAGCTTCGATAGTAGTAAAGACTTTATTTTCTGTAGGAGTTTTCGATATTAATTGAATTACGCCACCAATAGCATCAGTACCGTATTGAACTGATGCAGGACCTCGTAATATTTCAATTTGTTTAATATCGCTTGTATCAAATAATTGGATATTTTGACCTGCTACAGTTGCTGTATTTGAACGCATGCCATCTTGTAAAAATAGAGTGTGTCCAGCACTTGCTCCTCGAATAAATACAGAAGCTGTTTGGCCATAACCGCCTGTTTGATGAACAGTTAAACCCGCTTCTTTTCTTAATAAAGAAGGTAAATCTGCAATAGGATTCTGCTCAATGGTTTTTTCATCAATCACTGAAATACGCGCCGGAACTTCACTCGCTTTTTCTGCGCTTTTTGAAGCAGTCACTACAATTGGATCAAGCTGAGTTGTGGTAGTTGTATCTTCAGCAAAAATAACAGGTGAACACCCCATCGCAATAGCGATAGCCCCCACCAGACGGGTAGGTTGAAAAGACTTAGACATAACATGCTCCATACATTCACCCCACGTGAATGATCGGGTAGATAGATGAAACAAGCAGGTCTCCGGACTTCAGCGCCATAAATCATTTATGGACATATTCACCTTCCCACATCACTGCAGTGGTGTAAGTCGATTTCGACTTAAAAAATATGCTTTACATTGTTACCGTTGCGGGGGCAGTGCCGGACTTTCACCAGCTTCCCTAAAGCATCAATTGCTTGCACTTGCTTCCATTTGAACGCAGTATAAAGTGCTGAATTACTTCCGACAATGTCATTTCGACCAATTCCCAGAGAACTTTTACGCAAGGGACAAAAATTGCATTACAATGGCGTTTATTTTAAAAAATGGTTGTAGTTTAGGCAGATCATGAGCCCATCAAACCAAAAACGTACACGAGCAAAAATCTGTGGAATTACTCGTAAGCAAGATGTTCAAGCAGTAGTTACAGCTGGAGCAGATGCGATAGGTTTTGTTTTTTTCCCGCCAAGTCCAAGAAATGTAACAGTTGAACAAGCACAAGAATTAGCAAAACTTATTCCGCCTTATGTACAAATGGTGGGTTTGTTTGTAAATGCGAGTGCCACTGAAATTCAGGATGTACTTGATTGTGTTCCCCTAGATGTATTACAACTACATGGCGATGAAACTCCAGAACAATGTCAAGATATTGCTCGCCATTGTAAGCGTCGCTGGTATAAGGCGATTCAGGTAAAACCTGATCTGGATGTAGTTGCTGAAATTCAAAAATATCAGGCAGCTGGTGCCAGTGCTGTATTGCTCGATGCATGGCATCCTGAGCTCAAAGGGGGCACAGGTCATCAGTTTGACTGGTCTAAATTCCCGAAACTTGATATTCCATTAATTTTGGCAGGTGGTTTAACCCCTGACAATGTCATTGACGCTATTCATACTACCGGTGCTTTTGCAGTAGATGTGAGCGGAGGCGTAGAGTCCGCAAAAGGTATAAAAGACCAACAACTCATTGAACGATTTATGCAAGGAGTCCAACGTGGATCAGCAAAATAATGTGATTGACTATACCCAATTCCCAGATGCAAATGGGCATTTCGGTATCCATGGCGGACGTTTTGTGTCAGAAACATTAATGGCGGCATTAGAAGATTTAGAAAATCTCTATTCCCGCATGAAAAATGATGAACAGTTTCTGGCAGAATTCGACCGTGACCTCGCCTACTATGTAGGTCGTCCTAGTCCACTTTATTATGCTGAGCGATGGTCAAAAGAGTTAGGTGGTGCGCAAATTTATCTTAAACGTGAAGATTTGAACCATACAGGCTCACACAAGGTAAATAACACGATTGGTCAGGCATTATTGGCAAAGCTTTCTGGCAAAAAACGTATTATTGCTGAGACTGGTGCAGGCCAACATGGTGTAGCAACAGCAACAATTGCAGCACGTTTAGGTCTTGAATGTGTTGTGTATATGGGTGCTGAAGACGTTAAGCGTCAAGCTATGAACGTTTATCGTATGCGTTTGTTGGGTGCTACAGTTGTACCTGTGCAAAGCGGTTCAAAAACATTAAAAGATGCCATGAACGAAGCAATGCGTGACTGGGTAACCAATGTTGATAGTACTTACTATGTGATTGGTACAGTTGCAGGTCCGCATCCATATCCTCAATTGGTTCGTGACTTCCAATCTATTATTGGCCGTGAAGCACGTAAACAGATCCTGGAGCAAGCCGGTCGCTTACCAGATGCGTTAGTTGCATGTGTGGGTGGCGGTTCAAATGCAATGGGCTTGTTCTATCCATTCTTAAATGATGCCAACGTGAAAATGTATGGCGTTGAAGCTGCTGGTTTTGGTATTGAAACTGGAAAACACTCTGCACCATTAAATGCAGGGCATGTTGGTGTGTTGCATGGTAACCGTACTTACCTCATGAGTGATGCACAAGGCCAAATTATCGAGACACATAGTATCTCGGCAGGTTTGGACTATCCGGGTGTTGGTCCTGAACATAGCTTCTTGAAAGATATGAAGCGCGTAGAATACGTGCCAATTAACGATACAGAAGCTCTTCAAGGTTTCCGTGACTTAACCAAGATTGAAGGGATTATTCCTGCGCTTGAAAGCTCACATGCAATGGCGTATGTCTCTAAGCTTGCACCAACCATGTCTAAAGATCAGATTATTATTGCGACTGTTTCAGGCCGTGGTGATAAAGATTTAATGACAGTTGCACGCATTGATGGCGTAGAAATGGTTGAGATGTAAGAGGAAAAAATGCCAAGCTTGTTTATGGTGATGTTAGGTGGCCGTCATGCACGTGCCAATACAGAAGTCCATGATGTTGTGATGGCTGTAGGGGATACTTTGGAAGAAATTTACCCTCAACTTAAACAAGCTTGGTTTGGTGAGGCTCAAGGGTTACATATCGATGCTTGGGCCAAGCTCTCTGGTGTTAACTCTCAAGGGCAGAACTATCAAATCCAGTTTTCTGATGCAGCGCCGTCAGCCTCAGATCTAAAGTTGTATTTGATTAATCTGGGTGGCTATACACCTAATGCTTTTGGTGAGTTACATAGTTATCATTTGGTAGTTGCACCTAGTGCGGTAAGTGCCAAACAATTAGGTAAACAGTTTATTGATCAGGAATGGCATAAACCACATACCGACCGTGTAGTGGATATTGATGATTGCATTCCGATTGACCATATTGCAGGTCGTTATATCCAACTAGTACAAGGAGAGTTCAATCCAACAAGTTGGGAAAATACTTATTTAGTTCTTTAATTGTACTTAAAAAAAGCTTAAAGGCAAAAATAAAATATAAAAAATTGCTGATCTCATGTATAGCTCTCTCAAATCGCAACTTTTTTCTAGCACTATTTACAATTCATCTCCTTAGACTAAAAGCTCAACATAAACTCTTTGGAGTAATCAAAATGGGTCTTCTAGATGAAGTAGGTAAAATTGCCGGTGCAATTATCGCAGAACAAGGCGTCGATAAATTAGATCCAGATGCAGGTTTTCTAGAAAAAGCAGCAGGTGCCTTTGCTGGTTATGAAGCAGCAAAAATCGCTGAGAAAAAATTGGAAAATCAGGACAGTAACGGGCAAGAGTCAGAACCAGAACAAGCAAGTGATGATGACGCTTAACTTTTAGAAATTGAATTGCACTTAAATCATGAGTTGAATTTGATTTTGTTGATGGATTGGGTCATAGCTACTGCAATAGACTCTCAAAGAGTTTAAGTTATCGTATATCGATTTAAGTGAATAATAGAAAAAAGAGCATATCAATATGCTCTTTTTTTTATGGCTCAACAAAAGTCATTTGAAGATCAAAACAGATGAGTAGCCAACTGGTCAGTGATCAGTCTATTATTAGTTAATAGATGAGCAGGAAATCAACGGATAATAAATAATGGATTTAATTCAAGAAAATGGACAGCCTCGTTATGGGCGTTTTGAATCTGTACCGTCGACCATTCATGTACAACGTTATATTTATAAAACACCTTATGGTAAAGCCTTAAAGGGCTGGCGGAAGCAATTAAAGTATAAAAAATTTAAATTCTGCGGCATTCAGCATAAGCACTACAGTATTGGTTTAGCAATTGCAGATATTGGTTGGGTTGGACATGGGTTTCTCTATATCTATGATCATGAAACAAAGCAAGTCATTGAGTGGAATGCGATTCAGCCCTTAGGTCATAAAACTCATCTTGATGAACAGCCGTTATTTAATCAAAGCTATTTTTCTAAATCGCCTTATCAGATCGATATTCAGCATGCCAATGGTGTGCGATACATTCGGGTGACTAAATATGGTGAAATTTGTTTGAGTGCCCGTATTTTTTGTGCGGGGACAGATATCTTAAGTTTGTGTACCCCAACAGGTATTAATGGTTGGACGTATACCCAAAAGCAGACCACTTTGGCTGTTGAAGGTATGTTCATGAGTAAACAAAAACAACTTGTGCAATTTGATGAAAAGACATTTGCATCCTTAGATGATACCTGTGGTTTTTTACGTCCTGAAACAGCGTGGTTTTGGCTTTCATGTAATTTTTGGGATGAGCAGGGGCGACGTATTGGGTTGAATTTGGCTTCTGGGGTTAATGAAAGTTTTGGTAATGAAAACTGTTTATGGGTGAATGGCGTTTTATTTCCACTTACAGATGTTTTATTTGAAAAAATAAATGATGAGACATGGAAAATTAGCTCTTTAGATCAAAAGCTTAATCTACAAGTCCATATTGGTTGGTGTCGATACGAAAACATTAATCTAAGGATGATTGGAAGTCAGTTCAATCAGTGGCAAGCTAAAATAAGCGGCAGTATTGAACATGAGGCAATTGATACAATCACTTGCAATGAGCAATACGGACTATTAGAACAACATTATGCAAAATGGTAACAAGCAGGTTATAAACCTGCTTGCCAAAATGCTTCACCCGCTGCGATTGGGTCATTTGTTTTTTCTAAAGTTTCAATCCAAACAGGATACTGACGAATAACTGGATGTTGGCTTGGGTGAAAATCTTTTTTAAACCAGTCCAGATATTGTTTTTTCATGGCGGTTAATGTGCCGTTTTTTCCAAAGAACCAAGGTAAACCTTTGAGTGTCATCGACAACCTTTCTTTAGGGCTGAAGCCATCACATTTCAACATAATGTTGGTTCTATAGAGTGTGAAACCAAACATGAGTACTGTTGTCAGAACCAATACAAAACAACGTGTTGACTCTGGAACGTCACCTACTTGTCTCATGACATCAAATGCAACATCTCGATGTTCCATTTCTTCAATGGCATGCCATGCAAATAATGCACGAACATAAGGATGTGCATTTTCTAAAGTTTTTTTATTGCTATAAAAAGTTTCCGCCATTAATGCTGTTAAATGTTCAGCTGCTGCTGTCATGGCAATATTGTATTGTGGTGAACGTTGGGTAAGCTCAAAACGGAAAATTCTTTTAAGTGTGCTTGTGAACTCATCTACAGGCATACCTTGCTCTTTCATGAGCTGATTCATTTTGTCATGGGCAATACCATGTTGAGCTTCTTGTTTAATAAAATCGGCAACTCGCTTTTGTAGTTCCGGGTCATCAATTTTGTCACGGAACATTCGTACACATTCTATGAAGTAACGCTCTCCGTCTGGAAATGTTAAGCTGAGTGCATCAAACATACGAGTCAAAAAGGGATCGTTATTAAACCAAAATCGTGGTGCTTCGTTTAAATGAAAATCTAGATCTTTGCGAACCACTGGCTCGACCTGATAAGAAACATGTGCGTTCATCTTTGTATTTCTCGCAACTAAGCTTTTTCTTAGTATGTCGTGAATGGTCGGCTTTGTTTTGACAGTTATCGCCAATTTTTATACAGTTTGCGACAAGATGGCAGTAAAAAAAGGAAACGCCATGCAAGAATTTACGATCTCTAACGGGTACTTTTATCTTTGGAATACGTATTTAAAAGAAAAGGGAGTCGCTTGGCAGACACTTAATTTAAATGACACTCAAACTCGCCAAGTTCAAAATATTTTGTCTGCCTCTATTGATGCTCAATCTTCTTTGCATCTTTTCATTGAGCTTTTAGAATTGACTGAATCTCGATTACAAGTGACCAATTTGGCTTTAGAAATGGCGGCCTGTATTACACCTGCAAACTTTGGGGTGCTGGGTTACATGGCATCTAGAAGTGATACTTTGGGTCAAGTGGTTCAGTATATTGCTAAGTTTCACCGCTTAGTCATAGATGGCGAGCAAGTTGTACCCATACAAATTGAGCAAGATGCTTCCAAAATTCGATTGTATTGGCCTTTGGTTGATGCCAGTAATATTGTACTTAGTGAGTTAACTTTAGCAGCAATGGTACAGCTCGCTAAAGAGATTGCTCCCTTACATGATTTTCTTTTACAGCATATTGAGTTTGTACATCGACCTCGAGGTGCCCTGGTTCATTATCAACGGTTCTTTCAGTGTAAATTGTCATTTGACCGACCTTACTATGCATTAACTTTTGCAAGTGAAAGTTTAAATGTTCGTCCCCAGCATGCAGACCCAACTTTAGTACAGCTTTTAGTAAAACAAGCCGAAGAAGCTTTGGTTCAAAGAAAAGTACATACCGATTTAGTTCAGCAAATACATTGGATCGTACAAGAATATTTCAAGCATAAACAGCAAGCACCCAAAATAGAAGATATTGCCATCGAGCTCAATGTTTCAGTGAGGAGTTTGCAACGCCAACTACAGGCATTAAACACTTCATTTAAATTAATTTTAGATGCTGAGCGTATGAAGCGCTGCGAGATATTGTTAAGTCAAAATGAAAGTCTTACAGCAATTGCTGACCAGTTGGGTTATTCCGATCAGTCTGCACTTGCAAGAGCACATAAAAACTTAACAGGACAAACGTTACTCACTCGTAAAAAGCAATTGCAACTCGCCCATAAAAATACAGAGTAATAGAGTTTTTGATGTTTTTTTTGCTCAAATTGCAAATAAATAATGACTCAAAAATAGGAAGCTTTGATCATTGAGAAAAGTTTCAAAATATTGATAAATGTACGCCATGGGTTGTATGAATCATACAATCGAATATCGCCATAACGTTAGACCTGTTCAATGAGCAAAAAATAGCGTTAAAATGCGATGTTCTTGTATTTCTACAAACAACTCCTCAATTTTAAATAATTCAAGGAAAGCACAACCCTATGTCACGTCTTGCCACCCGTTTTGAAAAGTTGCAGTCCCAACAGCGTAAAGCACTTGTATCTTACGTCATGGCGGGTGATCCACAGCCACAAGTAACGGTACCGTTACTTCATAAAATGGTTGAGGCAGGAGTAGACGTCATTGAGCTTGGCTTACCATTTTCAGATCCAATGGCTGATGGGCCAGTAATTGCGCTTGCGGCTGAACGTGCACTTGCAGCAGGGACTAATACCTTAGATGCATTGAACATGGTAAAAGAGTTTCGTGAACAGGATCAGGAAACACCTGTAGTTTTGATGGGTTATCTCAATCCTGTTGAAGTAATTGGTTATGAAAAATTTGTTTCTTATGCGAAACAATGTGGTGTAGATGGCTTATTACTTGTGGATTTACCACCAGAAGAGTCAAAAGAATTTGGTGCAATCTTAAAACAGCATGATATGGATCAAATTTTCTTACTTGCACCAACTTCAACCGATCAACGTATTCAACACGTAGCGAATCAGGCAAGTGGGTTTATCTACTATGTTTCACTTAAAGGTGTTACTGGTGCAGCGACTTTAGATACTTCTGAAGCTGCTGCACGTATTGAGAAAATCAAGAGTATGACTAACGTTCCAGTTGGCGTTGGTTTTGGTATTAGTGATGCTGCTTCCGCGAAAGCGATGGGTAGTGCTGCAGATGCTGTGATTGTAGGTAGTGCTTTCGTTAAATCTTTTGCAACGTTGACAGCTGAAGAAGCTGTTGAACAGACGGTGAATAAAGTCAAGGAGCTTCGAGCAGCGCTCGATGAGTTAGTATGAATCAAGAAGTGAAATCAGGGAAAGTTCTTAGCCCTTCGACACCATGGACACAACGACCAGTTCCAGGTATTGAAGTTGCAGATGAGCAACAGACTCTCAAAGCAACATTTACTGAGCCGACTATTGAGTGCCCTGAATGTCATGCTTTAGTGACACGTACAGCTATATCTTTTAACGCGTATGTATGTCCACAGTGTGACGAACACTTAAAAATGAAAGCTCGCGATCGCTTAAACTGGTTCTTCGACAATGTTGTGACTGAATTAGGTCAAGAGTTTAGTGCGAAAGATCCATTAAAGTTTGTTGATAGCAAACCGTATCCAGAACGTATGCGTGAAGCGCAAACTAAAACTGGTGAAACGGAAGCGTTAATTGCCATGCAAGGTAACTTAAATGGCGTAGACATGATTGCATGTGCTTTTGAGTTCGACTTTATGGGTGGCTCAATGGGTACTGTAGTAGGTGACCGTTTCGTTCAGGCGGCTGAGCTTGCAATTGAAAAACGCCAACCATTAATCTGCTTTGCAGCTTCTGGTGGTGCGCGTATGCAAGAAGGTATGTTGTCGCTTATGCAAATGGCGCGTACTTCTGCTGCGATTCAAAAATTAAAAGATGCTGGTTTACCTTATATCGTGGTGTTAACACATCCAGTATATGGTGGTGTAACAGCTTCTTTAGCAATGTTGGGTGACATCCATATTGCAGAACCTAAAGCAATGATTGGCTTTGCTGGTAAACGTGTAATTGAGCAAACTGTACGTGAAACATTGGAAGAACCGTTCCAACGTGCTGAATATTTGCTTGATCATGGTGTAATCGATCAGATTGTTCATCGTCATGCTTTACGTGATACTGTATCTCGACTTGTATCGAAATTGATGAACTTACCTTGAAACAACAAGCTCCACTTTCAACAGACTCTTTAGATACATGGCTCAATTATTGGAGCCATGTTCACGTTACAGGGATCGATCTTGGTCTGGAACGTGTTATTCCGGTAGCAGAAAAATTAGGAGTGACTAAACCCACTGCTAAAGTTTTTACTGTTGCTGGAACGAACGGGAAAGGTTCAACTACAACAACACTTGCATCTATATTAAAAGCGCAAGGTTACAAAGTTGGGTTGTATCAATCACCGCATATCTATCGTTTTAACGAACGAGTCAAGTTAGGTGGAGTCGAGGTTGATGATCAAAGCCTGATTGACGCTTTTGTGCAAGTTGATCAGGCTCGTCGTGATTGCGATTTAAGCTTATCTTTTTTTGAAGCAACCACTTTGGCTGCTTTTGTCATTTTTAAGCAACAACAATGCGATGTATGGGTGCTTGAAGTCGGTTTAGGCGGGCGTCTAGATGTCGTCAACGTCATTGATCCTAATATTGCTGTAATCACCAATATTGGTCTTGATCATACTGACTGGTTAGGCGATACCATTGAGAAAATTGCTTTTGAAAAAGCAGGTATTATTCGCCCTGATATTCCAGTGATTTTTGCAGGTGAACAATCTTTACCTCAAGCTATTCAAGATAAAGCCAATACTTCACAAGCGAAACTATACGCGATCAATAGAGATTATTTTTATAAACTCGCAAATGATGGAAAACACTGGTATTTTGCAAGTGAAGGAACTACTTTAAAATTACCACTAGGGTCGCTTGCAATTGAAAATATTGCAGGGGCAGTTGCTGCTGTATTAAATAGCGGACTTGAAATCTCGCAACGCGCGCTAGAGCAGGGTATTGAAAATGCACGCTTAGCAGGCCGTTTTGAAGTGCGCCAAGTTAATGGAAAAACCATAATTTTTGATGCCGGACATAATCCACATGGTGTTGAATTTTTGTTAAAGCAATTGCGAAATTTCTTAGAATACAATAAACAGTACACAGAAGTTGTCGCAGTATTTTCAATGCTGGCAGATAAAGATATAAAATCAGTAGTGGATTTATTGAAACCTACTGTTTTACATTGGAAAATTGCTGAGTTGAATGTGCCGCGTGCTGCACCGATTCAGCAGTTGAATGACGCCCTACAAGGCCAGACAATACAACAATTTGGCAATATCAAAGAGGCTTTTAAATCAGCGCTTGAGCAAACAAATAACAATCAGCTGATTTTAGCCTGTGGTTCGTTTCATACTTTAGAAGCGATTTGGGAGTATTTGGAAGAATGTCAATGAATAACAAACAACGCTGGATGGGTGGCGTTGTTTTATTAGGTGGTGGTGTTTTATTGGCAGCATTACTTCTAAAAGGAAATGAAGAAATAAAACATGTGGGCGCTGAACCACAAACCTCTACATCACCGAAATTACACGCTAAATCAAAGCCATCAGCACAAGAAGGGCAGATGGTACAGCTACAACCGCTTGCAGTGGATGTAGAAACAGAAAAACGTCTTCTTGAAGAACAACGCCGTTCTCGTGAAAAAGCGGTTGCTGAGCAAGAGGCTCGTGCTGCCGAATTCTTGGCAATGCAACAACAGGCAGAAGCAGATGCAGCCCGTAAAGCTGCTGCCGAATATGCTGCCATTAATGCTCGCCGAGCTGCTGCTCAAGAAAGCTCAGATAACATTCCTCCTGAAGTTGCAGGTTCTGATGGAAAGACAAAAGGACAGCAAACTGATACAAAAAAGTCAGTAGATACAGCTAAAGCAGAAGCCGATAAAAAAGCTGCTGAAGCAAAGAAACAAGCAGAAGCCGATAAAAAAGCCGCTGAGGCAAAACGTCAGGCTGAAGTTGATAAAAAAGCAGCAGAAGCCAAGAAGCAAGCAGAAGCTGATAAGAAAGCTGCTGAAGCTAAACATAAAGCTGAAGCCGAGAAAAAAGCGGCAGAAGCTAAACATCAAGCCGAGGCAGACAAAAAAGCTGAAGCTAAGAAGCATGCTGAAGCAGAAAAGAAAACAGCAGAAGCTAAGCACAAAGCTGACGCTGAGAAAAAAGCTGAAGCTGAGAAAGCGCGTGAGCTGCTTGAAAATGGCGATAAAAAGTGGATGGTACAAGTTGCATTGGCTGCCAATCAGGCAAATGCAGATGCTGTTGTCTCTAAACTACGTGCTAAAGGTTATAAGGTCACGACAAGTCCGACCAGTAAAGGTATCCGTATTATGGTTGGACCTGCGAAAGACCGTGATACCGCAGATGCAGCTCGTAAGAAAATTACCTCTGACTCCAGTTTAAACATGAAGTCAGCTTGGGTCATTGATTGGGTGCCATTAGATCAGCGCTAATCTGATCTAAGGTTGATTCAAGATCTAATTAAGATGGATTCGACAATTGTTGTTGAATCCATTTTACATTTTCAGGGGTAAATAAACGGTCAATATTTTTCCAAATAATATGATAACCGTATCCGCCTTGCTTCATTTCTTTAACTGCATCATCAATTGCCCAATGTTCAAAAATAATTCGATACATCGCTACGCTAGCACCAGTACGGTCTGAACCGTGGTAGCAGTGTAATAAAACACGTTGATTATTTTGTTTAGCAATTTTAATTTGCTGCATGACTTCTAACAGGTCTTGTCTGTTAATTGCCCATGTATCGATAGGAATGTGAACAAGATTAAAATTCTCATTTTTAAATACTAATTCATCTGAGTCTTTAGCTCTTAAATTAATGATAGTTCCGATTTCATGACGTTTTAATTCGGGAATCATTGCAGCATTTGGTTGTTCGCTACGAAAAACATCATTGCTCACTTGATAGAAATTATGTGTTTGAGAAACTAAAGTTCCCCAATCTTTGGGTCTATGCTCATGTGCAATGCTTTCATGTTGCATACATCCCTGTAGGTTTAGACACAGAACAAGGGCGATGAGGGAGATTTTTTTCATGTTTGATACCGTCGAAGCTCATGAGGGTCATGGGCACAAATAATTTCAATCGTTGGCTCATGTTGAGCCAAATGCTGTAATTTTTTAAGGTTAATAAGACGCTTTTCATTATCTTCTGCAAACGTTTTTTCCAGAAGGGTCAGCGATCTTAATTTATTTGCAGGATTTAACTCTAGATGTGAGTAGTAAGCATCTCCGCAGAACAACAGCCACTGATTTTGTTGTTTGATGGCAATACCACAATGTCCAGCGGAATGGCCTAATAATGGCACCATTAAAATTTCATCTTGGAATAACGGAAAACCTTTTACTTTTTCAAGATTAAACCATTTTTCACCTTGCTGATATTCAACGAAATTCCAGTATCGATGCTGATTATATTGATTGGTTCTATAGCGAAGTTTACCTTTAAAATTAGGTAATTGTGCAGCATTATATTCAGTGGCTAAGACATGAACTGTGGCATGAGGAAAGTCAGAAATGCCACCTGCATGGTCAAAGTCGAGGTGAGTCACAAAGATGTGCTGTACATCTTTAGGATGAAAACCTAGTTTTTGTATTTGCTGGATTGCACTGAATTCAAGATTCGTCTCAATTTTCCCCAAACGTTTAACTAAAGAGCCAAGGCGTTGTTGCATGTGTAAATAGTCTTGCAGACCAAATCCTGTATCAATGAGTACAAGCCCGCGGTCCGTCTCTATTAAAAGACAATGGCATACCACTTCAGCTTTCCAGCCTTTCTGCCCAAATAAAGGTGCGCAGACAGGACACATACTGCCGCATTTTAAATGATGAATTTTATGGATCATGATTATTGTTTTTTGAACAAACTCCTTGGAAGTTATAACTGATCTCGACACTAAAAACCATGTGTATTCAATAATGAAAAAAAGCCATCGGGTGAGATGGCTTGGAGATGGAAACATTTGGTTCTATGTTTGGGCTAGTTTTCTTTATGCTTTTTTTATTATTGGTTACGCAGTTTGCTTGTCTTGAAAATAAGCATTTCAGATGCTTGCCTACGCACTACGTTTGTCCTGCGCTTCGATTAAAGCCTTTTTAAAGGCTTTAATCTAACTCACAGCATAGCTGTTCGTCTTGCGTTCAGAGCGAGCGATGCTCGCTTTATCCTCACTCATCAGGTTGGGGTGTGAGGCGCAAATAAGGTTTTACTGCGGTATAGCCTTTAGGGAAGCGCTGTTTAATTTCTTCTTCATCTTTTAAAGAAGGAACAATCACAACATCTTCACCTTGTTTCCAGTTCGCAGGCGTAGCCACTTTATGCTTATCTGTTAATTGTAATGAATCCACGACACGTAAGACTTCGTTGAAGTTACGACCAGTTGAAGCAGGGTAGGTAATAATTAAACGAACTTTCTTGTTTGGATCAATAATGACTAAAGAACGAACTGTAAGTGTTTCACTCGCATTTGGATGAATGAAATCGTAAAGTTCAGACACTTTACGGTCTTTGTCAGCAATAATTGGAAAATTAACCGTAGTATTTTGAGTTTCGTTAATGTCGTTAATCCAGCCTTTATGCGATTCAACATCATCTACAGATAGGGCAATCGCTTTAACATTACGTTTTTCAAATTCGTCTTTTAATTTTGCTGTATAACCTAACTCTGTTGTACATACAGGTGTATAGTCAGCGGGATGTGAAAATAAAATGCCCCAACTATCGCCTAAAAAATCATAAAAATGAATTGTGCCTTCACTTGATTCTTGTTGAAAATCAGGGGCAGTGTCTCCTAATCGTAATGTCATGATCTTTCCTCAGTTGCTTAAAATTTGTTATGTGTTGAAATGAATATGACGCAATTTATTTATTATTAAAATTATTGTTTTTTTATTTTATTATGAATTTTTTATATAAGTGTAAATATGTATGACTAAAACTCACTAATTTAAGAACTGAATCAATGTAACTTTAAGATAAATTTGCTAAATTAGATTTCTCGGAAGTTGTGTTCAATAGATGAGCGTTAATATTGAGTTTTTAGGTGCCGGACATATTCAGCGGCCTTAGAGAAAGGTTGAAACCGTTTGTCTAACTATCAGATTTTTTTTATGGGTTTTGTGCAAAACCCTTGTACTTCAAATTTCTGGCACCATAATAAACGACTGAGAAAAAATTTATTCATTTGACCAAGCAAGATTTAGAGAGTTTATCCATGTTGGCAAGTCTGATCGGAGGTATCTTCGGTACAAAAAATGAGCGTGAACTCAAACGCATGCGCAAAATTGTTGAGCAAATCAATGCGCTCGAGCCGACGATATCAGCTTTAAGCGATGCAGACTTATCTGCAAAAACTCCAGAATTCAAACAACGTTATAACAATGGCGAAAGTTTAGATAAGTTACTCCCTGAAGCGTTTGCAGTTTGTCGTGAGGCAGCAAAACGTGTAATGGGCATGCGTCACTATGATGTGCAATTGATTGGTGGTATTACTCTACACGAAGGCAAAATTGCCGAAATGCGTACCGGTGAAGGTAAAACCCTTATGGGTACTTTAGCGTGTTACTTAAACGCATTAAGTGGTCAAGGCGTTCATGTGATTACTGTGAACGATTACTTGGCACAACGTGATGCTGAGTTAAACCGTCCATTATTTGAATTTCTAGGTTTAAGCATTGGTACAATTTATTCAATGCAAGAACCGTCAGAAAAAGCAGCGGCTTACCTTGCTGACATTACCTATGGTACCAACAACGAATTTGGTTTTGACTACTTACGTGACAACATGGTGTTTTCTTTAGCAGAAAAGAAACAACGTGGTTTGCACTATGCCATTATCGATGAAGTTGACTCAATCTTAATTGATGAGGCGCGTACCCCATTAATTATTTCTGGTCAAAGTGAAGACTCTTCACACCTCTATACTGCAATCAATACGATTCCACCAAAATTACATCCGCAAAAAGAAGAAAAAGTTGCCGATGGTGGACATTTCTGGATTGATGAAAAGCAGCGTTCAGTTGAAATGACTGAAATCGGTTATGAAACTGTAGAACAAGAACTCATTCAAATGGGCTTGTTGGCTGAAGGCGAAAGCTTATATTCAGCAACAAACTTAAACCTTGTTCACCACGTGTCTGCTGCTATTCGTGCGCACTTCTTATTCCAACGTGATGTTCACTATATTATTCATGATGGTGAAGTGATCATTGTTGATGAGCACACTGGTCGTACAATGCCGGGTCGTCGTTGGTCAGAAGGTTTGCACCAAGCAGTTGAAGCAAAAGAACGCTTGGAAATTCAGCCTGAAAACCAAACTTTAGCAACAACTACATTCCAGAACTATTTCCGTCTTTATAAAAAGCTTTCAGGTATGACAGGTACTGCTGATACTGAAGCTGCGGAAATGAAAGAGATTTACGGTCTTGATGTTGTCATTATTCCGACTCACCGACCAATGATTCGTAATGACCAAAACGATTTAATTTATTTAAACCGTAATGGTAAATATAATGCGATTATTCAAGAAATTATGAATATTCGCGAACAAGGTGTTGCACCGATTCTAATTGGTACAGCAACCATTGAAGCCAGTGAAATTCTATCTTCTAAGTTGATGCAAGCTGGTATTCACCACGAAGTGTTGAACGCTAAACAGCACGAGCGTGAAGCAGACATTATTGCTCAGGCGGGTAGCCCAAATGCAGTAACAATTGCAACCAACATGGCTGGTCGTGGTACAGATATTATCTTAGGTGGTAACTGGAAGGCGAAACTTGCCAAGCTTGAAAACCCGACAGCAGAAGATGAAGCTCATCTGAAAGCACAATGGGAACAAGACCACGAAGATGTATTGCAAGCAGGTGGTTTGCATATTATTGGTTCTGAGCGCCATGAATCACGCCGTATTGACAATCAGTTACGTGGTCGTGCGGGGCGTCAAGGTGACCCTGGTGTTTCTCGCTTCTATTTATCTCTTGAAGATGACCTTATGCGTATTTTCGCAGGTGACCGTGTTGTTGCCATGATGCGTGCAATGGGCTTACAGGAAAACGAAGCGATTGAACACAAAATGGTAAGCCGTTCTATCGAAAATGCACAACGTAAAGTTGAAGCACGTAACTTCGATATTCGTAAGAACCTATTGAAATACGATGACGTGAATAATGAACAACGGAAGATCATTTATTCACAACGTGATGAAGTGTTAGCTGAAAACACTCTACAAGAATACGTTGAAGAAATGCATCATGAAGTCATGCAAGCCATGATTGCTAACTTTATTCCACCAGAGTCCATTCACGACCAATGGGATGTGGAAGGCTTGGAAAATGCTCTACGTATTGATTTAGGCATTGAGTTACCAGTTCAGGAATGGTTAGAGCAAGATCGTCGTCTTGATGAAGAAGGTCTAGTTGAACGTATTAGCGATGAAGTGCTTACACGTTATCGTCAACGTCGTGCACAAATGGGTGATGAATCAGCAGCAATGCTTGAGCGTCATTTCGTTTTAAATTCTCTTGACCGTCATTGGAAAGACCATTTGGCTGCAATGGATTATTTGCGCCAAGGTATCCACTTACGTGGCTACGCGCAAAAGAACCCAGAGCAGGAATACAAAAAAGAAGCATTTAACTTGTTTGTAAACATGTTAGGCGTTATTAAAACTGATGTTGTGACTGATTTGTCTCGTGTACATATCCCAACACCAGAAGAACTTGCAGAAATGGAAGCTCAACAACAACAGCAAGCAGAAGCAATGAAGCTTTCTTTTGAGCATGATGATGTTGATGGCTTAACTGGTGAAGTGACTGCTTCTCAGGAAACACTCAATGAGTCGGTTGATAACCAACAAATGTTCCCTGTTCCTGAAAGTCGCAATGCACCATGTCCATGTGGTTCTGGTTTAAAATATAAGCAGTGTCACGGCAAAATTTAATTTGCTTGATAAAAAAAAGCAGAACAATTGTTCTGCTTTTTTTTGGTTTGTAGTAAGCCTGTGAATAATGTTTGCAGTTTTAAGCATTAAATGCTATTTACTTCTCATCCAGAGTGTATGTTGGAAAGACAATGAAAAAAGTATTACAACCCTTATTTTTAGCTGTTCTTGCTGTGCCAAGTTTTGTTTTCGCAGCAGAAACAACTTCAGCCCCTCAAACAACAACGGTTGCTAAAGTTCGTGCAGCAACTGGTCCAACTTCGGCTCAGGCTGTAGTGAAGCAAGAAAATACGACGGTAATTAGCCCTCGTACAGGTATTCGTTATACATTGGGTAATACAGGTAATCGCCCAATCATTTTACAAACTGCTGCGATTGCTCCAGCAAACTCTGCAAACATTAATCGTATTGTTGCAACTAACCCAGCGTTGTCTGCGAAAAGCCAAGAAAAAGCAAAAATTGCTTTAATTGGTGAAGCCGCAGTTGCGGGTGCAGCAGCTGTAGCAGCAAATAATGTAACTGCTCCAGCCGCTACAAATGGTGTTGCGCCAGCAAACCCTGCATCAATGAATTAATTTTCATATATAAAAAAAGCCGGTCAATTTTGAACCGGCTTTTTTATATTAGGGTGTTTGAAAATATTTAAATCTGATTATTTACATCGTCATTTTTTGTTTCACGTATTAATAAGAACGCGACCAATGATAAAAGTGATGCTGCTGTCAGATAATAACCTACAGCATATAAACCGTAAGTTTCAGCAAGTTTTGTGGCAATGAGTGGAGCAAACGATGCGCCAAAAATACCAGCTAAGTTAAAGGTTAATGCTGAGCCAGTATAACGAACTGAAATTGGGAAAATCTCAGAAAGAACTGTACCAATTGGGCCATAGGTTAAACCCATAATTGATAGGCCAGTACATAAGAAAAGAAAAACGATAAGAGTATTGCCAGACTCTAACATGCTAGAGAAGAATAATCCGAAGATCGCAGCAGCAATACATACGCCAACTGAAGTGGCTTTACGTCCAAATTTTTCTGCAAAAATAGCAGATAAAGGAATGAATGCTGCAAAACAAAGTGTCGCAAAAAGTTGAAGTTCTAAAAACTCACCACGTGCATACCCCAGTTTCGTCGTTCCCCAGTTAAGCGCGAACACTGTAGTGAGATAAAATACAACGAATGTACAGATCGCTGCAATCGTGCCGAGAATAAGCTTACCTGTATGTTTGGTAACGACTTCTTTAAATGGAATATTAACTTCTTTTTGTTTATCTAAAACTTTCTGGAAAGCTGGAGTTTCATGGAGTTTTAAACGGATATATAAACCAACAATGACCAAAATTGCACTCGCAATAAATGGAATACGCCAGCCCCATTGCATGAATGCCTGTTCAGGAATAGCAGCACTTAAAAGTAAGAATGATCCCGTTGCTAAAATAAAACCAATAGGGGCGCCAAGCTGTGGGAACATGCCATACCAAGCACGCTTACCTTCTGGTGCATTTTCAGTTGCAAGTAGTACAGCACCACTCCATTCGCCCCCTAAACCTAAACCTTGTCCTAGACGGCAAGCCGCTAGTAGTAAGGGAGCCACAATCCCGATTTGAGCATAAGTTGGAAGTAGGCCAATACATACCGTTGATATACCCATGGTCAGCAAAGCTGCCACTAGTGTTGCTTTACGGCCAATACGATCCCCTAAGTGGCCAAATAAGGCTGCACCGATAGGACGAGCAATAAAGGCAATCGCAAAGGTTGCCAGAGACTGTAAGACTGCGGCACTGCCACTGCTAGCAGGGAAAAACAGGTGTGGAAAGATAATCACGGCAGCAGTTGCATAGATATAAAAGTCGAAGAACTCAATGGTTGTACCGACTAAGCTTGCAAATAAAACTCGTGCTTTTGAATTAGTGGCTACTACAGGAGCAGCAGTCGCAGAGGTTGACTCCATATAAGTCCTTATATCAATTAAAATTTATTTTTAGTTTGCTATCCTTTTTTAAAAGATAATTTTCTTAAAGAATAGCGTGAAAGAACATCATCCATGACTCTTTCAGGATCACTGAATATGAGTGAAAAATGGACTAAATAACGTACCAATAGATTGCAAGAAAGTGTGCTCCTGCACCTAAAAGCACAAAAATATGCCAGATTGCATGGGTATATCTTACCTTTTTTAATGCGTAAAACAATGCTCCAACCGTATAAGCTAAGCCCCCAGTAATTAAGAATATCAAAGCATCTTTACTTAAATAAGTACGCATATCATCCATTACAAAAACGGCAAGCCATCCCATTAGAACATAGGCAAGTAAAGAGATTTTCTGAAAACGGTGAATGAAAACTAACTTGAAAAGTGTACCAATTGCAGCAATGGCCCAAAGTGCAATAAGTAATATATGGGCTTTGGATGTAGGTATCGCAATACTTAAAAACGGGGTATATGTTCCTGCAATTAAGTAATAAATAGCAGTGTGATCGAGTTTTTTATACCAGTAACGTAAGTTTTGGGTTTGCGCAAAGTGATAAAGAGTCGAACTGGTAAAAACGAGAATTAGGCTAAAAGCGTATACCCACAAACCTACCCACTGAGCAGTTGGAAGATAAGATCCTTTTATAATTAAAAGGATAGCGGCAACCACGGCCATAATAACGCCAGCACCATGGCTATAGGCATTAAAAAGTTCTTCTTTGGGGTCGTAAGTTTCTAACACCGATTTACTCATAAGTTTATTTTTTTGATTAAAAATACAAATGTATAGAAATACAAAACAGTCGTAAAGTTATTTTATTTTTAATCCTATACCCTTTAAACTTTCAGTTTATATGAGTCACCATTCTTTAGGTATATCTGTGTCGGTTTTCTCCTTTGAGCAAGAACAGCAATTCTTTCATGAAATCAAACAAATGCTTGATGAGCAGAGTTTTGAGCGTTTGATTTTGAGTCAATATAAAGGAGAGTTGGCACAACTAGAAAAAATCACTTTTCGTATTGTAGAGTTAAATGGGCAAAAGCAGCTTTCAGCTTTATATCACCATAGTACTCAAGATGTGACTAAAAACTATACCTTTGAAGAGGGTTTAGAACAGATCGCAACGTTGATTGTGCAATGTAAACAAGCAAATTTATTTTCAACTCTGCAAGAAATTCAGCTTAAAAAAAATAAGAAAAAAGCCATGCTTAACATTGGGAAAAAACAAAGTACGAATATGTCTCCAACTGTACAAGCGCATGATCGTGAGAAACAGCGTTATGTACAGCAGAGTAGTGCATTTCTAAAAGAGCTTGGTATTACCGATGAAAAAGCTCAAATCATTCCAAGTATGGCTCGAAAATGGAAGCAGATTAATAAATTTATCGAAATTTTTGCGAGCGCGTATGAACAAATTGATGCAGAGCAAAAAGAATTACGCATCGTCGATTTTGGTTCAGGGAAAGGTTATTTAACTTTTGCTTTGTATGATTATTTACAGGAACAACAAAAGATTCCTTTAATTACGGGTGTAGAGCTGCGCCGTAACTTGGTGGAGTTCTGCCAGAATGTGGCAGACAAAGTGCATTTTAATCATTTGGACTTTTTTGAAGGCGATGTTCGTAGTTATCAGCCAGAAAAACTGGACGTTATGATTGCTTTGCATGCGTGTGATATCGCGACTGATTTTGCCATTCATACCGGAGTTCGTTTGAACGCTTCAATGATTATGTGCGCACCGTGCTGTCACAAAGAGTTGCGTCCACAACTACATAGTCCTGAAGTTCTACAACCGATGCTACAGTTTGGTATTCATGCTGGGCAACAAGCTGAGATGTTGACCGATACATTACGTGCGTTACTTTTAAAAGCGTATGGTTATGAAACTAAAGTTTTTGAGTTTGTATCACTTGAGCATACCAGCAAAAACAAAATGATTTTGGCAACAAAACGCAAGAATGTTTCACAACCTGATGCGAAGATTATGGCTCAAATCCAAGCATTAAAAGAAATGTACGGGATTAAAAAACATACCTTGGAACTGTTATTACAAGATCAATTGCCGATCGAAAATATTGGCTGCAAATGCTAGGAAGATGAGTGAATGTATAAAGTTATAGCGGATGATTGGGAGCAGCTTGAGAAAGATGCAAAATACATCCGTGAGCAAGTCTTCATTCAAGAGCAAGGCATTGCGCCTGAAGATGAATGGGATGATTTTGACGCCACTGCTGTGCACTTTATGGTGTATGACAAAGAGCAGCCTATCGCTACAGCACGTTTGTTGCCACAGCATAGTGTAGGGCGTGTTGCCGTTTTAATGCCTTATCGAAAGCAGGGTATTGGTAAAATTTTAATGCAGCATATTATTGACTATGCGCGTAACCAGAAACTGCCTTATTTAAAGCTTTCCGCGCAAACTTATGTGACAGCTTTTTATGAAGCTCTAGGTTTTAACGTGCAGGGTGAAGTTTACCAAGATTGTGGTATTTCACATATTGATATGATTTTAGCGTTAAGTTGAGATTCCTTTGTAGAAATCTCAACTTTGAATTACTTCATCGCATTCCAGTTTTCGATGGCTTGTAAGCCAGTCTCTAAACCAACTTCGTAACTATAACGAAGCTTTTTCGGATTTGTGGTTAAACGTCCAGCCATATTTTTAAGAGGCGGTGGACATACCTCTAAAATTTGCTGTTCAGGGTTACTGCTACGAACAAATTCAACTGAAGCATTATAACGGGCACAGCGGTTACGCAAGCTATTTGCAAAACCGTAATGGTGTTTAAAAGCATATTTTGCAAGGAATTGGTCGCCTCGACTACTTGCTTTAAAGTAGTTCTTCGGGCGAGTACGTAAAACTAATAGCTTTTTGACACCACTTTGCTGAGCCGTCCAGCGAACGGGTAAGGCATCTGCAACGCCGCCATCAAAGTATGGTTCACCCATAATATCGACGGGATGACGCGTTAAAACCGGAATTGAGCTAGAAGCACGCAGTGCATTTAACAGATTATCTTTACCAGCACGAAGATACTCAGCATGACCTGTTTTAGCATGCGTCAACACCATATAAAAATCTGGATTTTTGGCAAAAAGGCTCTGTTGATCAAGAGGATGTTCTTTTTCACCAATTTCCCACATCCATTTTAAATCAAGTAAATCGCCACCTTTAAAGAAGCGCTTATAATCGATAAATTCAGGACGCAGTGAATGGTCAACATAAAATGTTAAAGTTCGGCCTTGCTGACCTGCTAAGTAGTTAGCCACATTGGTCGAACCGGAAGATACACCAACATATAAGTCAAAAGGATTGAACTGTTGTTGTAGAAAAGCATCAAGTACACCACTGGTAAAGGCACCACGCATGCCTCCACCTTCTACAACTAGTGCATTGCGGGAAAAATCTGTCATTTGAAAAATATCTGATTACTGATGTGAATGCTGATGTTCTTGCATGTCCATTCCAGGCATGTTGTCATGCTGACTTTGTTGATCTGTCGATTTTTCAGCTTTTTGTTGCATTTCGTGCTGTTGAGCTTTGCGCTGAGCACCTGGCATATAGTCAGGTTCATTACTCATTGCTAAATAGAAAAAGCCAAGGAAAATCGCACTTAAAACACCAACGATCAGAACAAATTTCCAGCCTAAAACTGCTGATTCGGAAGAATTTTTATCGGACATAAGGATTTCTCGAATGTGCTGTAGAAGCACAAAAATGAAGTCTATTTATAGCATATTTAGGCTGTAGGCAGAAATCTTAAAGGGCATAAAGAACATAAAGAAAAACCCATATAAATAAAATATATTTATATGGGTAAGGTTTATGCAGTTTTTAAATATTCATTACGTCTAAGTTATTGAATATTTTGCTTCTGCTCAGCTTTGGTTTTTAGTAATGCTGGTGGTGTGAATCTCTCACCATATTTGGTAGCTAACTCTTCGGCGCGTTTTTCTGCTTTCTCAATACCATATTGATTGAGGAATTGAATCGCTCCACCAGTCCAAGGGGCATAACCAATTCCAAAAATAGAACCGACATTGGCATCAATAACCGATTCCAATACACCTTCTTCGTAACAACGTAAGGTATCTAAGGCTTGTACAAACAAAATACGATCAATCATATCTTGCTCGGAAATATCGTGATCTTTCTGCCAGCGGTTTAAGCCTTCCCATAGGTGTTTTTTACCATTTTCAGGATAGTCATAGAAACCTGCGCCAGCAGCTTTACCTTTACGGTTTAATTCATGAATCATGGTATGAATCACTTCATCTACTGGTGTTTTCGGTAGCTCTTTGCCTTCGGCTAGTAGGGCTTTACGTGCTTCGCTAGCAACATGCTCGGTTAAAGTTAAAGACACTTCATCTTGAATCGCAAGTGGTCCCACAGGCATGCCAGCTTTCAGTGCTGCCATTTCAATACGTGCTGGGTGGACGCCTTCGGCAAGCAAGCGCATACCTTCTTGAATGAATGTACCAAATACACGACTGGTAAAGAAGCCACGGCTATCATTAACAACTATCGGTGTTTTTCCAATTTGCTGTACGAAATCGTAGGCTTTAGCAAGTGTCTCTGCGGAGGTATTTTTACCTTTGATAATTTCAACCAACTGCATTTTGTCGACAGGGCTAAAGAAATGCAGACCAATAAACGCTTTATCATCTTTACTTGCTTGAGCTAAGCCTGTAATTGGCAGGGTCGATGTATTCGATGCCATTACGCCATTAGATGCTAAATATTGCTCGGCTTCTTGAGTGACTTTCGCTTTGAGTTCTTGATTTTCAAATACCGCTTCAATAATTAAATCACAGCCTTGAAGGTCTTCAGCTGAAGCTGTAGCTGTAATGAGCGACAAAACTTGATCACGTTTTTCTGCCGTCATGCGGCCTTGTGAAACACGCTTGTCTAGCAATTTCTGAGAATATGCTTTGCCTTTCTCAGCATTTTCAACAGATACATCTTTAAGTACAACTGGAATGCCTTTAATGGCTGTTGAATATGCAATACCAGCACCCATCATGCCAGCACCCAATACACCAACTTTAGTAGCTTGCCATTTTGCAACGTCAGCAGGGCGGCTTGCACCAGACTTAATTGCATTTAGGCCATGCCAGAAAGTGCCGATCATATTTTTAGAAATTTGGCCTGTTGTAAGCTGAGTAAAGTAGCGAGACTCAATACGTAAAGCAGTATCTACATCGACTTGAGCGCCTTCAACTGCGGCAGCCATAATCGCTTCAGGAGCAGGGTAGCAACCTTTGGTTTTGTCTCTTAACATGGCTGGAGCAATTGCAAGAACTTGTGCAACTGCTGGAGTTTTGGGATCACCGCCCGGAATTTTATAACCCTTCACATCAAAAGGTTGTTGAGATTTCGGATTTGCCTTTATCCAAGCAATTGCTTTATCTAAAAGCTCTTGTTCATTTTCAGCAGTATCGTGAATTAAGCCTAAAGATTTGGCTTTATCGACACCGAACTGTTTGCCTTCCATTAAAAATGGAAATGCATTTTGAAGGCCAAGCATACGTACCATACGTACAATTCCACCGCCGCCCGGTAATAAACCTAAAGTAACTTCTGGTAGGCCAAATTTACTTTTCGAGTCATTGATTGCAATACGGTGATGGCAACTTAATGCAATTTCCCATCCACCGCCCAGTGCCGTTCGATTCAATGCTGCAACAACTGGAACACCAAGCGTTTCAATTGTACGTAAATGACCTTTTAGCTTTTCAACCATATTGAAAAACTCAGTTGCATGTTCAGGCTGAACTTGAATTAGTTCATCTAGATCACCGCCTGCAAAGAAAGTTTTTTTAGCTGAACGGAAAATAACACCTGAAAGTTCTGTTTCTGCTTTGAGTTTTTGTGTGACTTCATCGAGTGAGTCACGGAACTCGGCATTCATGGTGTTTGCAGATTGTCCAGTTGAATCAAGCGTTAAAATGACAATATTGTCGGCATTTTTTTCGTATTGAATTGCACTCATTTTTTATATCCCTAAATTTTTATACGCGTTCAATAATGGTGGCAATACCCATCCCACCGCCAATACAGAGCGTCGCTAAACCGCGCTTTTTATCTTGTCGTTCAAGCTCATCAAGTAGTGTGCCTAAAATCATGGCACCTGTTGCTCCTAAAGGATGGCCTAAAGCAATCGCACCGCCATTTACATTGACTTTTTCAGCAGGAACGTTGAGCTCATTAATAAAACGCATAACAACTGCCGCGAATGCTTCATTGACTTCAAATAGGTCAATATCATCAATTGTTAGGCCAGCTTTTTCCAAGGCTTTACGTGCGGCTGGCGCAGGGCCAGTCAGCATAATGGTTGGGTCAGTACCAACTAATGCAGTTGCCAAAACTTTAGCGCGTGGTTTTAAATTTTGTTCTTTTACTGCTTTTTCTGAAGCTAATAAAACGACAGCTGCTCCATCGACAATACCTGATGAGTTACCTGCGTGATGAACATGATTGATTTTTTGTGCTTCTGGATATTTTTGTAAAGCAACTGCATCAAAGCCCATTTGCCCCATCATTTCAAAACTTGGGTTGAGCTTTGCAAGACCTTCTAGTGTGGTATTGCCTTTGATGAATTCATCTTTCTCTAAAATCACCACGCCTGCGTGATCTTTTACTGGTACGACTGAGTGATTGAAATAACCATTTGCTTGAGCTGCCGCTGCTTTTTGTTGTGACTTCACTGCAAAGTTATCGACATCTTCACGGTTATAGCCATCTAAAGTTGCAATCAGGTCAGCCCCGATACCTTGTGGAACAAATGATGACTTAAGATTTGTTTCTGGGTCTAAAGCCCACGGTCCGCCATCAGAACCCATTGGAATGCGTGACATTGATTCAACGCCACCAGCAACAACCAAATCCTCCCAACCCGAACGAACTTTCATTGCTGCCATGTTGACGGCTTCTAAACCTGAAGCACAAAAACGGTTGATTTGTACACCAGCAACATCATCATTCCAACCTGCGGCAATTGCTGCGGTTTTGGCAATGTCCCCACCTTGATCGCCAATTGGTGTTACGCAGCCCAGAACAATGTCGTCCACTTTTGATGTATCAAGCTGATGGCGTTGCTGTAATTCATTTAATAGAGTGGTGAGTAATGTGATTGGTTTTACTTCGTAAAGAGAGCCGTCTTTTTTTCCTTTTCCGCGTGGTGTGCGAATGGCATCAATAATATAAGCCTCGCTCATAACAGTTCCTTTTTTATTGCTTAAAATTTATTTGTGTTTTGAGTGTACTGGTTTTAATAGCGAGTGCAATGACGATAAGCGCACCAGTCAGGTGATGATTTTTGCCAATAGAGATATAAAAAAAGCCCAAGTTGAACTTGGGCGAGATGTGAATATAAAGAGATTTAAAAATTAGTGGTAACCGTGTAGTTGGCGATATAAGCCAGGAGTTACACCAGTCCACTTTTTAAATGCACGGTGGAATGTACTGGTTTCACTAAAGCCTACCTGTTGAGCAACATCTTCAAGTGTTAACTCAGGGTTGAGTAACAAGTGAATAGCAGCATCTCGACGTAAAGCGTCTTTTACGCCTTGGTAGCTTTTACCTTCAGCAGCCAAGCGGCGGCGTAAGGTTTGTGGAGATAAATACAGCATAGATGCAACATCATTAAGCGTTGGCATTTCTTCACCAATTTGGCTCTTAAGTACGTCACGAATACGAGAAGTCAACGAGTTGGTGTTTTTGAATTTTACTAAAAGCTGAGCAGGGGCTGCTTTCAAGAACTCTTCTAGCGTTTTTTCATCTTGGCGGATTGGTAAGTCAAGATAATCAGCTGCAAAAGTTATTTCGGTGCGAGGTGCATCAAACTGCATGACTGGCGCAAAGAATAACGCATCATATTCATCTGCATGTGCAGGACGTGGATAGCTAAAATGAACACGCTCTAAAGGTAAGCGACGTTCAATGAGCCACGACGCTAAACCGTGCCAAATCATGAGCATACTTTCAGTAATGAAATGATCTGGATCTAATGTTTTTGGAATGAGAGGTACTAAACGCGCTTCGTGTTTGTCACGCTCTAGTGTTACCGACCATTCATCACCAAATAACTTGTAAAATTGAGATGAAAGTTCGAGAGCTTGTCCCAAAGTTTTTGCATGAATAATCAACTGACACATAATGGCAAAAGTGCCCAAACGACGCGGTTGTACATCAAAACCGACGTGTTCGTCTTGTGTGACCATCCATAGCATTTTTATAAAACGGGTATATTGTTCTGGTGAGATTCGAGCTTTAGGTTGACGTAATAGTTCCGCTTCGATACCCACATGTGAAAGTAACGTCTCGACATCCATGCCAAGGCGTTTTACGCCTGTCAAAGCCGCATTCACGAAGTGGATGCTAATCGTATCGCGACTCATATTGAATCCTTCAGTCTCTTTGATGTTCACTTTAAATTGACCTAAATGACCGTCTAAAAAAATAAATTGGCGATTTACAACAGTGTAAAAGCACTTTTTACATGTTAAATTGCCGAAATGATCAAGGTAAATGGCTGAACATGACATTGTTTTAGAATATTTGCTTAACTAATATAAAAGAAAATTCGAATAATAGTGGTTAAAAATACGATGACGACAGCATTAAACGGACTTAAAGTTCTCGATTTCTCTACGCTCTTACCTGGACCTTTTGCCACAATGTACTTAGCCGATATGGGCGCAGAAGTCATCCATATCGAATCTCCATCACGTCCAGATCTCATCCGGATTATGCCGCCCTATGCCAATGGACAAGCGACTGCACATAGTTATTTAAATCGAAATAAACAGTCGATTGTTCTTGATTTAAAAGATGCTGCCAGTATTGATCTGATAAAAGCCAAGATTTCCGAGTTTGATATTGTCATAGAACAGTTTCGGCCAGAGGTTATGCGCCGTTTAGGGCTAGACTATGCAACACTTGCAGAAATTAACCCGCGTTTAATTTATTGCTCAATTACAGGTTATGGACAAACTGGAAACTATAAAGATCGAGCTGGGCACGACATTAATTATTTAGCTTTAGCGGGTATTGCAGGTTATAGCGGTCGACAAGATAGCGGCCCGCCACCGCTTGGCATTCAGGTTGCCGATATTGCAGGCGGATCATTACATGCAGTTATTGCTATTTTGGCTGCGGTCGTCGAACGCAGTCGTAGCGGTATGGGACAATATATTGATATTTCCATGACCGACTGTGTGGCGAGTCTAAATAGCATGGCAGCATCAGCCGTACTTGCAGGTCAAGTTGAGCAGGCGCCAGAGCAGGGCATGCTCAACGGTGGCATTTTCTATGACTATTATATAACTCAAGATGGCCGTTATCTTTCTATTGGTAGTCTTGAGCCACAATTTATGGCTGGGTTGTCTGCTGCATTAGATTTACCCGTGCTGTTACAAAAAGGCGCTTCATTAGATGTCCAAGATCGACAAGAAGTGAAGCAAGCTATTCAAGAAAAAATTAAAGCCAAAACATTTAAAGAATGGCATGAAATTTTTGCAAATTTGGATGTTTGTGTAGAGCCAGTATTGAGTTTGAGTGAGGCTTTAAACTCGCCATTAGCACAACAACGTGGATGGATTGTGGATGTTCCTTTGCAAAATAATACGACAGATACAGAACCACAGATCGCATGCCCAATAAAGTTTTCACGTTCACAAATGCGATATTCCTTTGTAGGTCAAAAGCTTGGCGAGGGACAGTGGTAATGTCTTAGGGCTATTTCTTATACAGGGTGTATTAAGATTATTATCTGATTAATCAATTGATTAACATTTTGAATAATTTCTTTACATAAAATTAGCGTAACCTTTATAAACAAAGACATAAAAGGTACGTAAACATGAAAACGCATAAATCTTTGATGGTTTCCTGTTTATCCGTTTTATCAATTACTCTTTTTGTTCAGCATGCACAAGCTGCTGCTGCATTTGACCCAAATAGTTCTTGGATGTTGGGTGATTGGAACGGGCAACGCACAGCGTTACAAGCACAAGGTTATGATTTTTCTTTTGGATATACCGGTGAATATGCCGGTATTTTAGATTCAAAGAATACTTCTTCGCATGGCAGTGCTTATACAGGGCAACTCGCTTTAGGTTCGCATTTGGACCTAGGTAAAATTTTAGGGTGGCAAGATACAGAAGCTCAAATCACGTTAACTTATCGTGATGGGCAATCGCTTTCTGAACATTCTCCAGCTTTAGCTGGACACATTAGTTCTGCACAAGAAGTGTGGGGTCGTGAGCAAACTTGGCGTTTAACTGATTTATGGATTAAGAAAAAATTCCTTGATCAAAAGTTAGATGTGAAAGTTGGTCGTTTTGGTGAAGGTGAAGACTTTAATAGTTTTGACTGTGATTTCCAGAACTTGGCACTTTGTGGTTCACAAGTGGGTAACTGGGTTGGCGACCAATGGTATAACTGGCCAGTGAGCCAATGGGCAATGCGTGTTAAATATAACGTGCAACCTGATCTATATACGCAAGTCGGTGTATATGAATATAACCCAGAGAACTTGGAACGAGGCAAAGGCTTTAACCTGAGCACAGACGGTTCTCACGGTGCAATTATTCCGGCAGAAGTCGTTTGGTCACCTAAATTAGGTGCACAAAGCATGCCTGGTGAATACCGTTTAGGTTATTACTACAGCACTGCTGATGCAGAGGAAATTACCAATCCAACCAAAACATCTCATAAGCAAGGTGTTTGGGTAACTGCGAAACAAAAATTATTCCAACCAGCTGACCAAACTGATCGTGGTTTAACAGGTTTTGTGAATCTGACTTTCCATGACTCAGATACCAATAAAGTCGACAATATGCAAAATGTAGGCTTGGTCTACAAAGGTTTGCTCAATCAACGTCCTCAAGATGAATTAGCACTTGGTGTTGCTCGTATTCATATCAATGATGACTGGAGTGATGTTCAAGCCAAAGAATATGACACTGAATACAATACCGAGCTTTACTACGGTATTCATGCCACTAATTGGCTAACTATTCGTCCAAATGTGCAATATGTTCGTCATGTTGGTGCATTAAAAAATGGTGATAACACTTGGGTAGGCGGTATTAAATTCTCAACCGTATTCTAAGTAACTATTCCGAAAAACGGATTGTCGATGGCTAAATCATTAATTGAAGTATCCAGACCTTCCGTTTTTTTCTTTATGCCTGAATTTTGTTTTAGATGTATTGATGATGTCATTTCTCTCTAAGATTTTTGACACATCTTTCCGATAAAAATGATGATTAATAAGAGGTGGTTTATGAATCAACCTTCTTCAAGATCAGGTTTAACGACTTTTACCGTAATTATTATTGGGTTATTGGCGTTATTCCTGCTAATTGGAGGTATTTGGCTCGCTACACTAGGCGGTTCAATTTACTACATTGTAGCTGGAGTCTTACTTCTCATTGTTACATGGCAACTCTACAAGCGTGCTTCAACAGCTTTGTGGGTTTATGCCGCATTAATGCTAGGTACCATTATCTGGAGTGTCTGGGAAGTTGGAACAGACTTTTGGGCGCTTGCACCACGTTTAGATATTTTAGGTATTCTTGGTTTATGGTTATTGGTTCCGGCTGTGACTCGTGGAATCAACAACCTTGGATCAAGTAAAGTTGCCTTATCTTCAACTTTAGCGATTGCAATCGTATTGATGGTTTATTCTATCTTTAACGATCCGCAAGAAATTAATGGTGAGATTAAAACACCACAACCAGAAACTGCTCAAGCCGTTCCAGGTGTAGCTGAGAGTGACTGGCCAGCTTATGGTCGTACTCAAGCAGGCGAACGTTATTCTCCACTTAAACAGATTAATGACCAAAACGTCAAAGATTTGAAAGTGGCTTGGACACTACGTACTGGCGATTTCAAGACAGATAATGATTCGGGTGAAACAACCAATCAGGTTACGCCAATTAAAATTGGCAATAACATGTTTATCTGTACAGCTCACCAACAGTTAATTGCGATTGATCCAGCGACTGGTAAAGAAAAATGGCGTTTTGATCCGAAGCTTAAAACGGATAAATCATTCCAGCATTTAACTTGCCGTGGTGTAATGTACTACGATGCAAACAACACAACTGAGTTTGCGACAAGCTTGCAAACTAAGAAGTCGACTTCAACTCAATGTCCTCGTAAAGTCTTTGTTCCAGTCAATGATGGACGTTTAGTTGCTGTAAATGCTGACACAGGTAAAGCATGTACTGACTTTGGTCAAAATGGTGAAGTGAACTTACAAGAGTTTATGCCATATGCTTATCCGGGTGGTTATAACCCAACCTCTCCGGGTGTTGTGACAGGTTCAACTGTCGTAATTGCGGGTTCTGTAACAGATAACTACTCAAATAAAGAGCCATCAGGTGTTATTCGTGGTTATGACGTAAATACTGGTAAGCTTCTTTGGGTATTTGACACTGGTGCAGCAGATCCAAATGCTATGCCTGGACAAGGTACAACATTTGTTCATAACTCTCCAAATGCTTGGGCACCTTTAGCATACGATGCCAAACTTGATATCGTTTATGTTCCAACAGGCGTAGGTACTCCAGATATCTGGGGTGGTGACCGTACTGAGTTGAAAGAACGTTATGCGAACTCAATGTTAGCGATTAATGCTTCAACTGGTAAATTGATATGGAACTTCCAGACCACTCATCATGACTTGTGGGATATGGACGTGCCATCTCAGCCATCTTTGGCAGATATTAAAGACAAAGCAGGTAAAACTGTTCCAGCAATCTATGTATTGACTAAAACAGGTAATGCTTTTGTTCTTGACCGTCGTAATGGACAGCCGATTGTTCCTGTAACTGAAAAACCAGTTCCACAAACAGTTAAGCGCGGTCCACAAACCAAAGGCGAGCACTATTCAAAAACTCAGCCATTCTCTGACTTGAACTTGGCGCCACAAGATAAATTGACTGATAAAGATATGTGGGGTGCCACAATGCTTGATCAGCTCATGTGTCGTGTATCTTTCAAACGTCTAAATTACGATGGTATTTATACACCACCATCAGAAAACGGGACTTTAGTTTTCCCTGGTAACCTAGGCGTGTTTGAATGGGGCGGTATGTCAGTTAACCCTGATCGTCAAGTTGCTGTGATGAACCCGATTGGTCTGCCATTCGTAAGCCGTTTAATTCCTGAAGATCCAAACCGTGCACAAACTGCAAAAGGTGCAGGAACTGAGCAGGGTATTCAGCCAATGTATGGCGTACCTTATGGTGTCGAAATCAGCGCATTCTTATCTCCACTTGGTTTACCTTGTAAACAACCAGCTTGGGGTTATGTAGCTGGTGTAGATTTGAAAACGCATCAGGTTGTATGGAAAAAACGTATTGGTACTATCCGTGATAGCTTGCCAAAACTATTCCAATTACCAGCTGTGAAAATTGGTGTTCCTGGTTTAGGTGGTTCAATTTCTACCGCAGGTAATGTCATGTTCGTTGGTGCAACTCAAGATAACTACATCCGTGCCTTTAACGTTACGAATGGTAAGAAACTTTGGGAAGCGCGTTTACCAGCCGGTGGACAAGCAACACCAATGACTTACGAAATTAATGGTAAGCAATATGTTGTGATCATGGCCGGTGGTCATGGTTCATTTGGTACAAAAATGGGCGACTATTTAGTGGCTTATGCATTGCCAGATAACAAATAAACCTTTGCTATAAAAAAAGCCCAGATTGATCTGGGCTTTTTTTATATTGATTTATATTAAAGCTTATCAATAAAACCGTTATTAAATATGCAAAAAAAGCATTTTATTGATGAATAAAAGCTCGCTATGCTATCCGCCTTAATAATGAATCTACTAGCCATACGCCATGTATTTATATACCGATTTCGACCAGCAGCTGGTTAATGAACGAGTTGCTCAGTTCCGTGATCAGACTGAACGCTATTTAGCTGGCAAACTTTCTGAAGATGAATATCGTCCATTACGTTTGCAAAATGGTTTATATGTGCAACGTTATGCGCCTATGCTGCGTATTGCTGTGCCGTATGGCTTAATGAATTCTAAACAATTACGTAAAGTTGCTGAAGTTTCAACTGCTTATGACCGTGGTTATGCACATGTATCTACACGTCAAAACATTCAGTTAAACTGGCCTGCACTTGAAGACGTGCCAGATATTTTGGCTGAACTTGCAACTGTACAAATGCATGCCATTCAAACGAGTGGTAACTGTATTCGTAACACAACAACTGACCAATATGCTGGTGTGGTTGCTGGTGAAATTGCAGACCCACGTCCAACATGTGAATTGATTCGTCAGTGGAGTACATTCCACCCTGAATTTGCATTCTTGCCACGTAAGTTCAAAATTGCTGTTTCTGCACTTGAAGAAAAAGATCGTGCAGCAACGGCATTCCACGATATTGGTGTTTACATCGTGCGTAATGAAGCGGGTGAAATTGGCTATAAAATTATGGCTGGTGGTGGTTTAGGCCGTACCCCAATTATTGGTAGCGTTATTCGCGAGTTTTTACCACGTGAAGATTTAATTGCTTACTTAGAAGCAGTTCTACGTGTTTATAACTTGCATGGCCGTCGTGATAACAAATACAAAGCGCGTATCAAAATCTTGGTTAAAGCATTAACGCCTGAAGTGTTTGCACAGAAAGTTGAAGCTGAATTCGAACATACACGCGAAGCATTGAAAATTCAGCCAGAAATCTTGAAAAAACTGGATGAAGAATTCACCCCGTTTGATTATCAAGATTTAGCAGATGAAGACTTTACCGCTTTGTTTGCTGAGCATCCAAAATTCAAGCAATGGTTCAATATCAACACGCATGCACATAAAGTGAAAGGCTATCGTATTGTTACGATTTCTCTAAAACGTGCAGGTATTGCACCGGGCGATATGACCACCGAAGAAATGAACTTTATTGCAGATCTTGCTGATAAATATACTTTCGGTGAACTTCGCACGACTCACGAACAAAACATTGCTTTGGCAGATGTGCCTCAAAAAGACTTGTTTGATGTATGGCAAGCGCTTGAACAACAAAATATGGCACGTGCACATATTGGTTTTATTACCGATATCATTAGTTGCCCGGGCGGTGATTTCTGTTCACTAGCAAATGCGAAATCAATTCCAATTGCTGAAGCGATTACACGTCGTTTCGATGACTTAGACAAAGTTTATGATCTTGGTCATTTAGATCTAAATATTTCTGGTTGTATGAATGCTTGTGGTCACCACCACGTAGGTAATATTGGTATTTTAGGTGTAGATAAAAAAGGTGCTGAGTTCTACCAAATTACATTAGGTGGTAATTCGGACCATGATGCCTCAATCGGTGACATCTTAGGGCCATCATTTGCAGCAGATGCTGTGCCTGACGTAATTGAAGAAGTACTAAATACTTATCTTGATTTGCGTACTGAAGGTGAGCGTTTTGTTGATACATATCGCCGTGTAGGAATTCAACCATTTAAGGAGCGTGCATATGCTTAATATAGCTCTACCAGTGCTTTATAAAGATGGCACGATTGCAGATAATACTTATCAAATCATTGCTGAAGATGGTGTTGTTCCTCAAGGTGATGTAGTTGTAACAACAGCTCAACTAGACCAGTTAGCTAACGTTCAAGGCAAAAAAGCTTTATATGTGACTGTAAATGATTCACCTGAAGATCATACATTTCCATTAAATGAACTTGATGCAATCTTCATTGAGTTTGCAGGTTTTGGCGATGGCCGAGGTTACTCATTTGCAGCACTATTGCGCCGCCAAGGTTTCCAAGGTGAGTTACGTGCAACAGGTGATGTGTTTAAGGATGTTTTAAACTACTTAAAGCGTTCTGGTTTTGATAGCTTTGTCGTAAAAGAAGGCAAAGACGTACAAGAAGCTGCGGCAGGTTTGCAAGATTTTACCAATCCGTATCAAGCTTCAACTGCTGTGCCAAAAGCGAGCTACCAAACTGGTGCTTAAGATATGCTGACATAAAAAATCCCGCAATTTGCGGGATTTTTTATATTTAAAATTATGTATCAAGTTGGCAATTAACCATCCACTTTATGCCGAACTGATCAGTAAAAGCACCATACAATGCTCCCCAAAAAGTCTTTTCTAGAGGCATTTCAATTTGGCCATTTACAGATAGCTTATCAAAAAGCTGCTTTGCTTTCTCTTGCTCATCTTTTTCAAGGTTTATTGCAATGTAGTGATTAGTGCCTTGAGTAAAAACACTGTTAGGAGCACAGAACTGATCATTGGTATCTGATGCCATAAGCACCGTGAATTCGTTAATGGGTAAAGACACATGTAAAATCAGGTTTTTATTGGCTTCTGATAAGGTTACACCTTCGGGAGCGGGCATATCACCATAGCGACTCAGCATGGCAAACTCTCCACCAAAGACTGATTTATAAAAGTTAAACGCTTGCTCTGCCTGACCTTGAAAGTTGAGATAGTGATTGAGTTGCATTGTTATTGTCCATTGTTGTTTTCATTTAGAGGAATAAGTTAAAACTTAAAAGTGATTTTGTGGGTCTTTTTTTGTAATTTTTTCATAAAAAATCCCACCGAAGTGGGATTTAAAAATAATTAATTTTAATTAAATAAGTTCAATCGCAACGGCTGTTGCTTCGCCACCACCAATACAGAGTGCTGCAATACCTTTTTTACCGCCAGTACGTTTAAGTGCATGAATCAGCGTAAGAATAATACGTGAACCTGTTGAGCCTACTGGGTGACCTAGTGCACAAGCACCGCCATTGATATTCACTTTCTCTGCATCAAGTTTGAAATCATCAATTGGACACATTGTAACCATAGCAAAGGCTTCATTAATTTCCCAAAGATCGACATCTTGAGCATTCCATCCTGCTTTTTTAAGAACTTTTTCAATGGCACCAACAGGAGCAATTGTAAATTCTGAAGGATGCTGAGAGTTTGAAGCCGTTGCAATAATTTTTGCCAGTGGCTGTAAACCACGTTGAGTAGCAACCTCACTTGAAGTTAATACTAATGCAGATGCACCATCTGAAATAGAGCTTGCGTTTGCTGCGGTAATTGTACCGTCTTTTGCAAAAGCTGGTTTAAGTGAAGGAATTTTGTCGATCTTTGCATTTAAAGGTTGTTCATCTTGATCAACAACGACATCACCTTTGCGGCTAGATACGGTAACAGGAACGATTTCATCTTTGAAATAGCCTTCAGTAATTGCAGTTTGTGCACGTTTTAATGAGCGAATTGCAAAGTCATCCATTTGTTCACGTGTATAGCCACGAGTATTTGCCATATCTTGAGCAAAAGAACCCATTAAACGACCTGTTTCAGCATCTTCAAGTCCATCAAGAAACATGTGGTCTTTAATTTCGCCATGACCCATACGGTAACCAGCACGTGCTTTAGGTAAAACATAAGGGGCATTTGTCATCGACTCCATACCACCTGCAACCACAATTTCAGCACTGCCTGCTTTGATCATATCGGCTGCTTGCATTACGGCTTTCATGCCTGAACCACAAAGTTTATTAATCGTCACTGCACCTGTAGAGTCTGGTAAACCAGCTTTACGCATCGCTTGACGTGCTGGACCTTGCTTTAGGCCAGCAGGCAGTACACAACCCATAATGACTTCTTCGACATCAGTAGGCTGTAAACCTGCTCGTGCGATTGCTTCTTTAATTGTTACTGCACCTAATTCTGGAGCAGTTAGACCAGATAGTGATCCTTGAAAACCACCCATAGCAGTACGAGCACCATTAACAATTACGATGTCAGTCATTGTTGTAATCTCCGATTGTTCTTTATCTCAAATTAAGAAAACATTAAAACTTAAGCAGTATATTGCAAAATGGGGATAGTATTGGGTTCTGCATTAGACTGTAGAGTTCTAACAATTTTGAGATTCTTCTAAGCGGATGTGCCCCATTTTGCTGAGAATTAACTTAAAATTTTTAAGCTGATCATAAGAACAATAAATAAAACTACCATTAGACTCGATTGGAAGTCCGGAATTGCCCTGAAAAACAATACTATTTTGTTTTTTTCCAAAACGTTGTAATTTCATAGAGCCATAATGATGATTAAGATCTATGGAGGTTAATAACTCTTCATTTAAGTCATGTTGTAGATTACGATTATTGTCTACAAAGCTAATGAGTTGACTATTCCAGTTCGTATTACAAATGAATTGATCGGAACTGGGACACAGAACAATGTTTGTATGCCTAACAATCGCGTCATATTTGGCTTTTTGTATATGAATTGTGAGTACACGCGGAGTATTTTTTAATTCTGCAGATGCCATAAATTGATGGTATAAAGGAATGGCTATAACTGACATAATTACAATAATTACGAGGGTTATAGAGAGTTCAACTATAGTAAAACCGGGAGATTTAAACATTAAAAAACCTTAATATATGTATAAATAGAGCAATTTTATGTTTTCTGACAATGATTTATATTATTTTTTATAATAAGGAAACACAAAATTAAATAAGGGTTATCAGTTGGCTAGAATACTGGTAAAATCACCGCAAGCGAAACAAAGAAGTTGTTCATATTTGCTAGTTGAGTAAAAAATTACCGAATTACAACGGAAATTGTAAGTAATTTTGTCAATAATTTACTTGATTAAAATTATCAAGCACTTGGAAAGTTTATCAAGTGTTTGTATGATTCAAATGTGAATAGCTTAAAAATAATACTGGGGTAAAAATATCTCAGGGGCCAATAAATTTAGGCTGAGCTTGAACAACAATTGTTATCTCTGGAGGATATCCATGAAATTGAGTCGTATTGCACTTGCTACTATGCTTGTTGCTGCTCCATTAGCTGCTGCTAATGCTGGCGTAACAGTTACTCCATTATTGCTTGGTTACACTTTCCAAGACAGCCAACACAATAATGGCGGTAAAGATGGTAACCTAACTAACGGTCCTGAGTTACAAGACGATTTATTCGTTGGTGCAGCTCTTGGCGTTGAATTAACACCATGGTTAGGTTTCGAAGCTGAATATAACCAAGTTAAAGGTGATGTAAACGGCGCTTCTGCTGGTGCTGAATACAAACAAAAACAAATCAACGGTAACTTCTATGCTACTTCTGATTTAATCACTAAAAACTATGACAGCAAATTTAAGCCGTATGTATTATTGGGTGCTGGTCACTACAAATACGACTTTGATGGTGTAAATCGTGGTACACGTGGTAATTCTGAAGAAGGTACTTTAGGTAATGCTGGTATCGGTGCGTTCTATCGCATCAATGATGCTTTATCTCTTCGTACAGAAGCTCGTGGTACTTATAACTTTGATGAAGAATTCTGGAACTATACAGCTCTTGCTGGTTTAAACGTAGTTCTTGGTGGTCACTTGAAGCCTGCTGCTCCTGTAGTAGAAGTTGCTCCAGTTGAACCAACTCCAGTTGCTCCACAACCACAAGAGTTAACTGAAGACCTTAACATGGAACTTCGTGTGTTCTTTGATACTAACAAGTCAAACATCAAAGACCAATACAAGCCAGAAATCGCTAAAGTTGCTGAGAAGTTAACTGAATACCCTAACGCTACTGCACGTATCGAAGGTCACACAGATAACACTGGTCCACGTAAGTTGAACGAACGTTTATCTTTAGCTCGTGCTAACTCTGTTAAATCAGCTCTTGTAAACGAATACAATGTTGATGCTTCTCGTTTGTCTACTCAAGGTTTCGCTTGGGATCAACCGATTGCTGACAACAAAACTAAAGAAGGTCGTGCTATGAACCGTCGTGTATTCGCGACAATCACTGGTAGCCGTACTGTAGTAGTTCAACCTGGTCAACAAGCTCAATAATTTGAGTTTCTGAACAGTAAAAAAGCGACTCGTTAGAGTCGCTTTTTTTATTACGATTTTTCAAATATTTTTTCATTTTATATCTCCTAAAGAATATCTATTCAGTTAATTGCTTATAAATAAGTTTTTACCAAACACCTTTTTTTAATTGCTGTTTAGTATCTTGTCTATCTCGACGATGCTGTGCACGAGGTTTTTCTGTCTCATGCATGCCACCTTTTTGAAGTAAAGGGGACAGAGCTACGTGGTTGCGGACCTTAATTTTTGGCATTTCTTTAATTTTCATGTTTTAACCTTTAATGCATAAAACTTGTTTAAGTGTATGAACCACTTCAATAAGATCTGATTGGTTTGCCATGACTTCATCAATATCCTTGTAAGCACTTGGGATCTCATCGACAATGCCACTATCTTTACGACACTCAATACCTTTGGTTTGCTCAATTAAGTCTTGTTGATTAAAAAGAACTTTCGCCTTGCTGCGGCTCATTTTACGCCCAGCGCCGTGAGAACATGAACAAAAAGACTCAGGATTAGCTTTTCCTCTAACAATATAAGAGCATGCTCCCATAGATCCAGGAATAATTCCTAACTCATCTAAACCTGCTCTAATAGCACCTTTTCTGGTAACTAAAAGATTTTCACCAAAATGGGTTTCTCGACTTACATAATTATGATGACAATTAATTGCTTCTTTTGTCATTTGAAATGAGGGGAGGATAGGTCGGATTGCTTCTAAGACTAATCGCATCATTTCTTTACGATTTTCAAAAGCATATTCTTGGGCCCACTCCACAGCTTCTACATAATCATTAAAACTGTTTGAACCTTCAGCAAAATAACTTAAGTCTTTATCAGGTACGTGTCCAAAGCGATGTTGTGCTTCTTTCTTGGCGAGCTCAATAAAATAAGTACCAATGACGTTACCAAGTCCTCGGCTACCTGAATGTAGCATTACCCATACATCTTGATTTTCATCAATACATAACTCTATAAAGTGATTGCCACCACCTAATGTGCCTAATTGTTTTTGCCAAGTGGCATCAAACTGCCGAAGCATTCGAATTAAACCAGGATGTTTTTTTACAATCGGTTGTAAGCGCTTTTCGAGTGGGATAATACTCGATGCTTTAGCTTTGACCTGCTTATGTAAAGCAAATCCAACTGGTACTTTACGTTCAATTGCATCACGTAAACGACTCAAGTTATCAGGTAGCTGTGAAGCCTTTAGACTTAAACGAATTGCATTCATTCCACAGCCAATGTCTACACCGACTGCAGCTGGAATAATGGCATGTTTAGTCGGAATAACACTTCCTACAGTTGCACCTTTTCCTACGTGAACATCTGGCATAACAGCAATATGTGAATATATAAATTGCAGTTGTGCCATTTTCTTCAATTGTTCAATACTTTCACTATCTATATCTTGAGTGAAAATTTTAACGGGGACACCGTAAAGTGCCTCTTCGTTTAATATTTTTTGTATGCCCATAATTTTTCTCTTATTTTTCTGTCCGAATAGGCATAAAAAAACCTAGCGAATGCTAGGTCTTAAATTCGAGCATTCGGACAAGTGAATTAAATTTGTACACTTGTCCGTGAGCTGACATCGTGCCAAATCGTTACTGTGTTTTACCTTGTAGTGTTGGCATGATGTCCTCCTTTTTTAAAAAGTGCCGTTGAAAATCTGAACGGCATTTTACCTGTTTTTAACTAAAGATCAAGTTTTTGACGTTTAGATAGTTTTAATTGACTCTTTAAACTTACTATTAATCTTGCTCTGGCTTTACATCCATTTGGTCGTAAGGGATTAACTTAGTTTTATTTTTCCATTTATATCCGAGCCAAATTACTAAGAATAACGGTATGCTGATATAGGTGGAAAGTAAGCCCATCCAGTCAATTTTTCCGCCCAAAACAGCTTGATAGTTTTGTCCAAGAATAATGATAGAACAGAGAATAAAGGCAAACCAAGGTGCAAATGGGAAAAACTTAGCGCGGTAAGCTAAATCTTCTAATTTATAGCCTTGAGCAATATAACCTTTACGGAAACGATAATGTGAAATTGCAATACCTAACCAGACAATAAAGCCACACATCCCTGACATATTGAGTAGCCAGTTAAAGACTTGTTTTTCCCCAATAAAAGTCGTTAAGAAGCAGAATGCAGCAATAAATGTAGTTGCATATAAGGCATTCATTGGAACACCACGATTGTCGAGTTTGGCAAACCATTTCGGTGCACGACCTTGCTGAGCCATATCAAATAACATACGGGTAGAAGAATACATACCTGAGTTACCTGCCGACAAAATAGCAGTCAAAATAACTGCATTCATTAAGCTCGCAGCGAAAGCAAAGCCTACCTTTTCATAAAGCAAGGTAAAAGGAGAAAGGGCAACATTTTCTGTTGTCGCGGCTTGCAATAGGTTTGGATCATCATAGGCAATGAGTGTGCCGATAATGAAAATACACAACACATAGAATAATAAAATTCGCCAGAAAATCTGTTTAATTGCCAGTGGAATTGTTTTCTTTGGATCTTTTGATTCGCCCGCAGCAACACCCACCATTTCAGTTCCTTGAAATGAGAATCCTGCAATCATGGCAACCCCAATCATGGCCTGTAAACCACCTACAAAAGGTGCATCTTTGTAGGTCCAGTTGCCGAATGTCGCCACTCCAGGTGTCAACATCACTTTAATAATCATGGCAATACCAATGATAATGAAGGCAACAATAGCGATAACCTTAACCATTGAGAACCAGAATTCGCTTTCGCCAAATCCTTTTACACTCATCGCATTAATCATGAAAATAATGACGAGGAAGAGCGCACTCCAGTAAAATCCAGGAATATCTGGAAACCAGAATTTCATAATAAACTGTACAGCAACAAGTTCAAATGCAACCGTAATTGCCCAGTTGTACCAATAATTCCAGCCTAGAGCGAAACCAAAGCCATCTTCAACATAGCGACTGCCATAGGTAAAAAATGCACCAGATGTTGGGGTATGAGTCGCAAGCTCACCTAAACTGGTCATTAAGAAGTAAATCATAATACCAATAAGAGAGTAAGCGAGTAGAGCCCCACCAGGGCCTGCGTTTGCAATGGTTGATCCAGAAGCAAGGAAGAGACCTGTACCAATGGAACCACCAATGGCGATCATATTCAGATGACGAGCTCCAAGCTTTCGCTGGAGTTTTTCAGGAGCATGTGTTTCGCTCATGGAGATTCCTTACATAGTTTGTTATGCACAGGCATATAACACCTTAAAGCCTTGAAGATCAGTTTTAATCTCACACTGACCAAAGTGCTTCTCAATTAAGATCGGATAGTTTAAAAAACGGTTTGCTACAATCCATAGCTCACCCGATGCCTTTAAATGTTTTTTAGCGTTCTGGCAGAGTCCTTCACTTGCATCATAGTTGGTATGAATACCTTGATGGAAGGGAGGGTTACTGACAATGGCATCAAGTTCTGTTGGGGCGTCTGCAATTCCTATAACAGGTTGCAATCTCAACTGGTTTGAACCTATTCCATTTCGACTAAAAGTCATTTCCGTTGACCGTAAAGCGAAAGCATCAATATCTAAGGCATGAATAATATTACTTGAATTTATTTTTGCCAAATAACAACTGATAATTCCTGCACCACACCCGAAGTCGGCAATTCTACCTGATTTCACCTGATTAAGATAAGGGAGTAAAACAGCAGTTCCCACATCTAGATGATTTTGACTGAAAACCCCCGGTAGAGCACAAATGGTAAGTTCATGTCCATTTGCTTGAACAGTATAGGTTTTTAACCAGCTTTCAAGAGGTTTGAGCTTTTCAGTTTTCTCAATTTTTAAATGCCATAACTGACAATGTCGAGCGCTATCAAGTTTAAGAATTTTGCCAAAACTTTGTAGTTGTTTAGCAGCTCTTTCAACACCACCTTTTTTTTCACCTACTAAAAAAACTGATTGGTCAGTTTTTAGATGGCTCATCACCACATGCAATATATAGTTTAAAAGCTCTTTTGATTTTGGAACAAAAATTATAGCCTGATCAAATTCTTGTAATGGAAACTCAACCGAGAAATGTGCTGTCGTGCCTGTATTAATAAAACCTTGGTAATCTGAATAACTCCATGTCCAGACTGATGCATCAACCCCAGATGGTAATTGACTGACTAAGGCATCATTGGGTGCATTAATTAACAAGAGTCTACCTTTTAAATAGTCTTCTTGTCTTAATACCACTTCACTTCTAGGATCCATGTACATCTCTCATGAAGAAGAATGCCCAGTGGAAACTGGGCAGTAATCAAAAAATTAAAAATGGGTTATTTGTGTGTTTCAGGAAGTACAACATTTAAAATTAATGCCGCAATACCGCCTGTTGCTACACCAGAACTAAAAATATTTTTAAATAACTCTGGCAAGTGTTCCAAAATTTGAGGAACTTGAGCAACACCTAAACCTAGTGCAAGTGAAATCGCGATAATTAAAAGGGCACGACGGTCTAAGTGAATAGATGAAAGAATGTTAATGCCTGAAGCAGCAACCGCACCAAACATTACCATAACTGCTCCGCCTAATACCGCCTGTGGTACAGCTTGTATTACACCCGCTACAGCAGGGAATAGACCTAATAGAATGAGTAAAGCAGCAATCCAGATCCCTACGTAACGACTCGCCACACCAGTGAGTTGAATAACACCATTATTTTGAGCAAAAACAGAACTAGGGAAAGTGTTAAATAATCCTGCAAGTAAAGAGTTTGCACCATTCACTAACACACCACCTTTGATGCGTTGCATCCACTGAGGACCATCTACAGGTTGGTTTGAAAGCTTACTAGTTGCTGTGACATCACCAATTGCTTCTAATGAAGTCACCAAATAAATGAATGCCATTGGAATAAATAAGCCCCACGAGAAGCTTAAGCCAAAGTGCATTGGTGTTGGAATTTGAATAACTGGCGCGTCATTTAGACCAGAAAAATCTAGGTACCCCATGAAGCCAGCAAGAATGTAGCCAATGACCAAAGCAATTAAAATAGCTGAGCTTTTAATCCACACTACGCGTATGCGATTTAAAACAATAATAATAGCTAGAACTGTACAAGACATTATAAGGTTATCAGAACTTGCAAAAGTATGATCTTGCATAGCTTGGTAACCACCCCCCATACTAATGAGGCCTTCTTTAATAAGCGTTAAACCAATCAGCAGTACAACTATACCTGTCACAAGGGGAGTAATCAGTCTTTTTACCCATGGCAGGATTTGTGACACACCCATTTCAATAAATGAACCAGCGATTACCACTCCAAAAATAGCAGCCATAACCTGATTTACTGGTGTACCTGCGGCAACCATTGCACTCCCAATACCAATAATTGGGCCAATAAAGTTAAAACTAGTACCCTGAACAATGAGTAGACCTGCACCGAAAGGACCAACTTTTTTGCATTGTAAGAAAGTTGCAATTCCTGAAATGACCAAAGACATGGATAAAATCATGTTGGTTTCGGTACGTGAAACACCCAAAGCTAAACAAATAAGAAGCCCAGGTGTAATAATTGGGACAATAATTGCAAGCAAATGTTGAAAAGCAGCTAGAAAAGCCACGAAAGGTTTTGGTCGGTCATCTAGTCCATAAACAAGGTCAAGATGGTCTGGTGATGGTTGATTGGACATGGGAGTAGATACGCCACAATTTCGCAAATTGGCGCTATTCTAATCGAGATACCTATCTTTACAAAACGAAATACAGGCTATTGGGAAATTTTTTTGTCAATGTCAATAAACTGTCACTACTCAAGAGTAGTGTTTTTCTGTATAATTTGCCCTCAAATTTCAGGCGTTTCTAATTTTCATGTCAGATATCAAAAATCTCCGTAATATCGCAATTATTGCGCACGTCGACCACGGGAAAACCACACTTGTCGATAAACTACTTCAGCAATCAGGTGCTCTCGGTGACCGAGCAGGCGAGATTGAGCGTGTCATGGACTCGAATGCGCTTGAAAGTGAACGTGGTATTACCATCTTAGCGAAAAACACTTCTATTACTTGGTTGGATAAGCGTACTGATACAACTTACCGTATCAACATCGTGGACACCCCGGGACACGCCGACTTCGGTGGTGAAGTAGAACGTGTTATGTCGATGGTTGACTGCGTATTACTTCTTGTTGACTCTCAAGAAGGTCCAATGCCACAAACTCGTTTTGTAACGCAAAAAGCCTTTGCTCGTGGTTTGAAGCCAATCGTTATTATCAACAAAGTTGATAAACCAAGTGCACGTCCAGACTGGGTAATCGATCAAGTATTTGATTTGTTTGATAACCTTGGTGCAACTGATGAGCAATTAGATTTCCCAATCGTTTATGCATCAGGTTTACGTGGTGTAGCGGGTCCAGCTCCTGAAGAACTTGCAGAAGACATGACTCCGTTGTTCGAAACGATTGTAGACATCGTTGAGCCACCAGCAGTTGATGTTGATGGTCCATTCCAAATGCAGATTTCATCACTTGACTATAACAGCTTTGTAGGCGTTATCGGTGTTGGTCGTATTCAACGTGGTTCAGTAAAATTAAACACTCCTGTTACTGTAATTGACAAAGATGGCAATACACGTAACGGTCGTATTTTAAAAATCATGGGTTACCACGGTTTAGAACGTATTGATGTAGATTCAGCATCTGCTGGTGACATCGTATGTATTACTGGTATTGATGCACTTAACATTTCTGACACAATCTGTGATCCGAAAAATGTTGAAGCATTACCAGCTTTATCTGTAGATGAACCTACAGTATCTATGACTTTCCAAGTAAACAACTCTCCGTTTGCTGGTAAAGAAGGTAAATTCGTAACTTCACGTAATATCCGTGAACGTCTTGATCGCGAATTAATCCATAACGTAGCTTTACGTGTTGAAGACACTGACAGTCCAGACCGCTTCAAAGTATCTGGTCGTGGTGAACTTCACCTTTCAGTTTTAATTGAAAACATGCGTCGTGAAGGCTTTGAAATGGGCGTATCACGTCCACAAGTAATCATCAAAGAAATTGATGGTGAAAGACAAGAGCCTTACGAAAACGTAACGTTTGACGTTGAAGAACAGCATCAAGGTGCTGTAATGGAACAAATGGGTCACCGTAAAGGCGAAATGACTAATATGGAAGTTGACGGTAAAGGCCGTATCCGTATTGAAGCGACTGTGCCTTCACGTGGTCTAATCGGTTTCCGTTCTGAATTCTTGACCATGACTTCTGGTACAGGGATCATGACTTCAAGCTTCTCGCATTATGGTCCTGTTAAACAAGGTACTGTTGCGAAGCGTCAAAACGGTGTGTTGATTTCTATGGTTCAAGGTACTTGCTTGGGCTATGCATTGTTCAGCTTACAAGACCGTGGTCGTTTATTTGCTAAGCCACAGTTAGAAGTTTACGAAGGTATGATCGTGGGTATTAACTCTCGTTCAGACGATATGGTTGTAAACCCAACTAAAGCGAAACAATTAACTAACGTTCGTGCATCTGGTACAGATGATGCTTTAACTTTAGTACCTGCAATTGAATATACGCTTGAACAAGCGCTTGAATTCATTGAAGATGACGAGTTAGTAGAAGTAACACCTAAATCAATCCGTATCCGTAAACGTTACTTGACTGAAAACGAACGTAAACGTAACCGTGATAAATAATTTTTCTTAATTGAAAAAGAAAAAACCGCTAAATTAATTTAGCGGTTTTTTTTAATTGTTATATTTAAAATTAAATTAACCTTAAATTCATATTTTTCTTATAAACGAATATGTTGTTAAAGTGTGAGATAGTTTTCTTTTTTTTGATAAAAATATTAAATTATCAATATCATGGCGAGTACTATCTAATTCGATAAGATGCCAATGAAAAAGAAAAATATGACGTGTTTCGGCCCCCGACATCTGGAGATGTTTAGATGAGTATTATTCAAGAATTTAAAGAATTTGCCATTAAAGGCAATATGATGGATTTAGCCATTGGTGTGATTATTGGTGGTGCTTTTGGCAAAATCGTGGACTCTTTGGTGAAAGATATTATCATGCCAATTATCAGTGTAATTACTGGTGGTGGCGTTGATTTTACACAAAAATTCATTGTGTTAGGTGCAAACCCTAATAATTTACAATCTTTGGATGCCTTACAAAAGGCAGGTGTCAATGTATTAACTTATGGTAACTTCCTGACCATTTTAATTAACTTCCTTATTTTGGCTTGGGTTGTATTCTTAATGGTGAAATTATTAAATAGACTTCGCCGTGATAAGAATGAGCCAGAAGCTCCAGCTGCAACGCCTGAAGACGTGCAATTACTGCGCGAAATTCGTGATGAGTTGAAAAAGAAAGCTTAAGCAGATTTAAAATAAAAAAACGGTACCTAGTGTACCGTTTTTTATTAATGAATCTTTTTAATTGTAAATATGGCTCTATAAATTGATAAAATTATATAGTTAGCAAGTAATTTGACTGAGCATATGGTTAAAGAGGAAAAAATTAATGAATCAGCTATTTGTATATGGTACTTTATGTCCGAATCAAGCTAATGCTCATATTTTAGAACAAATCGGTGGTCACTGGACAAAAGCCAGCGTACGAGGCGTGATTCATATTTTAGATTGGGGGCCAGACAAGGGTTTAAAAGCACTTGAGTTAGATTCGCAAGCCGATTGGATAGAAGGTTATGTGTTTAGTACAGAAAAACTTGCTGAAAACTGGCAGATGCTGGATGATTTTGAAGGTTTTCAATACCAGCGTGTCATCGCAGATGTAAAACTAGAGTCGGGTGAATATATTAAAGCCTGGACATATCAAATGAATGCACAGGCTCAATCTACTGAAAACCATAATTAAATTAATGGAATCAGCGTAAGCTGCCCATTCGGAATTTAACTTCTAAAAGATGATAGCCAAACTGGCTTTTAATAGGACCTTGCAACACGCGTTCAGCAGCTGTAAAGACAACTTTGTCGATAACAGGTACTAATTGACCTTTTTTAACTTCGCCAAGTTCACCGCCACGTTTAGCTGAATTGCAGGTGGAATATTGCTTGGCAAGTTTGGCAAAGTCTGCACCACTTTGTAGCTTCTTTTTTAGCTGTTCAGCTAAGTCTTTATCTTTGACTAAAATATGTCGGACAATTGCTGTTTGCATTTTGTCTTCCTCCAAAAAATTAAGGCTTTCTCAGCTTTTTAAGTGGTTGGCACTGTGGGCAAAATACACTGGCACGCTGACCGAGTTTTAAGTTTTCTAATGTGGTTTCACAGTTAACACACATTTCTCCAGCACGACCATAAGCAAGAAGTGTTTGCTGGAAATAACCATTTTCACCCATGGCATTACTGTAATCACGTAAAGTTGAGCCACCTAAATCAATTGCCGATTTTAAAATGCGTTTAATCTCGACAACGAGTTTTTCAATTTGTTGCATAGTCAAATCGCCAGCAGGCTGAGCTGGGTGAATGCCAACATTAAATAAGCTTTCAGTTGCATAAATATTGCCTACACCAACCACTACATGATTATCCATAAGTGCAATTTTTATGCCGACAGATTTATTCTTGAGCTTAGAAGCTAAATATTCTGCATGAAAATCAGTACTTAAAGGTTCTGGTCCCAAAGTATCTATGAGTTTGCCTTGAGTTTCAGGGTTAAGCCAAAGGATGCAACCGAAACGACGAGGGTCATGGTAACGTAATTGCTGATCTTCAAATTGAATAATCAGGTGGTCATGTTTTCTTAGTTCGTCATTTGGCTCGGTCAGACGAAAGCTTCCTGACATTCCCAAATGCCAAAGCATTTGATCTTGTTCAAACTCTGCCAGAATATATTTTGAACGTCGATTTAACCCAATGAGACTTTGCCCAACAAGTTTTTGAATGTCGTCTGGTATAGGCCAGCGTAAGCTAGAGTTGCGGACTTCTACACTTTGAACTTTTTGATTCAATAAGGGGAATAGACTGGTTTTAGTGGTTTCGACTTCGGGTAACTCAGGCATGCCAACTCGCATAATTAACAGATATACTGGATTAATCAAGTATAACGTGTGGTATGTAATATTTCAGAGAATACTATGTCAGATACTTTACCATTAAGCTGGTTTCAACGAGAAACTTCGGAAGTAGCGTATGATTTAATCGGCTGCGTATTGTGTAAGCGACAGCCTGATGGTCAAGTCATCCGTTGCACAATTAGTGAAACAGAAGCTTATTTGGGTGTTCGTGATAAAGCTTGCCACAGCTACAATGACAAGCGCACAGCACGAACAGATGTAATGTATCGCTCTGGCGGTACGATTTATGTCTACTTAATTTATGGCATGTATGAAATGCTCAATCTGATTACTCAGACAGAAGGCATCCCTGAAGGGGTCATGATTCGTTCTGCATTTTTAAATGGTGCTTCAACAAAAAAAGAATATAAGCTTCTAGCTGGACCGGGCAAACTGACACGCTATTTGGGTATTGATCGGACTTTAAAAGGTCAAACCTTGGGAGAGGAGTCTGGACTATGGATTGAAGCAGCTTCAACGCAGCCAGAAGTGGTATTGACGCCACGGATTGGAATTGATTATGCCGAAGAAGCAAAAGATTGGCCTGAACGTTATTGCTGGAAAGACCATCCATCTTTGAGTCGATAATTCTAATTTGGAAATCAATTTTTAGATATCGATGAAGAGTGTTCTAGATTTACAACAATGCAGATCGAATTCATTATCCAGACAAGACACCGCTTTTTGTTATGATAACTACAATATAAATAAAGGAAATAAGCATGTCCTTATTACGCTTAGACCGACTTCATTACTGTATTTTGATGAGTATGGGCTGCATTTCTAGCCCACTTGTTTGGGCAGAAGACTTAACCCAAGACGTGACTGTATTGCCAACGCTACATGTGGAAGCAACTCGTACCGATACCACCTATTTGCAGACGCCGGCTTCGGTTTTTCGAATAGATGCACCTCAAGTCGATACTTCTTCACAAGTAAATTTAACCGAAGTTGTGAAGGGTATACCGAGTTTACAGCTTCGCAATCGTGAAAATTATGCACAAGATTTACAGTTATCTATGCGTGGTTTTGGTGCACGTTCTACTTTTGGTGTCCGAGGCATTCGCCTTTATGTGGATGGTATTCCCGCTACTATGCCAGATGGGCAGGGTCAAACGTCTAATATCGATTTAAGTAGTTTGGATCATGTTGAAGTTCTAACGGGACCTTTTTCATCGCTATATGGAAACTCATCGGGCGGTACAATTTTGACTTCTACTAAAGAAGGACAAGGAAAAGATTCAATTGAGCTGAGCTATTCGGGAGGCAGCCACGATAAAAGTCGAGCTGGACTCGTGCTACAAGGTGGGGCGAAGGGTGCGAATGAACCGAGTTATGTTATTAGTTCATCATACTTCGATACTGATGGTTACCGAGAACATAGCGGTGCAGAAAAAGTATTAAATAATGCAAAACTCAGTTGGAATCTTGATGATGGTAGCAAAATCAACTGGGTGACTAACTATGTCAAAATCAATGCAGATGATCCACAGGGTTTAACACATGATCAATGGAATGCTAATCCAAAGCAACAAGTTCCGTTTTTAAAGCAATTTAATGTTCGTAAAGACATTGAGCAAACCCAAACAGGGGTGACATGGTCTAAGCCAATTAATGATAAAAATGAACTCTATGCCATGGCATATTTAGGCAATCGCCAAGTTACTCAATATCAATCTATTCCTAAGTCAGCACAAGATGCCAGTATTAATCATGCTGGTGGCGTGATTGATTTTGAACGTAATTATTATGGTGCTGATTTCCGTTGGACAGGTAAAGAACTGCTGCCAAATACGACAATAAGTTTAGGGGTTGCACTCGATGCGATGGATGAAGACCGTAAAGGTTATGAAAATTTTAACTTAGTAAATGGTCAGCCTTCTTACGGTGTTAAAGGTAAATTACGTCGTGATGAAGACAATGCTTTGTGGAATATCGATCCATATTTACAAGCTTCATGGCAGTTCTTACCTACATGGCGTTTAGACACGGGCGTACGCTATAGCAATGTCCATTACAAATCTAAAGATAATTATTTAAGTAATGGCGATGATAGTGGTAAGACTGATTACAGTAAGGTTCTACCTTCTGCTGCTTTAAGCTGGCAAATTTTACCTGAGCTCATGGCCTATGTAAGTTATGCCAAAGGGTTTGAAACACCGACCTTTACTGAAATGGCATATCAAACTGATACGACAAAGCCAGGTTTTAACTTTGATTTAAGACCATCAACGAGTGATACCTATGAGGCCGGCTTAAAGTCACAAAACCAATTAGGTGATTTTACGTTGGCGGTTTTTCAAACCAAAACGAAGAATGACATTGTTGCAGCGGGAAGCTCAAACGGACGTGCAACCTTCCGTAATGCAGATAAAACCTTACGTGAAGGAGTAGAGTTTGCATGGAATAAAAAGTTATGGCGAGACTTAACCGCGACTGCAAGCTATGCCTATTTAGATGCGACATTTGATGCTGATATTCCAGCTTTAGGAAATATTGCCCAGATCCCATCAGGAAATGCGATTCCGGGTATTGCTAAAAATCAGGCTTTTGTCTCTTTAGCTTGGCAACCGAGCCACGGTCTATATGGTGGTGTAGATGTACAGTATATGGACAAAGTATACGTGAATGATACCAACAGTGACGCAGCGCCGAGCTACAGTGTAACTTCAGCAAATATTGGTTATGCATGGGATCTTGGCGACTGGAAAGTCAAAAGCTTTGCTCGTGTAGATAACTTGTTTGATAAAAATTATGCAGGTTCAGTGATTGTGAATGACGGTAATGACCGTTACTTTGAACCCGCTGATGGGCGTAACTGGAGCGCAGGTTTACGTGTAATTAAACAATTCTAGGAATTTAAAATGGCAAAATTATTTGAAACGGTTAATTTTGATTCGCTACAACTGGTCAATAGAATTGTAATTGCCCCAATGTGCCAATATTCGGCAACGGATGAAGGCGAAATTACCTATTGGCATGAGCAGCAATGGGCAAATTATGCTTTGTCTGGGGCTGGTCTATGTATTGTGGAAGCTACTGCTGTACAAGCGGAAGGTCGAATTAGTTATGCAGATCTTGGACTTTGGAATGATCAGCAACGTGACCAGATCAAAACTTTATTAGGGAAAGTTAAAACACTTTCTCCTATGCCATTTGGAATTCAGTTAGCGCATGCTGGACGTAAAGCATCGACTGAAAAGCCTTGGTTGGGTAAAGGACAAATTGCAAAAAATCAGCCACATGGCTGGCAAACAGTTGCTCCAAGTACAAGTACCTTTTCAGTTCACGATGCAGCGCCACATGCATTAACAATCGATGAAATTAAACAAGTTCAACAAGACTTCGCCGCTGCGGCAAAACGTGCAGTTGAAGCTGGCTTTGAGCTAATTGAAGTACATGCAGCACATGGCTACTTGTTGCATCAATTTTTATCGCCAATTGCCAACCAAAGAACGGATGAATATGGCGGTTCTTTAGAAAACCGTATGCGTATGACACTTGAAGTACTTCAAGCAATTAAACTCGCGGTTCCTGAAGGCTATCCAGTAGGAGTACGTCTATCTGCAACTGACTGGATGGATGGTAACGAACAGTGGGATATTGAATCTACGGTTGGTTTATCAAAAGCTTTAGAGCAGCTAGGGGCAGCTTATATTCATGTGTCTAGCGGTGGTTTACATGAACATCAAAATATTACCATTGGAGCGGGCTACCAAGTTCCATTTGCAGAACAGGTTAAGAAGCATGTGTCTATTCCTGTGATTGCAGTAGGACTGATTACCGAGCCAGAACATGCTGAACAAATTTTAGAAAATCAGCAAGCGGATGCAATTGGCCTTGCTCGTGCTATGTTATATGACCCGCGTTGGCCGTGGCATGCAGCCGCTACACTGGGAGCAAAAGTTAAAATTGCACCTCAATATTTGCGTTGTCAGCCACATGGCTTAAAACAGCTTTTTGATTCTTTTTAGTTTATCAGCGGGCAAATTAAGATTTGCCCGTTTTTATTTTGAGATGAGTGAGGGAACATTCTGTGGTTTTTCAGGTAATTTTACCAATCTTACTTTTGTTGTTGCTGGGGTACTGTAGTGTCCTTATTAAATTGGTAACACCTGAGCAGATTAAAGCCCTGAGTGCATTCGTTATTAAAATTGCTCTTCCTGCATTTTTAATTCAGTCTTTAGCCAATAAAAACTTACAAGAGATTTGGCATCCAGCTTATTTTATTGCTTATGGTGGCGGCTCTTTAATCTTGTTTTTTCTGGCTTTTATCATTTATCGAAAGTTTTTTAAAAATAGCCTAACCCATAGCGCCGTCATTTCTATGGGGGCTTCTATGTCAAATACAGGCTTTATGGGTACGGCTATTTTGACCATGCTTATTGGTAGCCATGCTGCGATCTATATATCTTTAACTTTAATTATTGAAAACTTATTAATCGTCGCTTTAATGCTCATTTTGGCTGAAGGTGGGTTGCATCAACAACAGCAACTTTTACCACTTCTTAAAAAGACTTTTATTAACTTACTTAAAAACCCTGTAATTATTGCAATTCTGGTTGGAATGAGCTGTATTTTGCTAGGTATTCATCTACCTTCAAAACTTGGGCAAGCCTTAGAACTGTTAGGAAAGACAGCCTCGCCATTAGCATTATTTGCCATTGGAGGAAGTTTAGTTGGGATTGGTATTACCGCAGTAAATTTACAAAGTATATTGTTAGCTGGGTTTAATGTCATTCTTATGCCAGCTGTGATTTTTGGGTTGTTCCTTTTATTACCAAACGTCAGTCAAGAGATGTTATATGCCGGAACATTAATTGCAGCACTGCCGATGCCAATTGCTTTTGGTATTTTTGGGCAAGCATACGGTTTAAATGAAAGGGCATTAACACCTTTGATGATAAGCACCATTATTGGTTTTATTGGAGTAAGTGGGCTTATCGCTTTGTGGTGGTAAAAGAAAAGCCCCATGCGGGGCTATTGTTTCTTTACTATTTTTTAGATGCTGGCTGTGTAGGGGTAGCTGCAGCTTGTTTATTCTTCTCAGCAATAATCTTTTCGACTGAAGCTAAAGATTCTCTAGCGTTAGGAACATTTTGGTTAGCAAGTTCAGTAAAAATCTGTTTTGCTTGAGGCAAGTTTTGAGGAATGATATTTCCATTTGCCATCATGGTCGCTAAAGCCATAGATGCTGGCGCATAACCTTTTTGGGCGATCGCTTGTAATGCTTCAATGCCTTGGCGTTTCATTAGCGGGTTTTTATTTTCAACCCCTTGGCTAATATCATAAAGTGCCTTTACTTGAATAGCAGGGTAGTTTCCTTTTCTAATCAAAGGCGCTAGCTTTTGTAAAGCAATTTGATGAGATTGAGGCTTTTTCTGAGCAAATAAAATGGTCGCAATTTTTACCGTTGCATCATCAGAACCTTGAGCTGATGCTTTCTGTACATATTGGCTAAATTTATTACTATCTTTTGCAACGCCTAACTCACCAGTTTCATAAATCTGTGCAAGTCTATAACTGGCATGAGCATAGCCTTTATTCGAGGCATCTTCATAATATTTCAGAGCTTTAGCATTATCTTTGGCAGTACCTTGACCCATTTGCGTCATATAGCCTAAATTATAGATCGCTTGAGCATTTCCTGTCTGTGCAAGACGCTGGACTTCTTGGAAAGCAGCAGGATAATTTTTTGCTGCATACAGTTGTTCTGCCTGTTTAAAGACATCATTTTTTGCCACAGATGCTGTATTGTCTGCCGCAAAAATGGACGAACTTGAAATGGCGATTAGGCTGGCGATGAGTAATTTTTTCATTTCTTTTTAACCTTTTACTTCGTAGCTACATCATTCCGTCGATGTATTGAATCAACTCAACTTCTCATCATAAATAGTGATGCATGAAAGTAAACAGCCGATTTGTATATAAAACGATGTCTATAAAGCAAACTATGGAGAAAAATGATATGCCACTCTAGCTAAGAGAGTGGCATATAGACTTATTTTACTGACTTAAGTAATGCTTCAATTTGTTTTGCATCACTTGGTACACCTGAGATTCTTTGTCCATCTTGCAAGAATAGGGTTGGTGTTCCATCGATATTTAATTTTTGGCCTAAAGCGATATTCTTTTGAATTGGACTTGAGCAACTTTTGCTATTAGTCGGCAATTTGCGATTAAGCATATAGTTAGTCCAAGCTTCAGACGGATTCTTTGAACACCAGATTTGATTTGCAACTTTCTCAGCATTTGGGTGCAAGCTGGTCAGCGGATATAAGAATACATATACCGTTACGTTATCCACCCCAACCATGTTTTGTTCTAAACGCTGACAGTAAGGGCAATCTGGGTCACTGAAAATATAAAGAGTACGCTCACCTTTACCTTTTACATATTTTATCGCCTGATTTAGGGGTAGGCTTTTGACATCAATTTTACCCAATTCGGCAATTCGTTCTTCTGTCATATTTTTTTGTTGTTTGATATCAACTAAATTGCCTACAAAAAAGTATTTAGCATCTTGATTGGTATAAACAATACGACCGCTTGTATACACTTCATAAATACCTTGCACAGGTGATTGAGAAACACCTTTTACAGGTAAGTCTGGATAATTTGTCTTCAGATTTTGTTCAAGTGTTTTCACATCAGCATGAGCAGAACCGAAAAAAGCCAAACTCAACATGAGTGTAGCAAGTTTAGTTTTCATATTTTTTCTCTTAGATTTCAACCTAGATTATGATGGCATAGAAAAATTAAAAAATTGATGCCCTAATTAAATGAATTTATTAGAATTTTGTATCTATAAAAAAGCCCATAGAGTCTCCACGGGCTTTTTATTTACTAAATATAATTACTGTGGTCTAGCAACATCACCACTTAATGCTTCTGGCAAATCGAGGACTTGAAGACCGAGTTCAGCTAGAGCGGCTGGTTTTGCAACAACCAACGCAATATATCCGTCAGTGGTTTGAGTACTATTTACTACTTCAATATCGTTATTTAATTGAGTAGCTGGAGCAGGTGCTTCACCTGTACCTTGAACTAGATGCAACCAGTGTTTTGGTTTTGCTTTAAACCAAAGGCGCGCCACAATTTCTTGACCTAAGTAACAGCCTTTATCGTAATTTACGCCTTCACGTTGATGTAAACGTAATTCTTGTGGTTGGAACTCATGTTCGGTCGCTTGAGCAATCCATGCTTGCCCCGTCATGATGGCTTGTTTTTGCCATTCGGAAACATCAGTTTCTGTAGAACTGAACTCAGTGTGTCCATTTACAACTTTTGGAAACACAGCGCCTTGTTCACTTAAAGTCATTTTTGAAAATGCGCCATATTTTTTAATATGCTTAGCGAACTCTTCAGCTTGATCTTGAGTAACAACAATCTCAAAACTTTCAGCGTTAATCTTTTTCAGCCACAGGCCAAAGTGAATACGGCCTTTAAGATCACAAATGGCTGTATAGCGTGTTTCATTTTCAGTTAAACGCTCAGTATCGACAGTCACTTGGCCTTGTAAAAACTTCTGTGCATCTACACCGTTTAATGCATATGAGGAGAAAGCGAGCAGACTCATAATTAATCTCAAATTCAATATGTTTCTTTATGATTGTTGACTATTTTGCTCCATTTTTATCAAAAAATCAGCCTTAGTTTTCGTAATTTAGTTTTGTCAGAAACTGGTTGTATAAATGGAAAAACACCAAAAATATACGTTAAAAGAAATTCTACGGTTTAAGCTATTAAGCACAATTTTTATAACCTAAATGGAATTAAAACAAGGAGAATATAATGGCAACAGGTACAGTAAAATTACATCGTGTATTTAAAGCACCCGCTGAACGGGTTTATCGCGCATTTCTAGACCCAGATGCTTTAGTGAAGTGGATGGCGCCCCACGGTTTTACTGCGAAAGTTCATAGTTTTGATTCAAATGTAGGTGGCTCATACAAAATGAGTTTTACCAACTTTTCGACAGGATCAACACATTCATTTGGGGGAACTTATGTCGAACTCATTCCAAATGAATTAATTCGTTATAACGACCAATTTGATGATTCAAATTTACCTGGCACTATGCAGGTGACTATTACATTAAAAACCGTATTAGTAGGTACAGAGGTGCATATTACCCAAGAAGGAATACCGGAAGTTATTCCTGTAGAGGCGTGTTATTTAGGATGGCAGGAGTCTTTGTCGTTATTAACACTGTTAGTAGAAGCTGAGATCCCAGATCAGTAATCGCCTTTTAAAATTTTAAACATCCTAAAGAAAAAAGTGAGTAGAGAACTACTCACTTTTTTCTTTTTTAATTATGCTTAAAAGAGAACAAAATATTAAAGTTGATGAGGCCCAAACAATGAGGCTGTCTAGTGAGAAAAAGAGATGGAAATACACATTAAAAGAATTTATGAACATGTAAGTGCCAATGATGGAAAACGAATATTAGTTGATCGGCTATGGAGTCGAGGGATAAGTAAAGAAAATGCCCATTTAGATTTATGGTTAAAAGAAATAGCCCCCTCAACTGAACTGCGTAAGTGGTTTCATGCAGAGTCCTTACAGCATTGGAGTGAGTTCAAACAGTGCTATTTAAAAGAACTAGAAACAAACCCAGCAGTTAAAGAGTTACAAGACATTGTGTCCAAGCATAAAGTCACTCTTTTATATTCGGCAAAAGATGTGGAGCATAACCATGCGATTATTTTAAGAGACTATTTATTAGAGAAAGAGAAGAAATGAATATATAAATTTTTTTTTGGTAAAAGTCTTTTATTTAAAACTTTAAAAAATGAGTCATATCTCGCATAATATACTTTTTGAGATTTTTTTATGTCTTTACCAAATTGCCCAAAATGCCAATCAGAATATACCTATCAAGACGGCGACTTATTAATTTGCCCTGAATGCTCACATGAGTGGAAGGAAGGGGAAGCTTCAATTGCTGATGAACAAGAAGTCATTAAAGATGCAAATGGTAATGTCTTGGCAGATGGTGATAGTGTCACTGTGATTAAAGACTTAAAAATTAAAGGTTCATCTTCGGTTGTTAAAGTGGGAACAAAAGTAAAAACAATTCGTTTAGTTCCCGATGCAAGTGATGGCCATAATATTGATTGCAAAATTGATGGTATTGGTCAGATGAAATTAAAATCTGAATTTGTAAAAAAAGCTTAATTTGTTAATTTTAATTACATTTCGGTAGAGGTACCCATCAAGCCTCTACCTTTTTTAACTTTCAACATCCTTATAATTTTATTACGATAATGTATAAAAAGTAGACTACCCAAAGTTACACAGCTCATTTATATTGTCATCAATAACAAATAACTTTCGTCCAGAATAATAACGAAAGTCATACCCACACCAACAAAAAAACGAGGTTCTTATGGCAGGATGGTACGAGATTTCACAAGCGAATGATGGACAATATCGCTTTGTACTCAAGGCTGGTAATGGCGAAATTATTTTAAATAGTGAGCTATATAAAGCGAAAGCATCAGCAGTCAATGGTATTGAGTCAGTTCAAAAAAATAGTGGTGACGATGGGCGATATGATCGTTTAACTGCAAAAAATGGGAAACCTTACTTCAATTTAAAAGCAGCCAATCATCAAATTATTGGTACGAGTCAGTTCTATGCCAGTGAAGCATCACGCGATAAAGGAATTGAGTCGGTAAAAACCAATGGATCTTCGGCAACCATTAAAGACTTAACGGTTGAGGCGTAAAAATTAAATGTAAAAAAAGCAGCTTCTAAAAGCTGCTTTTTTTATTTATATATTTATTAACGTGCTAATTTAGCTAAAAGTTCTTCTTTAGTTAAATTGCTCGCTTCAGCATCGCGGCGACCTTTATATTCAAACGTACCAGCATCAAGACCTTTTTCACCAATCACGATACGGTGTGGAATACCCATTAACTCAAGGTCAGAGAATTTAACGCCTGGGCGTTCGTTACGATCATCAAGTAATACATCAAAACCTTGAGCTTGAAGTTCTGCATAAAGTGCTTCAGCTGCTTCAAGAGTACGAGGTGATTTGTGTGCATTCATTGGAACAATTGCAATTTCAAAAGGTGCAATCGCTTGTGGCCAAATAATACCTTTGTCATCGTAGTTTTGTTCAATTGCAGCTGCAACTACACGTGTTACACCAATACCGTAACAACCCATTGTTACAGTAAATGGTTTGCCATCTTCACCTAAAACTTTACAGCCTAAAGCTTCAGAGTACTTAGTACCAAGCTGGAAAATATGACCTACTTCAATACCGCGTTTAATTTGGATTGTGCCTTTACCATCTGGAGATGGGTCGCCTTCAACCACATTACGTAAATCAAAGACTTCAGTAAATTGCGCATCACGTTCCCAGTTGACGCCCACAGCGTGTTTGTCAGCTTCATTTGCACCAGCAACGAAGTCAGAAAGAACAGATGCAGCGCGATCAACAATAACAGTTAAGCCTTTTTCAACTAAACCTTGTGGACCTGTAAAGCCAGCCGTTAAACCAAATGCTTGAAGTTGCTCTTCAGTTGCAAATGTAAGAGGGGCAGCAACTAAAGGATGCTTCTCAGCTTTAATTTCATTCAGTTCGTGATCGCCACGTAAGAATAGGGCAACCACAGGAACATTGCCTTTTTCATCAGCAATACCTTGAACCAATAATGCTTTTACTGATTGTTTAGGATCAGCATTTAAGAACTGGCAAACATCATCAATTGTTTTTTGGTTTGGTGTTTCAACCAATTTAAATTCTTGTGCAGGTGCTGCACGCTCACCAACTAAAACTGCCTCAGCCATTTCAACGTTTGCTGCATAATCAGATTCAGTTGAAAATGCGATGTCATCTTCACCACTTGAAGCCAATACATGGAATTCATGTGAAGCTGAACCACCAATCGAGCCTGTGTCAGCTTGAACTGGGCGGAAGTCTAAACCTAAGCGAGTAAAGATACGGCTATAAGTGTCGTACATCACGTCATAAGTTTCTTGTAATGATTCTTGAGTTGCATGGAAAGAATAAGCATCTTTCATAATGAACTCGCGTGAACGCATTACACCAAAACGTGGACGAATTTCATCACGGAATTTGGTTTGAATTTGATAGAAATTTACAGGAAGTTGTTTATAACTTTTTAGCTCGTTACGTGCTAAATCGGTAATTACTTCTTCATGTGTAGGACCAAGCACAAACGGGTTGTCGTGACGATCTTTGAAGCGTAATAATTCAGGGCCGTATTGTTCATAACGACCTGATTCTTCCCACAAGCTTGCGGGTTGGGTCACGGGCATGAACACTTCCATAGCACCTGAACGATTCATTTCTTCACGAACAATCGCATCAACTTTTTTAAGCACACGTGTTCCCATCGGCAGCCATGTATATAAACCAGATGCCAATTTACGAATCATCCCCGCACGTAACATGAGCTGATGTGAAATCACTTCAGCATCGTTTGGGGTTTCTCTCAACGTTGCAAATAAAAAGCGGCTTGCGCGCATGGAAAAAGTCCTAAAAAGTTAAGCGTTATAAAAACGCAGATTATACGATAGTCGCTGCATTATGACATGAATCGTCGAGTTTGACGCAGCAGAAAGTTTTTCAAGTCATCCAGATAAGTGAAAATGACGGGTACTACTACAAGAGTCAATAGGGTAGAGGTGATTACTCCACCAATAACAGCATGAGCCATTGGTGCACTTTGCTCTCCACCTTCACCCAAGCCTAGAGCTAATGGAACCATACCCATGACCATAGCACTTGTAGTCATTAAGATTGGGCGTAAACGGGTTTTACCCGCTTGTAAAATAGCATCATAACGACTTTCACCATGTTCCATGGACTTTTTAATAAAGTCGATAAGTAAAATCGCGTTTTTGGTTACCAGCCCCATGAGCATAATGATGCCAATAATCGAAAATAGATTTAGGGTACTTCTAAACAAGAAGAGGGCAAGAAATACCCCAATCAATGACAGCGGTAAAGATGCCATAATCGCAGCTGGGTGAATAAAACTATTAAACTGAGAACCCAAAACAATATAAATAAATACAATGGAAAGCGTAATAGCAGTTAATGCATAACCTGCAGACTCGGCCATGTCGGCATTAGCCCCTTGGGTATTGAAGGTATAACCAGCAGGCAACTTAAATGCTTTTTGCATTTTATCAATATCTTTCCCGATATCTCCACTTGGGCGTCCAGATGTATTAGCTTGAATGAGTACTTCACGTTCAAGATCGCGTCGATTAATTTGTGACGCCCCGAGTTTTTCCTCAGTTGTTGCTACCGCACTCAATGGAACTAATATTGGTTGTCCATTTGCACCAGTTTTGTTTGAGTTGAGATATAGATTTTGAACGTCCTGAGGAAGCATGCGTTTGTCTTCATTTAACCGAATATTAACGTCATAGGTTTCGCCGTCACGATCTTCCCACGTTGTGACATTATCGCCTGCAATTAATGGACGGATTGCATTGGCAACTTGGGAAACAGACAAGCCTAAGTCACTTGCCAGTACACGATTAATATGAACACCTAAAGTTGGTTTTGGCTCTTTTAAAGAGCTTTCTAAATCGACTACACCTTTAATTTTGCCCATTTCAGTCATAAACCGATTTGAAATTTTTTGAAGTTCATTCAGATCAGTCCCTTTAATCGAAATCATGATTGGCTTTTGACCACCAGAAACTGAATCTTGAGCAGCAGCAACGGAAGTAACATGAATGCCCGCTACGGTTTGCAAACGATCACGGAACTCATTGTTGAGCGTTGCTAAGTCTGAACTACGTTCTTGTTTTGGTTTTAAAGTCACTCCTAAACCCGCATGGTTTTTCCCAGAGTTTATTGTGCTATTTACAACCCCGTAGGTAGAAACAACATCAGGGAATTGCCTAATAATTTGATCGACTTGATGTAGTTTGGCTTGGGTATATTCCAAAGAGGAATCGACAGGAGTCTCGAACTGAATACGAATTTCGCCTTTATCTGGGACTGGTACAAATTCGGTTCCAATAAGCTTTGATAAACCTAAGGCAGCGAATAGTGAAGCAATCGCAATAATGACTGTAATAAAACGAAAGCGCAGAGCAAGCTTCAACAACTTTTCATAAATATGGGTAAGGCCATCTAATAATTTAGAAATACGATTAAAGAAACGTTGTAGTCGACTTTCTTTTTTCTTTACTGGGTCTTTCCAATGTGCTGAAAGCATTGGGTCGAGTGTAAAACTGATAAACATGGAAATAAGAACAGCTGTACTTACAGTTACCCCAAACTGGTAGAAGAAACGGCCAATTAATCCCCCCATGAAAGCAACAGGTAAAAATACTGCCACAATGGTAAGTGTGGTTGCGAGTACGGCTAAACCAATTTCTTTGGTGCCATCTAAAGCCGCGGTGACATGGTCTTTGCCAAGCTCAGTATGTCTAACTATGTTTTCTCGAACTACAATCGCGTCATCAATTAACAGACCAATACTCAGTGACAGGGCTAACAGCGTCATCATGTTAATACTGAAACCAAAAGCCCAAATGAAGGTTAATGTTCCCAGTAGGGTAATCGGTAAAGTTAAACCTGTAATGACGGTAGAACGGAAAGAACCCAAAAAGAGTAAAACAATTAAAACTGCTAAGCCTGCCCCTTCAAGAATGGTACGAACTACATCTTTAATTGAAGCGCGAATACCTTTGGAGCTGTCTGCCACGACTTTATAATTTAAACCCGCAGGCATTTGAGCTTTTAGCTTCTCTAAAGTTTGGTAAGTTTTATCGACGACTTGAATTACATTAGCATCAGAACTTTTTAAAATGTCGATAGAGACAGCCGTTCTTCCATTATAAAAAGCACTGGATTGCAGTTCAGCTTGAGTATCTTCAACAGTTGCTACTTGTTTTAGAAAAATAGGGGAACCATTTTTATTGGCAATAACCAAATCACCAAAACCAAAAGGATGAATAACTTTTGATTGAATCTGTACCACGAGTTCAGAATTCTTTTGCTGTAAAGTTCCTGCAGGAACTTCTATGTTTTCATTTTTTAGCGTGTTAATAACCTGATCAATGCCAATCCCGTAGCTTTGCAATTGTTCAGGGTGGATTTTTATACGAATTTGACGTTTAGCATCGCCAAGTAGATTGACATTACCTACACCAGAAACGGTTTTAAGCTGAGGCACAATTTTTTTATCTACATACGAACTTAATTGAGCCAAACTCATCGTATTCGATTCAAATACCACCGACATAATTGGGCTAGATGAAGGATCGTAGCGTTGCACAATTGGCGTATCAATTTCATCACGAAATTGAGCGATAACAGGAGCAATTTTGTCGCGCACATCTTGTGCTGCAATTGCAGAAGAGGTATCAAGATTAAACTCGGCAATCACCATCGAAGACCCTTCACTTGAACGTGAAGTAATTTGTTTAATGCCTGAAATCGTGTTGATTTGGTCTTCGAGTTTTTTGGTAATATCTGACTCAACCGCTTCAGGTGAGGCACCAGCATATTGAGTGGTAACGACTACAAATGGAAAATCTACATTAGGAAACTCTTCAACCGTCATGCGTTTCCAAGAGGCTAACCCGAGTACCATTAAGCACAGCATCATCATAATGGTAAAAACGGGGTACTTCACACTGATTCGGGTAAACCACATAAGCTATTTGCTACCTTATTTATTTTTTTCGGCTGTAAGCGTTACTTTTTTATTAATGTCTGAGTCTTCAAACTGGATACGACTTACCTGATCTGTACTTTGTAAACCTTGTATCAACGCGATGTTTTCATTGTAACGTTGCTCAACTACGCGAATCTTGACCTTTTGAATAGTCTGACTGCGTATTACCCATACGAAAGGATCTTGTTGCAGGTTTTGAATACTATCTAAAGGAATGGTTTGTCCTTGATTGCGATCATTTTGCAAAATAATGCCATTAATAAATGCGCCGATACTGAGTGAATCAATTGCTTCTTTAGGGCTCGCAAAGAATTCAATTTGTCGACTATCTTGGTCCGCTACAGGTGAGACCCGAGTCAGTATGGCATGTAATTGTTTTGAATTACCCTGAATCTGATATTGAATAGAGCTACCGACTTTTAGTGCAGATTGTTGCTCAATAGACAACTTTGCTTGTATTTCTAATTGATCAGGATTAACGATTTCAAAGAGTGTTTGCCCAACCGATACAGTTTGTCCTGGTTCAACTTGTCTTTTAGTAATCACGCCTGAAATAGGGCTGGTAATAATGCCATCTCGGTTAGCTTTTTTAGCAATATCGACATTGGCTTGTTGAGCTCGAACACTTTCAAGTTGACCCTTATAATCCACCTGACTCTGTTCAAACTCTACACGGGCAATAAAGCCTTGATTGAGTAATCTTTGTTTTCGGTTCATCAAATTACGTGAAAGCTCTGCTTGTGCCTGAGCAGAAGCAAGATTAGCTTCTGCTTGAGCTAAACGCGCAGCATTATCTTGATTATTTAATCTGACTAATACTTGGCCTTTTTGTACTTTTTGACCTACATTTGCATTAACGGATGTTGCTGTCGCACTGACTTGAGCTTGAATAGAACTTTGTTGTACTGCACGAATAGTTCCTGTAAAAGACGTCTGAGTAGCTACAGAGCCTTCTTTTACAGTAATTAAATCTTGAGGAATAAGTTCAATTTTTTTAGGTTCAGATGCTGTTGTTTTTGGTGCTTCTTGCTGATGACATGCAGCTAAAATCAAACTCAGGCTAATTAAGCTTAATTTAAAAAAAGTAGAAGGGGTAAGATGCGTTGTGCGCATACAGCATCATCCTGTAGTTCAAATTTTATTTTGCCCCTATTCTTGATAAAGCTGTGCGCTTATTCAAGCTTTTTTAAACGTTCGATAATATTTTCATACTCATTGTTGGTGTGATTATAATTTTTTGAAAGTAATTCAAGTGTTTGTTTAACCTTGAGAATATTGGTTAGATTGTTTTCAATCAATGCTTTAAGCCTCTCAGGAACTTTTTCACCTTTACGAAAATATTCCATTTCCTGACGTTTAAATAAAATTTTATCTTGTTGCAAGTGGTTGAGTTGTTCTTGCTGATAATTCATTTGTTTTTTAATTGCTAATAGAGCTTGGTCCCTTTTAATCACAGCAGTTTTACTATTGCTATATGCCTTTTTTAATTTGTTATCTTCTTCTCTGTATCGGGCTGATAATGCGCGTTGTGACGATTGATTTAGATCAGTCTCTGAATTATAGGGATGACTTCTTTTTATCACCTGCATATTTTGGTCGAGTGCTTCATAACCATGACGGATATGTGCAGGCGTTACGGATGTACTGATATTAGCAATCCCATGTTGGTCATAATAGCGATACCAAACAGCTTTAGGGGCATCATTTGCGGCAAACGTTGGGGAAGAGAAAAACAGTGCTCCACAAGAAGCAATGCCTATAAATACAGACAAGCAGTTCCTATAAAAGGCATATTTCACCCGCTTATTCATAAAATTCCCCAAAAAAAGAAAGCTAAGCCACTTATTTTTAAATAGTTAATCTTAAATATATTAGTTATTATTTAACTGAATAAAAATATTAATATTATAAAAAAAATGATAATTTTTTCGAAAGTGTGATGAGGTTAAAAGTTATTGTTTATAAATGAGAAAGTAGACAAAAACCTTTCATTGAAAATAGAAGTATAGATATGTTAAAAATGCGTATAAATCTGTAAAAACAAATTTAAGTTAAATTGCATTTATATTTTATGTTATGGGGATGGAAGATTAAATGGAAGATGCGTTCCAAAATCTGAAAGTAATGGTTATTGATGACTCAAAAACTATTCGCCGTACAGCAGAAACATTATTGCAACGAGAAGGTTGTGAAGTGATTACTGCTGTCGATGGATTTGAAGCTTTATCTAAAATTGCTGAAGCGAATCCAGATATCGTTTTTGTAGATATCATGATGCCTCGTTTAGACGGTTATCAAACTTGTGCTCTGATTAAGAACTCTCAAAATTATCAGAACATTCCCGTTATCATGCTCTCAAGTAAAGATGGTCTATTTGATCAGGCAAAAGGGCGTGTGGTAGGTTCAGATGAATACTTGACGAAACCTTTTAGCAAAGATGAATTGCTAAATGCGATTCGTAATCATGTAAGTTCATAATTAAGTAATTTAAGGGCAAAGAAATGGCACGTATTCTTATTGTTGATGACTCACCAACAGAAACTTATCGTTTTAGAGAGATCTTAACCAAACATGGTTATGATGTACTTGAAGCATCTAATGGTGCGGATGGTGTAACTTTGGCAAAAGCAGAACAGCCTGATTTAGTGTTAATGGATGTTGTAATGCCTGGTGTAAATGGCTTTCAAGCAACACGTCAGATTACTCGTGATGAAGACACTAAGCATATTCCTGTGGTTATTGTGAGTACTAAAGATCAGGCAACTGACCGAGTATGGGGCAAACGTCAAGGCGCGCTTGATTACTTAATTAAGCCGATTGAAGAAAAGCAATTGATTGATGTAATTAAACAATTTCTAAATTAACTCATCCATCCATAAAAACATAAACGGCGGGTCTAAGCCCGTCTTATAGGATCGAGTATGGCCGCGAACGGATTTATCGAGTTACTTCGTTTATCTAAACGAGGTAATAAGAATTACGCTTCAGTCCAAAATGAAGCAGAGCGATGGTCAGGAATTGCTTTTGAAATGAGAGGGCAATACTTCGTCGCACCACTTGGGGAAGTGTCAGAAGTTATCTATCCACCAAAATATACACCTGTTCCAAATACCCAAAGTTGGGTAAAAGGATTGGCAAACATTCGGGGAAGGTTACTTTCGGTTTCAGACTTGGCACATTTTATTTCAGGGCAACGAAGTGCATTTTCGGCTGCCCAAAAAGTGTTATGTATTAGCCATCAAGATCAGTATGTGGGACTGGTTGTTGATCAGGTTTTGGGGATCCAACACTTTAATAAAAAAAGCTTTTTTTCTCAAAGTTTAAACTTGGAGGAAAATTTAAAAGAATATTGCCAAGGTTATTTTCACCAGCATAATCAGCACTGGCACGTCTTTTTATTTAGTCGACTATTGCAAAACCCACATTACATGAATGCATCGACAAAATTTATAAACTAATTTTTATGCTGTTAATAAACAGTATATTTTTCTGGGGAGAAGCTGTATGGGCTTTAAACTTAAAAAGAAAAGTGGCAATCGTAGTGTAAACGAAAAATCGAATGTCAACTTTGTTGCGAAAATCCAGTCACAAATTGAGCAATATGCCAGTTTATTTGGGGAAAGTAAAAAGTCCAAGCCTATCCTTTATGTAGCATCTGTATGTTTAGTAGTAGCTTCAACTTCGCTTGCTTATTTATTCTATAGTGTACCTCGCCATAACGAATTAACACGTAGTATGGGTGAGCTGCGCTTATTATCACAAACCATTTCTAGACAGGCTACGGAAGCAACAGCTTCTGGATCACCTGAAGCGATGAAAGAGTTGGTTGCATCGCGTCAACTTTTTGCCAAAAATATAAAAAATGTCGAAGACATTTATGGTACATCTTCAAAAGAATACAAAAAAGTAGCTGGCTTGTGGAAATCTTTGGCTTATGACATTGATTTGATCTCGTCACAACAGGACGTAATTAACCAGTTATATAATATGAATATCTCGATTAGTGACTCTATTCCTGAGATTCAAGCTGAATATAACTTGATGGTTGATAAGATGGTTCGTGAAAAAGTATCAAGTAATCAGGTCGTGGTTGCTAAAAACCAGGTATTTATTGCGGAACGTATTCTACGATCTATTAACTCCGTTTTCGTTGGTACAGAGAACTCTGAGAACTCAGCGCATGACTTTAGTGTCGATATCGAGACTTTTGGTGTGTACTTAGATGCGCAGCTAAACGGAAATGCTGAATTAGGCGTAGCTAAAGTTGATTCTCCTGAAGTGCGTGAATCTTTGGAAGGCATTAAAACTGAGTACGATAAAGTTTTAAAATCTGCCGCGACATCAGTTCTTAAACATACCAACCAGATCGTAAACGTTCGTCAATCATCTAGTGAGATCTTCTCTCAATCTGATGCAATGTTAAACGCATTAGGTGATCTTTCAGATCAAACACAATACGGTTGGCAGGCTTTTGCATTAGTTGCATTGCTTACATTATCGCTTCTTGGCTTAATTGGTTCTGTCTTAAAACTTTTATCACTTCGTAGTAAAGCAGATAAGCAGCGTGTAGCGACATTACAAGAAGAATATGATCGTAACCAGAATGCGATTTTACGTTTACTCGATGAAATTGCCGATCTTGCAGATGGTGACTTGCGTTCATATGCAACGGTATCTGAAGACTTTACTGGTGCGATTGCCGATTCGATTAACTTTGCGATTGACCAATTACGTGACCTCGTATCTCGAATTCACGAAACTTCTCAAGAAGTTGCTCGTTATACACAAGATACTCAGAGCATTACTAACCAGTTAGCAGAAGCATCTGAGCACCAAGCACAAGAAATTGCGGGTGCATCAACTGCAATGAACGAAATGGCATTGTCTATTGACCAAGTATCTGCCAACGCTTCTGAATCTGCCAATGTAGCACAACGTTCGGTATCTATTGCATCTAATGGTGCACAAGTCGTAAACCGTTCTATTGAGGGTATGGATACCATTCGTGAACAGATTCAGGAAACTTCAAAACGTATTAAACGTTTGGGTGAGTCTTCACAAGAAATTGGTAACATCGTATCGCTTATTAACGATATTGCAGACCAAACAAACATTCTTGCATTAAATGCAGCAATTCAAGCATCTATGGCTGGTGAAGCAGGTCGTGGTTTCGCCGTGGTTGCCGATGAAGTCCAACGTCTTGCAGAACGTTCTGCTTCAGCAACTAAACAGATTGAAACGCTTGTTAAAACGATTCAAACGGATACCAACGAAGCCGTAATCTCGATGGAACAAACGACAACTGAGGTTGTTCGTGGTGCTAACTTGGCGAAAGATGCGGGTATTGCACTTGATGAAATTCAAAAAGTATCGGGTGACTTGGCAAACTTAATTGCGAGCATTTCTGATGCTGCAAAACTTCAGTCAGCATCTGCGAGTCATATTGCCGCAACCATGACAGTCGTACAAGAAATTACTTCACAAACAACAACAGCAACCTTCGATACTGCTCGTTCTGTATCTGAATTGGCGAACATGTCGGAGTCATTACGTGAGTCAGTAACGGACTTTAAATTACCTGACTAAATTGGGGGATGAGAATAGCTATTCTTATAATAGCTATTCTTTTAAAAGTATGAGCAGCGCCAGACAAATATTGGGGAAATAGCTATTTTTCTGGTGTTGACTCTGTAGTTTTCCCCACTCAGGGGGTAAGCAAAAGAAGCCTTTGCTATGAAAGAAATATTAAAAACTTTAACTGAAGCAATGACTCTACCTGAAGATAGCTATTCTGAACAAGATGCTGAGTTTCTTGAGATTTTTGTCGAAGAAATTGATGAAATTTTTGTTGATTTGCAGCCATTGTTGAATGAATGGATGCAGTCTGCAAATACTGCTACGCTCACTGAAATTCGCCGCCATTTTCATACCTTAAAAGGTTCGGGGAGAATGATTGGTGCTAAATCTTCGGCCGAGCTTGCTTGGACAGTTGAAGATACGCTCAATCGAGTAATCAATCAAAGCCTTAAGCTGACTCCAGCTATTCAAGGCTATGTTCAGTTAGTGTTTAAGTTCTATTTCCTTAAATTAGTAGATAACTTTAAGCAAAAACGAGCACATGCAGTAGATTTTAGACCGCTTATTTTATTAGGCCAACAACTACAACAACAGCAAAGTTTAGAACCTGCTTTAGAAGAGCTTTTACAACTTTCAAATACGCTTACTGCCGAAACAATCACTGGGCTTGAGCTAGACTATATTGAGCAAGATTTATTGGCTGAGCCAATTGTTGAAGATGTACATACTGAAATTGAAATAAATCTAAATGAAACTTTAGCCTTGTTTATGGAAGAGGCGGAAGAGCATTTATCGACAATTAACCAGTTCTTAAATCAAGAACTACATCAGTATGATAGCTACAATGCTTTAATACGTGCTCTACATACTTTGCGTGGCAGTTCTGCAATGGCGCAGGTCGAAACAATTTTTGAAGCCAGTACTAAAGTTGAGCACTTATTTAAAATCTTATTGCAAGAGGAGCTTTCTTCTAATTCAGATGAGATTTTATTATTACAAGAATATCGTGAGTTTATTGGCGAGAGCTTAGAACTGCTATCTAGCAATAGTTCAAGTGAACAGCTTGAAGCGAGATTGGCGCAGTTTAATCAATCATGGGATGCCTACGTGGAGCAACATGGTGATCGAACTGATCCATTAATGCCTTCACATGGTTTGGTGTCGCAATTATTGCTGCTAGATGTTTCTGAGTTACTAGATGCAGAATTAGATTTTGAGAAAGGAATTCGTAACGAGTTTCCTGGTTATCTTGAACGTCTAAGTGAACAGGCTGATCTGTTGCTACAGCATACTCACTCTCAAGCAATGCTTGGTTTGCATGAATATACGAGCCAATTGAAAGACAGCTATAATGTATTGCTTGATAAACCTGTCTTGTTGCAATCAGACTATATTTTTGAAATTTATCAGAAAGCGCATCAACAACTTATTCAATTGTTCGATGCTTTAGCTGCTGGTCAGCGAGTCGGTATTGTTAAGCAACATCAAAGTATTCTAGAAGAATTAAAACTTTATACGTTACATACGCCGAGTATTCAAAACGATTTACCTCATCAGAATTTTACTTTTGATGAGCCACTATTCAATACTGAACTAGAACCAGAAGTTATTACGGTAGAGAATTTATCAGATTCCGCCGATTGGACCGTATTAAGCCAGAGTGTACAGCAAGATCGTCAGTATATTTCATCTGTACAGGTAAATCGAAACTTTGATCCTGACCTTTTGGACATTTTCCTTGAAGAAGCTGATGAGCTACTTGAGGGGATTGATACTGATCTCAATATATGGGTAGGTGAGCAAGAAAACTTTGCAGCTCTGAACAACTTAATGCGCTATTTGCATACCTTGAAAGGGGGAGCAAATATGGTTCAGGCGACTTATATCGGTTCGATTACCCATGAATTAGAAAGCATATATGAACGTTTAATTCAAAAGCAGTTAATTGCAACCTCACCTCTAATTGATTTTATTCGTTTGATTCAAGATGACTTGGCTGATCGTCTACAAATCATGCGTGAAAAACAGCTAGATTATGCGGCTCCTTACACAATTAATGCGTTAAAACAAGCGGGTAAAAACTCTAACTTCCAACCTGTGCCTGAGGTTGAAGTATTTGATACTGAAAGTGAGATATTCTCTGAACAAGAGGTGGTGTCTCAAGTATTAATAAATGAGGTACCAGCGGAAACAGAAGTTGTTGTTGACGAATTAGAAGCTCATCACGATCAAGTATTTTATACCGTTGTTACTGAATTGGCTACGCCAGTTGAAGTAATAACATCAGTTGAATCCTCGCAAGAGAATGAAGCTGTAGTTGACGAAGAAGATATTACCGTTGTTGTTGAGCAGACATTCCTAGAAGAAGCTGCTGAATTGTTAGAAATGGCTGATGTGCTATTGAAACAATGGTTTGATCAGCGTACGAACCGTAGTATCTTGCTTCAGTTACAAAGAGCCGTGCACAGTTTGAAGGGTGGTGCACGCATGGTCGGTTTAGAGGCCGTGTATGCAATTGCTTATCAACTGGAAAATACTTTTGAACAGTTTGCACTGCATCACTTCAACTCGAATATTTATGACCATCTGCTCGAAAGTGCAATTGCATGGCTAAAAGATGCAATTTTCAAGCACAACTACCAGCATTTCGATGGACTACAACAAAGTTTAGAAAATATTCAATTCTTTGAAACCAATATCCAAATTCCAGCGAAGTTAACAAAAGCTGATTTGTTTAGCTCAGAACCTGTGATGACCTTTATACAAGGTGATGGTACCGAACCACCACCAATGATGGGGGTATGGGAGCAAACAGAACGTCTGGATCAAAATAATGAAATGATCCGAGTTTCAGCAGACTTAATCGAGAAGATGATTGATTTGTCAGGTGAAAATTCGATTAACCGCTCGCGAATTGAAATGGATTTAAGTCAGTTTGGTCATACATTGGTTGAAATGGAATTGGCTATTCAACGACTTGCCGATCAGTTACGTCGAATGGAAGGCGAGTTAGAAACACAAATTATTGCCAAACACGGTATTGAGCATTCTCGTTATACCGACTTTGACCCTTTAGAGATGGACCAATATTCATCTTTAAATCAGTTGTCGAAATCTCTTGCTGAATCTGCATCGGACTTAGTCGACTTTAAAAATACGTTGTCTCATAAGATCAGAGATACAGAAAGTCTGCTTTTACAACAGTCACGAATTCAGGCAGAAATTCAAGAAGGTTTGATGCGAACACGACTAGTTCCATTTTCACGGTTACTACCACGTTTACAGCGAATTGTTCGTCAGACCTCTACTGCGTTGAAAAGACCTGCTGAGCTTTTTGTAAATAATACTGAAGGTGAACTAGACCGTAATATTTTAGAGCGTTTAGTAACACCGCTTGAGCATATGCTCAGAAACGCAATTGACCATGGCTTAGAAGACAGAACACAACGTCAGCTAGCTAATAAACCTGAAGCTGGGCGTATTGAACTTAATATTCAACGTCAAGGTACAGATGTGGTTGTTGTCTTTAGCGATGATGGACAAGGTATTGATGTAGAAAAAGTGCGTCAAAAAGCACTGCTTGCGGGTCTGATCAAACCGGAACAGCACTTGGAACACCAAGATATTTTACAACTGATTTTCCATCCGGGTTTAAGTACCGCAGATCAGATTACTCAAATCTCTGGGCGTGGTGTTGGACTCGATGTTGTACAAAGCGACATTAAGGCTCTAGGTGGACATGTTAGCGTAGACTCTGTTTATGGTAAGGGAACAACATTTACTATTCGTGTACCAACTACAGTAGCTGTAAGTGATGCCTTAATGGTGAAAGTGGCAGATCAGCAATTTGCGATTCCACTTGCTCAAATCGACCGAATTGTTCGAGTTTCACCAGCTTCTTTAGAACAGTATTTTGAAAGCCCTAAAGAACTATTCGAATATGAAAATAAACGTTATCCATTACGTTATCTTTCAGAATTTGTGGGTAATCAACCAATACCACGTCTAAATGGCATGATGTATTCATTACCTGTCTTAATGATTAAAGCCAACAATGGTCAAACTGTGGCTTTACTTGTTGACCAGTTAATTGGTTCTCGAGCACAAATTGTAGTGAAACCAATTGGCCAACAGTTCGCTAGCATTGGGGCAATTGCAGGTGCGACTATTTTAGGTGATGGACAAGTTTGCTTAATTTTAGACGGACAAAATATTGCGCGACAAATTCAGTCTACTCCGCGTCACAAACAGCTTAGTGAAGCAGTATATAGACAACGAGAATCTGACGAGCGCCGTCTCGTTATGATTGTCGATGACTCGGTAACTGTACGTAAGGTAACGTCTCGATTACTTGAACGCCAAGGCTACGATGTTGTTACGGCTAAAGATGGTGTGGATGCCATAGAGCAGCTAGAAAATATTAAGCCAGATCTAATGCTACTTGATATTGAAATGCCACGTATGGATGGTTTCGAAGTACTGAATCTTGTACGACATCATGATATGCATCAATACATGCCAATTATTATGATTACATCCAGAACAGGTGAAAAACATCGAGAACGAGCATTCTCGTTAGGTGTAAGTCAATATATGGGTAAACCTTTCCAAGAGGAAGAGTTACTAGAGAATATCGATGCTTTACTTGTAGCATTTGAAAGCGAGGTCAAATCATGAAAGGTAGTGTAAATACATCTTTGATCGGTAATATGGACCAGCAAGAGCTACAGCATCTTATTACGGTTTCAACTGGTTTTATTGATGCCTATATCATTGAATGTAATGATCAGGTACCTATGCTGTTGCCACAAAATATTGTCTTATCGGCTATGGACGTAAGAAATGGCGTAAAACACATTGAGTGGCATGATGTAAAGCTACCTATCTACTCGGTTCATAACACAACCGATCAATATGCTGTAGCCTTGGTAATTGAAGGGGAAGATATCAGCCAACGGTTTGCATTAATGTGTAAAACTATGCCGCTTTCTGTTCGTTTACGTATTTCTGAAATTGTCGATGAAATAGATGAACACCAAGAAGCTGAACAGCATCCAACAGTATTTAAATATGTACGAATGCAAGATCGACGCTACCATATACCGAACCTAGAATATATTGAAAAAACTTTAGGTTTATAAAGTAAAAAGGAACTCAAATGAGTTCCTTTTTTTATGATGACTCAATTATTTTGTAAGTTCATAAAATACAGCTAAAGATTTTAAACTTTAACTAACTTTGCTAGTAAGTGATGAATGTAAAAAATAAGCTAAATCAATTGCATGATATATTATATTTAAATACAATATATTTTTTAATATAAAATGATAAATATATTGACTATGGATATTGCTGCAATTAAAAACTTCATACAAAAAAATAAAGTACGACATCTATCAAATAAGGTTCTACATACTCATCCTTCACCTAAAATGTGGAAAACAGATTTAAATGAAGAAGAAAATAATCACTTACTACTGCATACAGATGCTCAATATAAGTCCATAAACTTATACTTAGGTATTCCATATTGTATTCCTACTGATCCTCCCCATTGTGGATTTTGTCTTTTCCCTACACAAGATTATAAAGGTAAGAGGGAGATGGACTATTATCTGGATTTTTTAAGCAAGGAAGCGCATTTATATAAAGAGTTTTATCAGGGAGCTAAGCTTGAAAGTTTATATGTAGGAGGAGGTACACCTAATTTGCTTCAGCCTAATGATTATATGAAGCTGACTAATGTTGTATCTTCTCTTTTTCCAGATGTTGGAATAACTAAACCTATAGAAATGACATTAGAAGGTATTCCTCAACTTTTCAATGAAGATAAAATAAGAGCAATTAAGGATGCTGGTTTTAATCGTGTCAGTATGGGAGTGCAACAGGTTAATGATGAACTAATTACTACAAGTGGCCGTAAACAAACAAGAAAACAGGTTTTTGATGCAATTGAGCTATTTCATAAATATTCTCTATCTTGTAACGTCGATTTGATTTATGGCTGGCCAAATCAAACAGTTGAAGCAATGTTAGGAGACTTAGAGAGTATTGTTCAATCAGGAATAAAACATATTACTCATTATGAGCTTAATATCGCTGGCCGTTCTGACTTTGCGACAAAACAAAAGCAAAATACGCCATCTATTGAGAAGAAAATTGAAATGTATAACATTGCTAAACAGTTCTTAATAAGCAGAGGCTATAAACAAAAGACTGTATATGATTGGGAAAAAGAAGATAATAATCAGCTAATTTCAGAGAAATACTTTTATGAAGATAATCTCAGAGATTGTTTAGATGCAAACGGCCAAAGCAAAATGACCACAATGAGTGGAATAGGTTATGCAGCCGTTAATATGAGATTGCAACCAAACTCATCAAGCATTAAGTCTGTCTCAGCAATGAACCATCGAAATCTAACCGAATACTACAATACAATATCTTTGAATAAACTTCCTATTGAACGTATGTTTATTCATGATACTGAAGACGTAAAGTTAATTTGGATATTTCAAGCATTGCAAGAAATGAAAATTAGCACTAAAAAGTACGAGAAAATTTTTAACAGTGATATTAAACTTGATTATAAGCTTATTTGGGATGCATTAGTTGAAGAAGGCTGGGTAGAGTACGGTGATGAATATATTAAACTGATTAATGAGGGAGAGTTTTATACTCCGCTTATTCAGTCATTATTAAGTCAACCGAGAATAAAATCATTGCAACAGTAGAAAAATAAATGTCAATTCATAAAGAGCTGCATATTTTAAAAACGGATGATGATTGTGAATTTGCCTTATGGGAAGTTTATAAAAAAGATAATCCTATGGTGAAGAAGCAAGCCATTTTTTTATCTCATGGGGCATTTTCAGATAAAACTGTTTGCATGGGTATTGCAGATTATTTGGCAAGAGAAGGCTATATCTGTTTTATTTTAGAATGGCGAGGGCATGGCACTAGTCCCAAAACAGATCTTCCCTTTAATTTTGAAACTGTTGCATTATATGAATACAAGGCAGCATTTCACTATATTCATGATCATTTTAATATAACTTCTTTACACTGCGTAACGCATAGTGGTGGAGGTTTATGCTTAACAATGTTCTTGATTAACTATCCAGAATATTTGAAAAATATTAAAAGTATTACTTTGGTTGCTTGCCAAGCATTTGGTGCTATAAATAACTCATTTGATTTTATTAGGTTATTTTCTGCAAAACTAGTAACTAAAGGTCTAGGTCAGATTCCTGCTAATAAATTTAAGCTAGGTCGTTTAAATGAAACCTATTATACGATGCGGCCTTGGTTTAATTGGAATTTAAAGCAAAATTTTATTAGTGAATTTAAAAATATTGATTATAAAGAATTTATGAGTTCTATTAGAGTTCCAATATACTCTATCTCTGGGAGTGGTGATAAATTTATTGCCCCTGTTAAAGGTTGTTATAAATATTTAAAAGCCTTTGAAAATGAAAACAATGTATTCTGTGAATTTGGCTATGCTAATAATAACTTGGAAAATTATTCTCATAGTCGAATCGCACTGAGTCAAAATGCGGCTAAGGAGGTTTGGCCAACTATATTGCAGTGGATAGATAAGCATTCAGAAGAGGTCCTACAACAATTCTAAAATCATCTATCTAATTTAACGAATGAAAATCTTATTTCATGTTCTTAAAAACAGAATAATGAAAACTGCAAATAATAAAAAGCACCCTAATATAGGTGCTTTTTTATATTGATCACTTTTTTAATATTTTAAGCTAGTAAATTTTCTAAAATTTGCTCATAAATATCTGTCAAAGGATCAAGATCGTGTACATCTACATGTTCATTAATTTGATGAATAGTAGCGTTAAGTACACCCAGTTCTAAAACTTGTGCGCCTGTTGGAGCAATGAAACGCCCATCAGATGTACCACCACTAGTAGATAGCTCAGTCTCAGTACCAGTTACATTTAAAATAGCAGTTTGAGCAGCGTTAACTAATTCACCTACTGGTGTCAAAAATGGCAGGCCAGATAAATTCCAGTCAATCTCATATTGCAAACCATGCTTATCTAAAATTTCATGCACACGTTGCTTAAGCTGTTCAGCTGTAACTTCTGTTGAGTAACGGAAATTGAAAGTCACTTCTAAAGTACCCGGAATAACGTTAGTTGCACCAGTGCCTGAGTGAATATTTGAAATTTGGAATGAAGTTGCAGGAAAGTATTCATTTCCATTGTCCCAAACAGTTTGGCATAACTCTGCTAAGGGCGCTGAAGCTTGATGAATTGGGTTACGTGCTAGGTGAGGATACGCCACATGACCTTGTTTACCATGAACATGCAATACGCCATTTAAGGAACCTCGGCGACCATTCTTAACAATATCACCTAATTTACTTGTGCTTGATGGCTCACCGACCAAACACCATGTAATTTTTTCATTACGCTCTTCAAGTGTTTCAATAACTTTAACTGTACCGTTAACAGCAGGGCCTTCTTCATCTGAAGTAATTAAAAAAGCAATTGAACCTTTATGATTTGGATGCTTTGCTACAAAGCGTTCAGATGCGACCACCATTGCTGCTAACGCAGTTTTCATATCAGCTGAACCACGACCATATAATTTGCCGTCACGAATTTCTGGTGCAAATGGGTCTGAATTCCATGCTTCTAAACGACCTGTTGGAACAACATCGGTATGTCCAGCAAAACAAAACACAGGACCTTCAGTTCCACGACGAGCCCATAAATTATCAACATCCCCAAAACGCATTGGTTCAATATGAAAGCCAGCTTTCGCTAGGCGATCAGCCATAATGGTTTGGCAAGTATGGTCAATAGGAGTAACAGAAGGCTGTTGTAAAAGTTCTAAGCTAAGCGAGAGAGTGTCTGAGTGGTTCATACCGGAAATTGCATGCTGAGTAGGGGAAATATAGTCCGATATAATAGGCGAATCTCTGAAGGTTGGGTATTTAAAAATAAAAAAACCTTATCGAAGCGATAAGGTTTTTCGAAGCTGTGCATAACTTACATTTTATCTTGTGTTTTTTCAGCAGTATTTGTTACGGCATCACCAGCTTTAGAGACATCTTTACCAAAACCCTTGAACGTATTACAGCCAGTTAATACAAATGCAATCATTACAGACGCGACTAAAACTTTTTTCATCATTTTCTCCGTTTAAATTTAATAATGAAGTAAATTTAGATTAAAAAACAAACGTAAAAAGAAACATGACTATTTAATAGTAAAAACGTTATAAATTGTTTCTAGAAGTCTATACCTACTTGTAAAGTGGCATTTTTTCGTTGCCAACATGGCCTAGGCTTAATAGTGAAGGATGTCTGAACATATAAAACTGGGTGTCTTCGTTATTTTTGCAATATAAGCCATCAGTCCACCAATAAGCCGTATTTGAGCTTACCTGTTTATTAGGGCAAAGCCATTCATGCCTTTCTAGACGATAAAATTTAGAGTCAGGAATATTTGTGCCCCAATATCCGAGACGACGGTTTGAATTGATCCAGTCCGGAATAGGTTGCTCTTGAGCTAAATTTAGGGGTAGATAAAGCTGACCTTTAAGAACAGCAAAACGTTGTTGAATGTTAAAATCTAAAGCTTCTGAAAATTGAAATTGCTTATCAGTGAAGTGATAAAGCTTTGTACTCAAAGTATCTTCTCTATTTAGGCCAATCCATTGTTCCAAATTTAATTGTCCTTCGCCCAAATAATATTTTAGAGCAACTTCCCAATGCTCAATTTGTTGAGTTTCTTTATTTAAAACCAAAAAATCGAGTTCACCTAACGTCTTAGCCCCCTCAATTTTTTGAATACTATGGCCTAATAATTGATAGGAATGATATTGGTCTTCCTGTAACCAAAACCAAAGTAAGTTCTCAAAACGTAAACCTAAACGCGTGCTTTTAAGGCGAGACATAAACAGGAGTAAAGGTTCAGGAGACTCATTTAGTTGTTGCAAACGTGGTAGATAGTTTTGAAAATGCTGTCTCCAAGTCGGATCAGAATGTAGTTGAAAGCTATGCTGAATAGCGAGACTTTGAGGAAGATGGCAAAGTAAATTAGGGCTAGCAATGGTAAATGCTAATTGTCTTACCATTGGATGATTAAACTGTAACCATGGTTCAAAATAGGATGTTTTAACTGAGGCAATATTCATACGTTTAGTACTCGAAATAATTCATCCCAATTTCATGGTTGATCAACAAAACAATACCAGAAAAACACTTTATACTACGATCAACAATAGCTTAAGGTTTATATATGCGAACATTGTTTTGGCGAACTCTGGTCGTGATTTTTATCACGCTTGGTATTATTGGAGCAATTTTACCGGGCATGCCGACAACAGTGTTTCTTATTCTGGCTGCTTGGGCTGCCTCAAAAGGTTGGCCTCAGATGGATGCATGGTTGTTAAATCACCCGAAATATGGGCCAACTCTACGTGACTGGCGAGCAAATGGCACAGTACCACGTAAGGCAAAATGGATCGCAAGCATTATGATGACCTTAAGCGGTATTTTAATGCTTTTTACCTCTGCGCCATTTTGGGTGAAAGTTTTCACCGATACTACCATGCTCGTTGTTGCAATTTGGCTATGGCTACGCCCTGAGCCAAAATTAAAAGATTGATAATCTTTTAATTTTGGCTCAAGACAAGCAGTGAAACTGCGCGTAGATAAAAGAGGATTAATAATCTTTTACTTGCGATGTAAGACAAGTTTCCCATTAATTTTTATTAAAGCTCAAAATAGAGTTGAGTTCACATAAGAGAAGAAATTCCATGTCCCAATTTAAACTTGAAGATGCAGATATTCTTATCGATTTAGCAAACCAAACTTTAGACCTTCCTAAGCATAATAAGTTTTATGTAGTTTCTACAGGTAAGAATGGAATAGGGGAACAAGAAAATACTGGGAAAACTCCACGTGGATGGCATCGGGTTGCCAAAAAAATTGGTATGCAAGCGCCTAAGAATGCAGTTTTTATTGCACGTAACCCAACTGGTGAAGTTTATAGCAGTGAACTTGCCGCACAATTCCCAGAGCGAGATTGGATACTGTCACGTATTCTTTGGTTAGATGGTTTAGAAGAAGGCTTTAATAAAGGGGAAGGCCACGACACCATGCAACGTTATATTTATATTCATGGGACACCGGACAAAGAACCAATGGGCATTCCAATGTCGCATGGATGTATTCGAATGCGTAATGAAGAAATCATTGAATTGTTTGATTTAGTCCCTGAAGACGCTCTTGTTTACTTGTCTGAACAATCTTTAATCTAAATTATGATTTTAAATATTCGTGTTTTATTCGTCGAATGATCAAAATATTAAAATAAGTGCTTAAATAAAATACAAAAAATTGTTTTTTACTTAATAATGACTTATTTTTAATCATTCATTCGCATTTTTTTGAAAAGTTGTCGAAAAGCGTTTGACACCTGTTAAAGATTCTCTATAATGCACCTCACAAACGATGAAGACGTTAAGGGCGCTTAGCTCAGTTGGTAGAGCGTCTGCCTTACAAGCAGAATGTCGGCGGTTCGATCCCGTCAGCGCCCACCAAGCCTTTACGTTAAGCTCTCAAGTGCAGCGGTAGTTCAGTTGGTTAGAATACCGGCCTGTCACGCCGGGGGTCGCGGGTTCGAGCCCCGTCCGCTGCGCCACTTAAGACTTAACATCGTTTACCCCACAATTGCGATATTGTGAAAGTGCAGCGGTAGTTCAGTTGGTTAGAATACCGGCCTGTCACGCCGGGGGTCGCGGGTTCGAGCCCCGTCCGCTGCGCCA